>JBGSJT010000328.1:0-19805 GCA_041741715.1 Pirellulaceae bacterium | reverse complement strand
TGACGAACTTGCTGCTCGCTATAGTTGTCTTCGGGACGTGGCGCACTAACGTATGTCGGGTATCAGGTGAGCCCAACAATACTGGGCCTTGATGTCGTAGTTCCAAGCAAATGAGCAGTTCGCTGAAAAATAGTCGAAATTCAAGTAACCTTTGAATTCATCGCCGACCAGATCTTCAAGCACCTTGAGCGGGCGAGGGGACACAGGTCCTCATCGGGTGGTGGGCCCACCCCGGTCCGCGATGCTGGCACCACCAACCTAACACCTAATTCGAAAGCCGTATTACTGCCCGCTACCGTGCTGTGTCCCCGTATGCCGTGGTGTCCCCGTATGCCGTGTCCCCGTATGCCTGCGCTAACAATCTTTTCGGTTTGAAGCGGGAAATGACGAGGCGGATCGGTTAACGACACAGACGTAAGGCTGTGGATAACCCAGCAGGAGTCGATCTATTTGGGCAATTCAGAAAGCTCGAGTATTCCATCCTTGTTAAGATCAAGTCTCTCAAAGAATGGGATAACTTGTTTGGGAACTTCACTCTTCAATAGTTTGCCATCGCCGTCCGAATCCAACACCCTGAAAATCTGGGATGGCGTTGGTCGCGGTGTAGGAGCCTTCTTCACTGCAGGAGCACGTCCCGAGGTTGGGTCGAGGGGGATGGCCACATGGAAGTATCCAATCATCATCTCCTCATGCGTCTGGTCGCCCCATGAGACCCACGAATCCGGGTCAGGATTATTGAGATTGCTGGACGAATTGTCGAATACGGCTTCACAAAAGATGCGAGTTCCGTTGGGGAGCTTTTTTCTTTCCGTCAGTCGATAATCCGTTTGCCAATTGAAATCGTAGTTGGGCACATCAAGCAAGATTTCACGACTTTGGTCAGGATAGACCGCTGTGTATCGAAACGATTTACCGCGAACATGCATGTGGGGGCTCATCGACAACAGTTCGCACTCTGGTAGCTCCTCAGGCTGCATAGCACTGGTTTTATAGTTGCCGTCATGTGGAGGAATGCGAAATACGGTCTGGAGCGTACTCGTCGTTTCCACTTCGTGCGTGATCGTTGCCGGATCGGCAAACCAAAACCCAATTTTGCTCAAGTCCTTTTGTGCCGTGCCATTGGTAGTGTAGTGAATTTGAAAGACTAGTTCACTGTTGACTGGAATGCGTTTTGCCATCCCAGGTGGCATCATTTCGACTCGCGCACCTGGAACGAAACCGGCAAGAAACCCACGTTCCGCGTCGACCCCTCGGCCTTTCGTTCCCTTCGGGCGGACGAAGACTAGGATGTGGTGAACTACGGAACGGTTACCCGGCACGATTTCCATCCCGCCGACCCAAATATCCTTCGTGAGCTTTGGATCGACAACAAGATGTTGGTATTTGACTTCACCCCGCGCTGGTATTTCATACGCTTGCTCAGCCATGGGTATGACGAGGTCTGGCTCGCTTGGCATCTGCCAGCCATTGACATACTGAATTTGTGCGGGCTCATTACTGGGATTTCCTCGCGGTGCACCATTGCGTACCCATTTCTTGATGGTATCAATCTCCTCCTGGGGCATGCGGCGATCGTTTTTGAATGAGCCGTGCTGCGGGTTGGCATGCCAAGGTGGCATTCGCTGTTCGTCGATCACTTCAGCTAGCATGTCGGACCATGCCGACGCATCTTCAAAATTGCTCAAGTCCATGGGCCCAATCTCGCCGGGGCGGTGACAACTCACACACCGGGCTTGCAGAATGCGACTCACCTGGTTCGCATAGGTCACCATGGATTCGGTGTCTGGTTTGTCTAGGTCCCGCGACCCTCTACCAATTAGGCAACCGCATGCCGGAGCGGAGGTAATAGAAACTTCTTGATCGTTCAAAATCGCCTCCAATGCCGCCACGAGCTCCGATTCCGTGACGGTCGCTCGCGTGTAACCAATGCCATATTGGTCGTCGATTCTGCCCCGGTATCGCAGTTGTTGTTTACCATCTAACACACACACTTCCGGAGTTCGCGTTGCACCCAATAGGTTCGCCAATTGCTGTGCCGGGTCTTTCAGAAACGCGAATTCCAGGTGGAATTTGCGAGCATGAGCCGACATTTCAGCCAAACTATCCTGCACGTTGGAATCAACGGCCACAAATAGCACGCCCCTCTCCCGAAACTGGGTTTCGAGTTCGACCAATTTCGCGGTATACAATCTGGCCAACGGGCACTGCGTACCAATGAATGCAAAAACAATTGCCTTCTGGTCGCCAACATCTTCCAGATTCCATTCCTTGCCTTGATAGTCAGTCAGGCGAATTGAATCAATGTGCGTCCCGATGGCAGGCGGGCCTAGCGATGCAGACTCAGCCGCAACGGCCTGGTTACCCGAAGAAAAGGACCAAGCGAACAGTGCACACACAAGAAAACATGAGCGTTTGTTCATTTAATAACCAATTTGACCTGTTCAGTAGCGGAATACCTTCGTTGGACACACATTTGCCAACCTGCCAGATTTTAGTGCGTCGAGTGTCCGCGATCTATTCGATTTGTGTATCGATACGTATCAGTTTGTCAGTGCAAAACTTCTTCTGAGAATTAAGAGACAGAACAAACTGCGATGCCGAGGGCGCATTGAGTTTTTGATCCATTTGTCAACTGTCGTTTGGCATTTTGCGTCTGTGCTTTCCCAGTGACCGCTTTTACTTTCGCAGCCAGTCGACGACATTCAACTGAGTTGAGTACAATTCACCTAGCACGGGGCTTTCCCCTTGCACGCGGATCTTTATCTGCCGAGGTCAAGGCCTTGGGTTCACCCTGGTACCGCATCGGCGAATTTCTAAATCTCCAAACGACCGTCGCATGCAACCGAGGATGATATCGACTAGTATGCAGTTTACCTTACCCAGTCTGCGATTGAGTCCAGCGTGAACGAACGACGACAATCCGACGAAGCTGACAACGGCAGTAACTTGATAACCTACCGATGCTCTTGCGGGGCTGAGGTTTTAATATCCCACCAGATCGAGGAACGGTGTGGAAGCTGCGGTCAACAATTGGCATTGCAGGACTTGAATACGACCCAGACGACTTCATTCTGCGCCGATGTCGATGGAGGCACTTCGTTCTTGGTTGCAAACAGTCCCGATCGTTCGGGAGAGGAGCTTGGACATTTTCGCCTGTTGTCGAAAATTGGCCATGGAGGTATGGGAGCCGTCTATCGTGCGATGGATCAATCGCTAGAGCGGTTGGTAGCGGTCAAGGTAATGCGCGCCGCTGGTCAAGGAGCGGACGGATCGCTCCGGCAAGTGCAAAAACTTCTGCACGAAGCGGTCGTGCAAGCCCGTTTGAATCATCCCAACGTTGTGACGATCTATTACGTTGGACGCAACGATGAAGAACCATTTTTTGCGATGGAATTGTTAGCAGGTCCAACGCTGGGCAATTTACTCCGCGAAAACCATCTCCCATTCAACGCGGTAATCAGTTACGCATTGCAAGTGGTGTCCGCACTCAAGCAAGCCAGCCTGTTGGGATTGGTGCACGGGGATATCAAGCCCGGTAACCTAATTTTGGCTGACAAAGAAACTGTCAAGCTCTGTGATTTTGGTTCGGCCAAGACCGACCAGTGTGCCCCCGTGCAAGTGATTAGCGGTACTTTATGCTACATGGCTCCCGAATTGGCGAGAGGCACGGAGCCGAGTATCCATAGCGATATGTACTCGCTCGGCGTGACATTGTTCGAGCTCACGTTTGGTCGGCGACCCTTTACGGTAACTGGCACAACGCTTCAGGAACAAACCCGCAGCCAACGCATCGCCGAAATAGAGTTTCCCACCAAATGGCCTGGCAAAGTGCCTGAGCGCTGGAAGGAGCTATTGACTCGTTTGCTAGAGCCCGAGCCAAAGGAACGCTTCGCCGATTACGAGACTTTTGAAGCCGCCTTGCAGGAGCTCTCTCCGATGGGTTTCACGAATGCTGGACTGCTCAGTCGCAGCATGGCGTTTGCGGTTGACTTGGCCTGTGCGGGACTACTGATGACACCTTTCATTTTGCCTGGTCAGTTTGAAGGGCAGATTTCAGCTCAGCTGGCAGCGGTAGGGCAGTCTGCACAAGAAGTCTCTGAGTACCTTCTAAAACTTTTCGGTCGCATGGGAGTGATTGGCATTCTGACGCCCATCGTCCCCGCTATTGCTAGCTGGGTAGATTGGAAGGGCTGGAGGACCCCCGGTCGATATATGTTTCAGCTGCGAGTCGTCGATCCCCATGGCCTAAAACTTGGCAGACGGAAGCGAGTGCTCAGAGGCCTTATACGTAATATTCCGATCTGGGTGGCATCTTTTGTAGTCGCCGCGCTTGCGCTGCAAATGGATATTTTCGCACTGATGTTGTCGCCGTTAGATGAAATAGTCCTCTTGATCGACACGATTCCAGTGCTGGGTCTAAAGCGTCAAGCGCTGCACGATCGCTTGTTAGGTAGCCATGTTGTGTTGGACACAAAATAGTATTGAGGGCTTGGTCGCAACAAAACAATTGCGAGAATTCCTGAAGCAAGTAGGACCACGCATTCTCAGGTGTATTGGTTCAGCGTAAGTTGTGAAAACGAGGTTAGCGTTTAGCTTAGTAATGAAGTGGTCTAAAGTCGTTTTTCTTTGATGGGGGCCAGCCTCCCCGGGCAATGCCGGTTTACGGGAAAAAAAGTGAGAGCGCTCTCGCCTAAACGCCTATCGATCGATCCAACTTACGCGCATCGCCGGCCGGATTCTATTCGCGGGTAGATTGTTCCCGTCCTGCAGCATTGCCATTTGATTCTCCGCGGCGAAAACGGGATTCACCTGCGGTAGAATATCGTCAGTCACCCACTGGCAGCGATCGATCGGCCTGGGCTCGAGACTTTTTTCCGAGGTCAGCATGGCAGCGTGAAGGCCTTCGGTAAGCGCATTTCTTGACTCCGGCGAACCATCGTTGTACTTACCAGCCGTAATATTGCCCGAAGCGCCGGTGAAATAGATGTGAGTGCAGTGGGGGTCAGCTGCTTGCCGCTTTTTCTTTCCGGTTTTTAAGTCCAGCATATTTAGGACCGGCCCGTGTTACACATGGTCAAGGTGCGGCCGCCACATTATCGCGGTGATGACGTACGAGAAGCTGGGTTGATGTGCGCGGGGATGTGGACATTCGCTCCAGCCATAGGCGTCTCCATAACTTGGGAACAGGCAGTGAAAGCTAGGTTTTAAGATTCGCTGAGTGGACTAATGGCGACCTCACCTGATGACAGGTGGAGGAACACTCAGGACAAATCGTATATCGCAATTGCGGCGTCGCTTGTTCGAACGTACGCAGCTTCAAGGAAATGTTTTGAAGATCCAGCCATCCCGAAGGCTCGATCAAAGATCGCTTACAAACACTACACATCGTCAAGAAAGCCTGAGATCGCTCGCAACCATGATCCAATGCTGAGACATGGTGTTGAGGTACAACCTGCAGCAGCCTGCTCTCGTATTCCAATTGCCCATTGGGATACGGACGAATCTTCAATTCCATAAAGCGCTTCATTGTGGGTGAATCGCATCGAAATGGAATTAATATGGCTTTGTTTGTGGCACGCACGTGCGCGTGAACCTCATTGTACAACAGCTGTGTCGGTTTATCGCAGATGAAGTCCCAGATCGATCGACCAAGCACTAGTTCCTCAGTGAGAGACGCCGCTCCATTCTCGCGGGCGAAAGCCAACCACCAGTGATCCACGAATGCGATGCAGTCTTTTTCATCCACGCGGTAGCTACAAATAGGGTGAGTTGTCGCGATCATGACAGTGGACCTTGGTGGAATTTTCCGTAATGTTGATTAGCTCCCAACATAGCAAATTTGTCGTACTGTTTGTCACGAAATTCTGAAGTTTTCTGTCCGAGTTCTGGAACAGTGGTCTGTGATGGAGTCGATGCAGACGAGTCCCACCATCACACAGGTTGGGACCGGTGCGAAAGTGTCAATGATGACTAGCATGTGGGCGTATTCGCCCAAGGTTGACTCGTTAGGCGCGCGATAAGTCAAAAGTTCCGGTCAACCCATTTCTCCAGGTACTCAGCAGACGCTACGTGATCTGATTTCGATGAATTGCAGGTACTGTGGGCCAGCACGAAATTGTGGCCAAGGTCGACCGGATATCGCGCCCAGGGGACGAAATGATCCACATTCGTGGCCCTCGGAACAAACGGCGAAGACTGCCGCCAGTAATAGGTCAGGAACTTCTCGGCGATTTGCTGCGTCGTAATCTCCAGCGCGCTGCCTACATCATCGCCATTCTCAACGGAAATATCTGCCAGTGCCAACAACAGGGCGGACTTGTACGTCGCCACAAAGCTGCCCTCAGACAGTAGTCGCTGAAGGTTGGTTAGGAAGGCGACTTGGAATTTGGGGGATACCATAGATAGCTGCAAGGTCGATCCAGCGGACATGGAAATGCTTGAGAGCTTGCTCTGCTCGATAGTTTGACGCTATATACTAGTCGCAACGGCTAATCTCTATTCCATCCCGAGCGGAGGCCCTCCGAATGTTTCCTTGCCCTCACTGTGGAAAACCCATAGCCGTCGAACCTCAAGCTAAGATCCCATGGTGGCAAGACGAGCCGGGAGGAGCACGTGGCCTGGGTTGTGGAACGTTGATAATCATCGCCATCATTGTGGCAATATTCTCGCGGGGCGGGGCCGATGATATCAGTGAATTGCGAAAGGAAATTCAATCGCTCCAACAGAAAATTGATCGGATTGAGGTAAAATTGGACGCTGGCGAACCTGCTGCTCAACAACAACGCAATCAATGACAATAACTGTCGAGTCAAGCAAGAACAGGGACTGCCGAGCTTTCTGCCACGCCAACTCCCGTTAATCCATGCAACGGCACTGAAAAAGTAAACGGCTAGACGCGACGACTGGCCATTCTCTACAGAGGAATTTCTAGGCTATGAAAAATGAGCAATCGCAGATATGCGATTTTCAACCTGCACGACATGCACTTCTGTTATGACACTGCTGCTGGTGTATGATTCAACACCTTCCCTGGCACAGGATGACGGGAATGCACTGATGGAATTCCACCGTCGAGGCTATGCGGATGCGTTAGGCGAAAACGATTTGAAGGTCCAAGGATTAGACAAACGTATTGAGCTGCAGAGTCTAGGCTTTCGAAACTCGGACATCCGCACGTCTACAGCATCGACTTCAACGCGATCTCTAGCTCGGATCGTCACTGTAATGGCGAAGAAGATTGCTGACCTTCAGAGTAGAATTGCGACGCTCGAAAAAGAGGTCGCGGAATTGCGGGAAGTACGACAGCCAATCGATTATGATGATTCAGCAAAGTGACATGAGTTATGCGTCCTGATGGAGCCCGCAATCAGAATTATTAGCCAACAAGAGCGATTGCCTCTCGGCGACTCCACTCGCTGCGTCTTACTTTACTCGCTAAAGGAGCGTGGAGAGCCCAGTGATATTGTCATCTATTGCTCAGACGGCCAAAACGCCGGGGCATTTGCTCACCAGTTCTTTAACGCATTTGGAGCTAATTGCTTTTGGTTCGTCGGAGCGGATTGCTCGCCCGAACACCGAAATGCGGAATGCGTGATTGGCCGAGATGATTTCAGTTTTGGGATGCATGAATCCTTTTTCGTAAACACAGTCGTGGATTGGGCCACCAAGGTGATTGGTATACGGCACTCCAGGAATCGATCTGCTGTTTTTGGTTATTCATGCGGAGGGGCGTTGGCCGCGTCGATTGGGATCCGGCATCCTGATGTTTACGGAACCATTTTTGCGCTTTCGATCGCCTATCCTATTGCCCTTGCCATTAGAGCATTGGAACTTGAACCAAAAAAGTTCGAGGAGCCGAGTCTGGGGATTCTTGCCTGGCCTTTCCTCGCATTTTCACAAATGATCTGGTTCGTAAGGCTGAATGCAACTCGGCGGTTCTTCAGCTCCACTTCGAATTTACTTGGTACGATGACAGTGGTATCGGCCGTGTTGACGGTTCCAACGGCGGGCCTGATATTGCTCGGCCTGTGCGTTACACTAGATTTGGGAGTGGATCCCATAGACCGACTCGGCGCTTCCGAACTGCGGTGTGTCGTGCAATCCCTTGGTGGCATCGCCAGCGTTATCGTGGCTCTTACATGAAATCCACTTTGCAGAACAACGCGGATCGGGATAGGTCGGCTGGCCCCAGTTGACTACTGCCAGCCGAAGTAGCCCGGACTGAGCAACGCAAACACGAGCCACAAAGAAATCAGCCACACCGACAGTTGTGGCTACATCCATTTGCCACGCCCATCGCTGGTCGGATAGAAGCGGCGTCAATATTCAGACCGAGGTCGCCGATCTCGCGACCTATCAACCGGCAACAAACTTTGTGGCCAATCATGGTACCAAAGCAGTAGTTTGCGACTGCTTCCTTGTTCGTCTTAATGCAACGGCCACCATTGATACGCACATCGGCCAAGCGAACGAATTTGGTTCGGGGACTGCAACCAAGAAAGAATCCTTGTAAAGAGACACCCCGTTTCGCTGTGCATCCAAAGTCCACTCACCGAGATCGGGTATGTCTGGCAAGCCAATACCGGCAACCCACCATCCGTAACGGATCTCTCCCGTCGTCCAATTCCAATGTGCATATTGAGTGCCGTCGGGTTTGTAGAAGAAATAATCTAATTTGTCGCCTGACTCAAAGCCATGCAGATTGACCCAACTGTGCGCAGACTGACCAGCACCATCCATTTGTTGAAACACGTTGGTGTCCACGGGACAATCGACCAGTTCCGTTAGCGTTGGAGCATGATTGGCAATTCCGAAGTCAAGAGTACCGTGGGCGTCACCCGCGTAGCTGATTGGTGACTCCCACCAAGAGGACGGGTTTTGATAGGTCTCCACCACGTTTCCGTTTTGGTAGACGGCAAAATGAAGATGTGCATCGGACGAGTTGCCAGAACTTCCCACTTCGGCAAGCTTGTGACCCGCAATAACGGATTGCCCAACCGAAACCGATATCGATGAGTTTTTTAGGTGCAGGTATTCGGTCACGACGCCGCCGCCATGGTCGATTCGGACATAGTTTGGATTCTGGCCTGAGTTTGGATTAACGCGTGACCAACGATCATACTCGCCGTCATGGACCGCAGTGACCGTTCCCGCGCGAGCGGCGTAGACATCGACGCCAGCATCCATCGCCGCGAAATTCGGCAGCGTAAAGTCGATACCGTTGTGGCCGTTGTAAGTGTAGTTGCCGCCTCTCCAATCTAATGCTCCAGAACCTGGCTGCAGATCTACGTAGTTAACGACCGTCCAGTCTTCATAGGCAGTTCCACCAATCGGAGAAACGAAAAGGTCGGCGAACAGACTCGGAGAACCAATCACGACGAAAAGGACTGCCAGCGTTCTTGGGATCATTTTGGGCTTCAGCTAAAAGGACTTGGGACGGACGAGTTTCAAGCCGATTGTACGCCACTATCTTGTGTAGCGATTGGCCGGATGTATTGATGAGGGTTAAAATCATCATCCCCGCAAGATGAACAACCGCTCGCGGGGGTCGCGATCACTGCAATACTGCCGGATCGCGTGCTCGATTGTTTGCTTTGTTAGACTGTTTTCGAGCGAAAACGTTGCGACCGGCAACCCGCTGATGAAGATGACCAGATCAAGCGACAGCTTGGATTCGTCTATACTAAAATGCAGTTGTCGAGTAACGCTAAATTGATTCTTGGCGTACTTTGCTGCGGCCTTGGCGTTGCTCGGCGATGGAGTACCGTAAAACAGATCAACAGAATGCTTTTGGTGTTTGACGCCGTGCCGCAACACATCCACAACACCGCGAGCGGCGACTTCTTTCTCAACGCTAGCCAGGAATGCCCTGCGAGTCGGATTGTCTGAATCGAGCTGCAGCTCAACAGCAACTTCGGGCTGAGTCGCTTCCAAGAAAGCTTTTAGCTTAACCAAATCGACGCAATGCTGTCGGTCGTAGTCATGCCGATCGCCTGCCAACCACCCACGAGCCAACATATCTTCGAAGATAATCGTTTCGAGCCCACCTTCGCTGTTATCGCTGGTTCGGGCTAACGACCGATAGAGCGGCGCTTTCTCATTGACAGAATTTGGCGGCTGGTTTGACCCGGACATAACGACAACTCAAAAGACTCCAAGGATTATTCTTGGGGTCAAATAAAAAACTTTCGAACCGCTCCACTACCAACCAAATTGCTGAATTTCTTGTAGTCATTGTGCTCACGGCGAATTCGCCCAGCCGGAATCGCGGGATGAATTCGGTGTGCCTCAGCGAATGCGATTATACCTTCCGCACTCGGTCGCTTCCGCGCAGAAGCAGTTCTCCAGTCTGAACTTGGAATCAGCGATTCCAGTGCCATAGCATCCGCTTCTTTTTCAATTTTCTCGGTGCTTGCTTCGTCCAAATTGTCTACGATTGATTCACACTTACCGGAATCAATATGTAAGGCAATGTGCGCCAGTTCGTGCAACAGAACAAACCAGAAATTATCTAAACGATCATATCGAAGCGTTAGTGCAACGATGCGACTGGTGTCGCTCAATCGCATTGCCGCTCCATCAAGAAACGTCTTCGCCAAGTGCGGTTCGACGATCAAGTGAATACCACTCTTGCGAAGGAACTCTGCGGCAAGTTTTAGCCCGTCGTCGAAGTAGCTGAGCTTGACGACTTGCTCCAAAAAATCCTCATTAACTGTTCCCGATTGATATACCGGAATCTTCTCTCGAGATGCGACGCTCATCACGCGAATTTTCCATGCGGTCAACGCGGCGTCATCCATCTTACTTCCGCATCGTACATTCTGTCGGTTCAGAACTGGATGTTTTGAAGAATTGCCAACCGGCGCAGCAAACTGGGGAAGCACATCTTCGATCTGATCCTTTGCCTCCTGCAGTGAACCAACGATCCCTTTCAGCCACCCTCGTTTGTACATCTCCGTAATTGGAAACTTCTTCCCCAGCGCAAGTTAGTCTCCATCGTCAAGCGTCGCACCGCGTTCCTGGAGCAAGACCTCAGCCGGAATTCCTAAATCGCTTACTAGCTTGCGGATCATCGTCAGCGAAAGTTCGCGTTTGCCATTCAGGACTTCCGACACCTTGCCCTTGCTACCGAAGATTGGGATCAAGTCCTTTTGCTTCAGTTTCGCTTGCTCCATGCGGAAACGAATTGCCTCGATTGGATCAGGCAAATCAATTGGGCATTCCTTTGCTTCGTAGGTCTCGACCAGCAAAAGCAACAGCTCTAGTTCGTCACAGCCTGGAGTGCCTGGCTTCGCCGTGAACAGTTCTTCGATACGCGTTAGCGCACGTTCATGCTCCACGGTCGACTTGATGACCTTGGGATGAAATGGCTTAGATGCTTTGCGCGTCGATGTCGTCATATTCTGCGTGCGTCCCTAGGAACCGGATGTAGATGGTGTAAAAGTCGTAGTTGATCCAAACAATCAACCGGAACTCATTACCGCAAATGTTGAATACGATCCGCCCATCCTTGAGAATGCTGGCGTTGCCGTATTTGGCTTTCACGTCAGCGGGCGTGGTCCAGCTCGCGGCTTCCGCTTCTGCGTACCAAGCCTTGAGTTGCTCCTCCGAGCGAGGATTGGCCTTCCAGTACTCGACCAGTGTTTTGCGGGCAATGATCCTCATGAATTATCGGTAGTTCCCTTCGCGGAGTCAATCTCAAAGTTCCCATTATGGGAACTTTGATTTCTTGGGCTAGGCTCGTTGGGCTCGAAAACCATGATTTTGCTGGTTTTGCAGGCCAATAGCCGATTTCACAGCTCTGCTCGAACCTCCTGCCAATCCAGTCCGTCAAGTCCGCAGCCGACGGCGGGGATCGCGATGGAGTGGATTTTCATCGATTTTGACCGCGCGTGGTTCGGCTTTGTGTTCAGCCATTGTCCAGCGGGGATCGGAGTCAGTAATGCTGCCGTTTGTCCAGTCCAATTTTTGTTGATTGCACCGGTGATGCTTCTCATTTGGCGACTCAGCGCATAGCTTCTCTGTTCACCGCGCAACTGACGTTTTGAGATTTCTGATTGAAACAATCCTGCGCAATGGTGCTATCCACTATCGAGGTATGCCAGCGCTTGCTAGCTGAGCGTATACAGCGGATCGCTCGTGATGGCGACGACCCGCATGCAAGCACCGCAGTCGGCGCAGCGCACTTGGCCGGGTTTTTTGGCGACTGGCTGCGGCGCGTGACCGCTGGCCAGCCAATACACCCAACCGAGAAACAGTGTCACCCGCCAGCGGACTTCGTCGAGTCGAATCTTCCGCTTGCCGCTCCGCATCCAGCCGTGGTAACGCACCTTGGGGAAGCCACGCGGTGAACGTAAGGTGTCAAGTACTTGAGCACGGCTGCACCATCGCCGACAGCTTCGATGTCCACCACGAACTTGCCGCGCCAAGTATCGGCAGGAACTTTATCATATAGTCCGCAGGCTCGCAGATGATCGGCCAACTTGGCTTTGTAGACATTGATCAGCGTGCCGTGATGGACGAGAAAGTTTTCTGCCGTGGCTTGCCAACTCAGTGCGTGGCCCTGGTCATCAACTTTGACTCCGCCACCGGGAACGACGAAATGGACATGAGGGTGTTAGATCATCGGATCACGGCCCCAGGTATGCAGCACACCGAAGTACCCCAACTCGCACTCACGCAGCGTTCGTGTGGCCGCTCCCACGTCGCGGATCGACTCAGCAGCGGAGTCGAAGAGCGCCTTGTAGCCTTTCCTCTGCGCACCGCGCAGCACCTTACGCAGCGCCGGAGGCACTGTAAAAGTCACTAGGAAGTGCTGCACTGGAAGTAACCGCAGTGTCTGCTTACTCAGCCAGAGCTGTGACTTTTCGTGGCCACAGTTGGGGCAATGCCGATTGCCGCATGAGCGTCCGACCCAGTGTTCGCGACCACAGCCATTGCACTGGTAATGGACTCCACCCAGTCCGCCGGTACGACAACGCGTAATAGCCGCGATGACTTTACGATGGCCCAGTGGCACACGTTGGCCGAATTGCTGCAGGTACTGCGGTGCATGCTGACGCAGCGCGTCTGCTACCGAAGGCATGCCTTGGCTGGAGTTACTTGCGCCAATTCATCAGCGGCGTTTGAAACATCTGTTCGATGACTTTCCGCGAGTCGGCTTCGGCCGTTTCGGTCAGGTGCAGATAGATCATGGTGGTCTGTAGACTACTGTGCCCCATGTACTTCTGAATGGCTTTCAAGCTCACACCGGCTTCGAGCAAGTGAGTCGCATAGGAATGGCGCAGGGTGTGTAAACTGACTTTTTTGCCGAAGTCGATCTGACGAGTGATTTTCTTGACCGCCCCTTGACGGTAAATTGAAGATGCTACAGTTGCGGGACTTTGCTAAGTCTCAGGGTTTTCACGCGGTGCACATGTACCTTATTGGTCGTCCGGACTCTGAAATGGATTGCTCCGGACCCCTCCCACACCAACGTATATGCGGGACGGCATACGGCGGTTCGACGTAGTGGTGCAGGTTTGATCCAGACTTCCGATTCCCACGGTGCAGCCTGCCGCGAAAAGAACAATTCAAATCATGGGTAGCGAGCGTCGAACATTTCCACTACGCGTTGAGTAAGGAGATCTTCCTATGCTGAGCACAAACAGCGTTGTTCTGGTTGCGGTAGTATTAATCGCATCTCAACTCCGAGGAAGCGAACCAACAGTCGTGTTTGAATTTGGAAACCAAAATGGCTCTGTATCGATTGAGTTGCCGACGGCTTCCGTGCGCACCTTTGTTTTACAGCACAAGCTTCCCATTGGCGAACTCAAAACGGTACTGGGCTCAAGCAATGGACAACTGAAATATAGATTGTCCGGAACGACTCCAGACGACAATAGCCGGAAAAAGGCCAGCGATCGTAAGAGTTCAATCGTCCAACGATTCGAACGACAGTCTGCAATGGTCGTCGATGAAATTGAGGAGAACTGCTCTCCGTCAAGCGAGCAGCTTGCCAAGATTGGTTTAGCCGCACGTGGTGAGTGCGTGCAGTTACAGAAATTGTTGACCCGGCTAGACCAGCTAACAATCGAACCAGACTATGTTTCTACTGACGGATTCCAAAGACTCTGCGAAGAAGTATACAACGTGAACACGCTAATTGCGCAGGGGCCCTTGCGTGACGAATCGATTCTGTATTCCATATGCAAGTCGACTCTTAATGAAGACCAAAAGTCAGCGCTTCGAGTTTTTTACGTGCAACCCCTGTTAAAGATACTCAGCGACAGAGGCGTAACGTCAGACCAAATGCACGTGCAACGATTGGAGCAGTTCATTGGAGAAGAAAACGTTGAACCGCTGCAATTGCGCAACAACTATGGTCAGCAGTATGAAGCGGTAATCGGACTAGGCGAGCAGAAGCTGGCCTCGATATTCCAACCGGCGCGACTTATCGCTTTGAATTCGCTCGGCAAGTCTGAGTATCGCATTTCGCTTAGCATCTCACAGCGTATAAAATCGGCACCAGCCTAGGAAAACTGAGCGTGAAGTGATTAACCCACAAGTGAGAGCGCGGATGACCACGCTGAAAGTCTATCGCAAGTCCATGAATTCCCGCTGTCATCCCCTTGCTTCCGTCCCCACCGCATGGCTCCATGTGTGTTACCGCACCAACTGCTCAAGCCCCATACCAACCGGAGCACAAACCATGGCCATCGACAACAAAGCCACCCACGCAGCCCTCCGCCAAATCTTCCGCGACATGGATGCGCGCCAAGCTCAAGAAATCCGCGAGGCCTACTACAAAGCCATCGAGGGGCTGATGACCCTTGCCGAGGCGTTGGAAGCTGAAGACGCACAGCAACTTGAATCGGCTGGCCCGCTGATCACCGAGCACTTCTATGCGGTCGAAGCGCTCGATGCGATGAGGAAGAGCCGGCTGGGGGCGGTGTTGTGAACCAAGCGGAAGTCTAAGTGGAAGCGATCACCGATTCGTGATCGCAGTCCACAAAGTGCCAATGCCTCTTGGAGGCCAATGTTGCGCGTTGCCGGCAATCTCAATTCCCCTAGTTTTCAAATCTCAACATGCGTGACACCACCGATCTCATCGAAATGCCCAATTTTGAGTACTACGCCGCGAGATCCCGGCATTTCCGCTACAAATGCTGGGTCGCAAACCATCATCGGTGGAGCAACTGTGATGGCGATCGAAGCTGCCACCGACGAGGCGTATGAAACTCCGAGCGATAGCGCCACAAACCATGGGAGAGTTTGCAGGGCTGCCATTTTCAAACGATTCCGCTCCGCTTGTGAAAGCTGCTGCTCAATCCCAAACCGTTCTATCACGTCATCTCGCTCTAGCGGATTGGTAAGGTCAAGCATTTCCTCGAATGTACAACCATCAGTCCGGAACCTACGGTGTGCATTGCGTGCCCGAAGTGCTAACTTTCTGCGATTGAACTCTAGCCGAGCCTGGTAAGCGTCAATTGCCTTCTGCTTGCGCTGGTGATAGTCAACGATGATCTTGCGCGGAAGACTCAACCCAGCATCCACAGCGCTCAGCAGCGATCGTATCGGCCGATGATAAAGGTCTAGTCGTCGATAGGCCGAAAATACCTTGTCTTGAACAAGGCTAATCGCAGCCTGGACGCTCTCACTCGTGGTGAAGATCAGATCGTCTCCGATCTCGACACAGAGCGGCTTGAGGTAGGAGACCTTGACGCCTGCCCGCTTGCCCGGGCCCGCCATGAATTCCTCCAAGCGGGTCTGTACACAATTGGGAATGACATCCGTTATTTCATCGAAGCGGTCCTGTTCAGTAACGCTAACAAACAGTTTGCCTTTTGGTAAACGAATTGACGCTTGGCGAAGGTCGATTTCGCGCACCTGCTGAAACGCTGCTCTATGTTCCTCAACAACGCTCGACCAACAGGCACATCTAGAAGCGAACATACCATGTCGACGGAGCATGGACTTTGCGAATTCGGTGCTTGAATCTTTTGGTGGAACCCAAATCGGCTCTCCGACCCATGTGCCAAAGGGTTCCAGTTCCTGTGCCAAGGTATAGTGCGAATTGAACGGAACTGTTGATGGGCTGACTCGCTTTACTTTGGATGCGGTTGATGCTGATTGTTGAGTTGCCGTCGACATCTGGATTCTCCTACGTGGTTGGGGACGTCGTCAAAGAAAGCCGCACGCCATAGCTACTTATCGAACGTTGCACTCGCCTCCGACCTGGACGTGTGAGTCGCTAGTCTGACGAACCGGACGTCGTTGCGTCGCAGAAACAGCAGTGAAAGCAAAACAGCTAAAAACGTGGCACCCATCCAGACTACCCACATGATGTGGGCAATACACTTAGTGGCGTTACGAGACCGGAGGTTTGCAGCATTGAGGCATGCGTTCAAGGGCATATCGGTCGTTGAATTCACAACATTCGGACTATTGCTGTGCACTCCACACACGTAACGTATTTTCACCAAGCACTCGTCGGATGGTTTCGTCGGTGTGTCCCCGCTGCACAAGGCCAATGGTAAACAGCGGCCAATTGGTCCAGGCCAGGCTATCAATGGCTGCCGAAGATTCGTCAAAGTCAAAGGGGGGCCATAGAGCTTCCCAGCGCTCTGCCGCACGCGCACTGGGGCGCTTCGCCAGCTTGGTATTTTCCACCGCTGAATTGCGCGACACATACGCCACATCGGTGCCGATTGCCACATGCTCGGCGCCAAACGTCTTAATGGCATAATCGAGGTGATCAAGCAGGGCGCGCAAATCTCCTTGGCCACCAAGGAATTTTGGTATGCAACAGATACCGATAAGCCCTCCGGTGTCGCAGATGGCCTTAATTGTTTCGTCGGGCTTACCGCGATAGTGAGCGTGTAGTGCGGCGCAGGCGGTATGACTTGCCACGATCGGTCGGTTAGATACCCGCGCGGCCTCAAGGCTTGTTCGCCACCCCGAGTGGGCTACGTCGACAATTATCCCCAAACGATTTAACTCGGCGATGGCTAGTCGGCCGAAATCGCTCAACCCTCCGTCGTTGGGCTCTCCGCAACCGTCCCCCAATGGATTGCGGCGATTGTAGGTCAGATGCATCATGTTCACCCCCAATTGTCGGAATAGGCGAACGTAACGAAGTTCGTCACGAGTATTTTCGAGCTGCTGACGCAGCGGCACGCCATTTGTCGTCAGCGCCAAGCATACGTGCTGCGCCTGTTTGGCCGCGCGGACGTCGGCGGGTTGCAGCGCCTTGGGACAGGTAGTGCGCAAGTTGTCGGTCAAGGCTGTCAACGGGGCCAGACGCTTAAGCATCCGCAAAGGATCATTCCCTTCTTCGCCCGCGTTCTGGAAAATGCAGGTCACGCCAGCGGAGTAAAACGCTTCCAGGAATTCGCGAAGTTCCACTTCGCTGTTGGCCGAGCGCGAGAGCATCATTTCTAACCGCAGATCAGCCAGCTCCGCATCCGATACTCCGGTCTCACTGGCCAGTTGCAGCGCGGCGCCGTCCACGGCCGAACGGGGCGCAAAACCGTAACTGTCAAATACGATTGACTGCGCGTGCAATTCCAATCCGTGTGCGATGTCGCGGTCGCTGGGGGCCAACAAGGCCAGCCCAACTTGCCGGGCCTGCTGGATTTTTTCGTTAGGCGATGCCAGCGGCCCAGCTAGCAGGCGTCGCGCTCCACCCAACGTGCTGGCCGAGCAAGCCACCAGCGAAGTTGACACGAATCGACGACGTGTGGCGCGCATGTGGTTGTCCTATCAGCGGCTGACGAAAATGACCAACAGTAAATTATGCAGCAGGACTGTACCAACTTGGGATAGATTTTGGGTTCGGTTAAAGAATAATTGGGGCAAAACATGTGGGATCAAGGATTTCCAAGTCATGGTGGGGCACAATGAATACCTCGTCCGGTTTGCTTTCCACCGGCGATTGTTTAGTTAAACTTACTTCGACCCGTAGTTCGAAGATGGGCAGTGCCGAGGTGCACCCCTTCCAAGGGGTAGCTTGTGCTGGGACTGGATTAGCTGTGCTAGATTTCGTTTTCCCCTGGGACAACAAACGGACGGCGATATTCGCGGGTGAGTAGTTCGTTAGCAGCCGAGTTGTCCGGGAACACCTCGCGTTTACTGTCGAACTTTAATAAAGGGCCGGCGGTAAGTGGAGTCTTATCCAGATCGACGCCACGTTCCTGCAAGTGGCCCGTCAAGCGATCGAGCGTCAGTAGGACCTCTGGATGTAAATCCAATGCATCGATTTGCTCGTGCAGTTCCGATAGCGAACAGGAGTGTCCCAAGCGATAGGAAATGTTTCCCAAGTGACAGAGGCCGCTGGATTGGTGTCCCTGAAGTATATCGGCTTTTAAGTCCTCCCGGCGACGGTTGCGAACACAATCGATGAAGTTGGCAAAGTGATTTACACTTGGCCCCGCGAAGGACCGTACCAGTTGACCGTCGAGATCGAACAGCGACCCTTCCGCGATGATGCCATCGCTGCCGTGGATGACATGCCCAGCCTTGAATTTGGGGCTGAACGGATCGGTCTTGAGGCCGCGTACTTCTTGGATAATGGTTTGCGGACCGTAGTTATGCACGACGACTTGTGTGTTGGGTGTTTGACCTGCGTCCTCATAACCCAGTCGACCGCCAAAACTGAGTACCGAATCGCCCATACCTTGGAGCCCTGCCAGCCAGCGGCAGATGTCGACGTAGTGAATGTTGTTGTTCCCCAGTTCTCCGCTGCCTGTATCCCACACCCAATGCCAGTCGTAGTGCAACTTGGAGCGGGAGGGCTGGAGATCCGTGCCGGGGCCGAGCCACAGGTTGAAGTCCACGTTGTCGGGAATATCACATTTGCCAACTGCTCCAATACTTCCCCGACCACCATACACGATACTGTGAATCAAGCGAATGTCGCCCAGTTTTCCATCTCGGATAAACTCTGCGGCGGCGGCTAAGTCGCCACGCGAGCGATTCTGAGTACCAGCCTGGCAAATACGTCCCAACTTGTCGGCCACTTGCACCGTCCGCCGACCCTCGCTGATGTTGTGACTTACGGGCTTTTCTACGTAGACATCCTTGCCCGCTTGCATGGCCCAGATAGCGGCCAGGGCGTGCCAGTGATTGGGAGCCGCAATGGACACGGTATCGATGGACGGGTCATCGAAAATGCGTCGCAGGTCGTGCACGACTTGAGGGCGTGTGCCATGCTCTGCTTCGACGGCGGCTCCGAGTTCGGCGGCCAACAGTTTATCGGGGTCGCAAACGTAGGCCACTTCGACTCCCGGGATACGTCCGAACGCGCTGGCATGTACCTTGCCACGAATGCGACAGCCAATTACTGCATGCAGAATTCGTGCGTTGGGTGAATCTGGCGTTGCAGCCACTTCGGCCGCCGTCGACTGCGAAAAGTTGGCGGTCCCTGCGGCAATGGCGGTGGCAATCAGCGATTCTTCAAAAAACTTGCGACGGGTTGAAGTATGCATCAGCAGGATCCTTGGTTTAGGGCAGTTAAAAAATGATTTGCAGTTCCGCCGTGACTATTAACTCGATGCGCATTTATATTGCGCGTTTCAGTACAAGCACAACACGCCAGTAAGTGAGTCCTGGGTTCTTGCATTGCGAGTCAGTCAAAACTAGCTGGATCGGCAATACACTGGCTGGCGCATCACGTTTGCATTTTCTTGGCTCTATGGAAGAATGTGTGGGTGGATTCGCAGGGGGATTTAGGTTTTCTGAGGCATGGGAGGATAAAAACAATTCCTAAAGAATGCCCTGCCGCATGGTGACACACGGCAGAGCTGGCGGATTGTTTCCACCCTCGA
>JBGSJT010000327.1:0-2836 GCA_041741715.1 Pirellulaceae bacterium | reverse complement strand
TTGCGCTCTGTTTGCAGTCATGCCTGTCAGGCATACAGTCCGCAGGTGTGATTGCACAGGACGAAGCTACGTCGACTGCAGTATCCACCGGTGCAGACTGGACGCAGTGGGGTGGAACCAACGCGCGATTGAATACCCCGGTTGGTGAGAAAATTCCTACCGACTGGAATTTCGGTGAGGGCTGGCACTGGAAGGACAGCCCATTTAAAAAGGGGCAAGTTCCCGTAGGCTCAAAGAATATCAAGTGGGCCGTGAGGCTCGGCAGCGAAACCTTTGGAAACCCAGTCGTAGCTGGCGGCAAGGTATTCGTGGGCACCAACAATGGAGCTGGATACCTGGACCGTTATCCTCCGGAAATTGATCTAGGTGTCCTGCTCTGCTTTGAAGAAGCGACTGGCAATTTCCTTTGGCAACACTCCAATCATAAACTCGAATCGGGTCGCGTTCACGATTGGCCCAATCAAGGTGTCTGCTCAACGCCTGTCGTCGATGGCAATCGCCTGTGGTACGTGTCCAATCGCGGTGAAGTCGTGTGTTTGGATACGGAGGGCTATTACGATAACGAAGTTGATGGACCGCAGCAGGATTTTGTGCAACTGCTGGAGTTGGACGCATTTGTGCACGGGCAGGTCAAAACTTGGACCAGCGAATACCGCATGCCTAGATCGATTCGGGCGGAATTTACCAGACTGGGTCTCCCTGTGCCGAAATCGTTCGGACTGACCTTTGGTGAAGACAATCGAAGCTGGACCGTTGTCGAGCACATTCGCGACGAGAGAAATCGAATCGTAGAACGCAAGCCAATCTATCGAGTCTTGTGGGAAGGAGAGTTTGTGCGAGTCGAGCGGATCACTTTCGCTAGTGGTCAGGCTGTGTACGAGGAGCAATTTCGCGTGGCCGATCAACTAATCGCCGGACTGGGGACGCCGCAAGTTGTCGCTGGCATTAAGGCTGGACTCGAAGGTCAACGTATTGCGGTGGACGAGAATTATCAGCCGCAAACGCTCATCGAAGGAAAATTGTGGTCGTTTCGGGGAGTCAAGGAAGGCAAAAAACGCCAGTTTCAAGTCCGACTCCAGGGAACGTCGTTGCGCCTTGAAATGCTGCAAGTTCCCGATAAGGAAGTTGCCGATGTAGTGTGGCGATTTGACATGATGAAGGAGCTGGGAGTATCGCAACATAACATGGCGACTTGTTCCATGCTCTCGGTCGACGGCCTGCTGTTTGTGTGTACTTCTAATGGCGTGGATGAGAGTCACGTCAATCTTCCCGCTCCCCAAGCGCCAAGCTTTATCGCCATCGATCGCGAGACGGGTCAAGTTGTATGGACGGATAATTCACCCGGCGGAAATATCCTGCACGCGCAATGGGCTTCGCCCAGCTATGGAGTTTTCAAAGGGCAACCGCAGGTCATTTTTCCAGGCGGCGACGGTTGGCTGTATAGCTTTGATCCGAAAGGAGATGGGAAAGGAGGTTCAAAGTTACTTTGGAAATTTGACGGCAATCCAAAGACATCACTGTATGTGCTCGGTGGCGGTGCCACTCGATGTCACTTTATCGCCTTCCCGGCAATCTACGACGGATTGGTTTACATTGCCACGGGCGAAGATCCGGAGCATGGAGAAGGGCCAGGGCATCTGTGGTGCATTGATCCGACCAAGCGGCTCGACGGTGGGGACGTCAGCGCCGAACTAGCCGTCGATCAACAGGGCAATGTTTTGGCTCCGCGTCGATGGCAGGCAATCAACGTACAGCTTGGTGAACGGACGATTCCCAATCCCGACTCGGCTGTCGTTTGGCACTATGCCGGTAGAGACCTGAAGGAGTTTGAGGAAACCTTTCATCGCTCGATAAGTACGCCGGTCATCCAAGATGACATTCTCTATGCGGCTGACTTAAGTGGTTTGTTGCATTGCCTGCACGCCAAGACGGGGCAAGTCTTTTGGACTTACGACTGCTACGCTGCGTGCTGGAGTTCCCCAATGCTAGTGGATGGCAAGGTTTACCTGGCCGATGAAGACGGCGACGTGGCTATTTTTCAGCACACGGCTAAACCACAGGTAGCTCATTTCCCAGCTATAGACAAGGCAAGTGATGTTGAAAAGTTGCAGCAGAAGTTGATTCAAGATGGCGTATTGATTAGCGAGTGCCGGTGTCAAACTACGATATACACGACCCCTATCGTTGCCAACAACGTGTTGTACATCGCCACGCGAAATGCACTCTACGCTATCGAGGAGTCTGACGCAAAGTAAGGGCTTGGGCCAAGGCTACACACAGGGGGGATCGGAAAATGGAAGTGGTCTGCAGGAAACACGCGTTTGTTACCAGCATTGCATCTCTTTTAGGAGTATTCATCCATGTTTGCGCGACTGCTGACGACTGGCCGATGCTGGGTCGTAACGGAACGCGCAACAGCGTGAGTCCCGAGACCGGCGCTCCGACGAATTGGATTGTCGAACAACGCGATCAAGGAGATGTAGTTCGTGAGTCGCGAGGCGTGCTTTGGTCCGCGCCCTTGGGTTCGGCGACATTTTCCACGCCAGTCGTTTCAGGCGGATTGGTGTGGATCGGGACGAATAAAGAAGAGGGGAACGGTAGCTTACTAAAATGTTTCCGCGTCTCGGACGGTGCGGAGGTCTACAATTTCGAATCGCCGTATCTGGGCAACCGCGAATACGACACGCCATGGGGAGGACTGGGTAGCTCGCCGCTCATTGAAGGCGAGCGGCTTTGGATAGCGACCAATCGTAGCGAGGTGCTATGTCTGGACATCGGACCGCTAGTCCTAGGTCAGGGAAAGCCGCGCGAACTTTGGAAACTCGATTTCGTCAAG
>JBGSJT010000326.1:0-15801 GCA_041741715.1 Pirellulaceae bacterium | reverse complement strand
TCGATCAGGTGCTCCCGGACAATTGCTACTTTCTGCGCTGCTGTTAAATTCGTTCTGTTCGACATCTAGCGATTCCTCTTGTAAGACCGCTAAACTTTAGCACACTATTTACGCTGCGCTTCCAATCTCAGCAAAACAGATGTTATCCCGGTTTACGTCGAAGCCACGCCACAGGAAACCGAGACTCGTCTATTGCATGGGCTGCGAAAACGCTGCCCAGCACTGCCAGGCAGATTGAGTCTTAAAGACTCACTGGCAGCGCTGCGGCGAGGCCAAGGCGTTCCGGTTGGCCAGAAAGTCCTGATCGTGCTCGACCAGTTCGAGCAGTGGCTGCATGCCAAGAAAGACGAAAACAGCGAATTGGTACAAGCACTGCGACAGTGCGACGGCGGCCGAGTTCAGTGCATCGTGATGGTGCGGGATGATTTTTGGATGGCGGCTACTCGTTTCATGAGGGACTTGGAAGTTCCACTGCTTGAAGCACACAACTCGGCTGCCGTCGATCTCTTTCTCATGCGACATGCGGAGAAGGTTTTGACGGCATTCGGGAGTGCGTACGGTACATTGCCAGACAACCCCAACGATACCAGTAACCACCAGAAATTGTTCATCAAAGAGTCGGTGGCGGGGCTAGCCGAGGAGGGCAAAGTGATCTGCGTGCGTCTGACGCTCTTTGCCGAAATGATGAAGGGTAAAGTTTGGACGCCGGCGGCGCTGAAAGAAGTCGGCGGCACACAAGGTGTGGGGGTTACTTTCCTCGAAGAAACTTTTAGTGCTTCGACTTCGCCACCGGAGCATCGCTATCACCAGAACGCCGCACGTGCAGTCCTCAAAGAGTTGCTCCCAGATATCGGCAGCGACATCAAGGGCGGCATGCGGTCCACTGACGCGCTACTAGAAGCCAGCGGATACGGCAGGCGCCCCAAAGATTTTGACGATCTGATCCGTATTTTGGATAGCGAAATCCGGCTAATCACCCCGACGGATCCCGAAGGTCAAGACGCCGATAACAATTCCGTGACGCAGGCACTGAAGGACGAAAAATATTTTCAACTGACTCACGATTATCTGGTCCCAGCGCTTCGCCAATGGCTCACGCATAAGCAGAAGGAAACCCGCAAAGGCCGTGCTGAACTGAAACTGGCTGAACGATCGGCACTCTGGAATGCCAGACCCGAAAACCGATATTTGCCATCGCTGGTGGAATGGCTGAACACTCGCGCATTGACTGAGTCGAAGCAGTGGTCGGCCCCGCAGCGAGTCATGATGAGCCATGCGTTTCGAGTCCATGGGCTGTGGTCAAGTCTCGTGTCAGCGGTGTTCCTGGCATTGCTAGGGTTTGCCGCGTTACAATTTGCCCACGAAAGAAAGCTTGAGGAAGTCACCCGCGTTGAAGGGCTTGTCGGCCGATTGGCCAGCGCGGAACCCAGTCAAGTGTCGCAGATCATTAAGGAACTCGAAGCAAATCCCAATGTTGCCGCTACTTTTTTGAATCCGCTAGTTTTGTCCGCTGCCGAGACAGCGAATGAAAAACGCGCGCAATTACATGCCCGGCTGGCGACGGTTTCGCGAGACAGCTCATTGGTCGAGCCCTTACTGGAAGAACTGCTCACCAACAAAGTTGCATACGTTGGACCGATTCGCCAGCAATTGCGTCCCTACGCAGGTGAACTCACTGAAAAATTACAGCTTATCCTACGCGGCGAAACGATCGATCCCAATCGACGCTTCCGCGCCGCAGTGATGTTGGCTGATTACATCCCCCAGTCCCAACCGGCTTTCTGGACCGAGACCGACCTGCGGTTTGTCGCCTGGCATCTGGTCACGGCAAATGCCGAATTCCAACCACTCTTAAGGGAATATCTGCGGCCGATCCGCGGGCGACTCTTGGCGAGTCTCGAAACGATCTTCGGCGATCCTAAGGCGACCGATGCCCAGCGGCTGGGCGCCGCTAATGCGTTTGCCGATTACGCCGGAGGCGATATCGAGAAGTTGTCCAAGTTGCTGGTGATTGCAGATTCGCGTGTGGACATGCACCACGGTTCCCGCTCCTTCGCGCAAACCATGATCGCGATTGGGATAGACCATGTTCATGGTTTGACTTGATGTGGTCGGCTGCGACCGTTGGCTTTTGAAGATTCCAGAAGGGCCCGCAGTTCCGCGACGATTTCTGGATGTTGCATGTATAAGTTGCTGGTTTCACCGGGGTCGTCGTCCAGGTTGTAGAGTTGACCGGGTGCGTTCGGGTGGACTTCGGGAAGGATAAATGGTTTTAAGCCCTCACTGTTTTCATAACGATTACCACCGGAACCTGGATGGTCGATATACTTCCACTGGCCGCGGCGAATCGCCAAGGTTTTGGACCCCGAGAACGCTTGATGCAGAAGATAGGGGCGAATGGCCACTGAGGACTCGCCTCGCCACGCGGGCAGCATGTTAAAACTATCCTCTGCTGCGTCCTCGGGCAGTTCCACCGCTAAGACAGCCGCCACGGTCGCCACAATGTCAGTCAAGCAAATGGGCTGTGTGACATCGGTTCCGGCAGCAAGCCTTCCCGGCCAACGAACGATCAGTGGCACTCGGTGCCCGCCTTCCCAGTTGTCGCGTTTGACACCGCGCCACGGCCGAGCGCCATCGTGGTTATAGTCCTGCCGCATATGAATGACGCTGGTGGTCTCCGGTCCGTTGTCGCTGGTGAAGATTACGATCGTATTGTCCGCCACGCCGTTGTCGGCGAGTGACTTCATCAATTGCCCCACCACATCGTCCAATTGATGAATGAAGTCACCATGCGGTCCCGCCGTCGTTTTTCCTTTATAGATTTGTGCAGGAAACGAAGGCAAATGCACGGCTTGGGCAGAATGAAACAAGAAGAACGGTTTGTCCGGAGTTTCACGAACGTGATGCTCGATGAATTGGCGGCTCTTTTCCAGAAACACCATGTCAACTTCCTCCATGGGAAAATCATCGGCGATCCAGCCTGGGCGACAATCGTCGGCGTAGGGATGCCGAGGCAATGACGACTTGTCGATCCGCTTTGTTGGTGGATTGGGCACGCGATCTTGTTCGATGAAGGCATACAACCAATCCGTAGTTGGACAACAGGCTGTACCGAAGAAGTGCTCGAAGCCGTGATCGATTGGTCCGCCCGCCGTGCGTCGCGAGAAATCCACCTGACCAATCGACTCCGCACCCGTGTCCTTGACTGGGTTCCCGTGCACATCAAAAAACGTCATCCCCACGTGCCATTTGCCAATGCAAGCTGTCGAATACCCGCGTTCACGCAGCATCGTCGCCAGCGTCATTCTTCCAGATTCAATCAAAGACGGTCCGCCGACGCCAGTAAAGACCACCCCGCCGCGTGGTATTCGAAACGGCATGTGTCCAGTCAGCAGGCCATACCGAGTCGGCGTGCAAACGGTGCTGGGGCTATGCGCATCAGTCAGACGAATTCCCTCGCGCGCCAAACGATCGATATGCGGCGTTGCCACTTTGGCTTGGTCGTTGTAGCAACTCACATCGCCGTACCCCAAGTCATCGGCCAGGATCAACACAATATTCGGAGTTTCATTTGCCGGCGCCGTCGCCGAGCCAAAGGTCAGTGGCAAGCAGCAAAGCATCAAGGCGGCTATACGACGCAGAAACATCTCACTCATCTTTGTTTGCTGACTCACGCAACAGCTCCATCATGGCCGTTCCCAAAGCATGACCGACTTCGTAGGAAGCTTCCACATTGCGATGGTAATGGTGGCCTTGGTTGACAGGCGAAACGTCTCATCTTAATCAAGTGGACGAGGTTCTATTCGTAGCGACCAGACAATTGTCAATAAGTAATTCCCGATTTGTAAGCCCCAGCAGTTGCATCGATTGAATTGAAGAGCGCCCCTAGGGGCTCACTCAGATTCTTGGTTTCCAACGCGTAACCTGCCAAAATGAATCTCATGCGAGGCCAAGCATTTGCGTAAAGCGACCGAAAATCGCGTCGCGGGGCTTTTTAGCTCTGCAAGCATGTTTCTTGCTGAGCAATTGTTCGGCAATGGCATCGATATCCTTAAGTGCCTTAGATTTGGGTGAGGCAAGACGTAGCGGTTGCCCCTGATTGCGGGCAACATGAAAGCCTGTGTTGTCGTTAACGATGGTCCGTACGTCATCAATTTCCAATGCTCTCCTCAAGTGATCAACTTCGAACCCCTCGAGCGACGAATCATAACGGTTTATCACAACCAACGGAGAGCGGCCGCGCAATCCAAGCTGCAAGATCTCGTCAGTCAGATGAAGAGAAGGGACCGTTTGTTCGGTAACCAAGACCACTTTTTCAGCGGAGTTCAATAACTCCAGTTGTTGGCTATCCATTGTGCACGGAACATCGAGGACAACAATATCAGCCAAGTGGCCTACGCTTTGAATCAAGTGCGTGATCAGCGAATTTTCGACATGCGCGGACACCTTATGGTGTGAAGGACCACAGAGTACTGATAAGCGATCGCCAAATGGAACCAAAGCGTTTTTGATTGCGTAGAGGTCCATTGCGAACCCCATTTCCAGCAACTGGTCCGTAGTGTGTTGCGGCTTAATTTGCAAGAATGAGGTGAGCATACCGAAGTTCTGCTGCAATTCGACCAAAATTGTATCAAGCTCATATTTTTGAGCCATTTCGAAAGCCAGATCGACGGCCAGGGAAGTTGAACCGACACCCCCATGTGCACCTGTTACGGCAAAAATTTGTGTTCGACTCGCCAAATGGCCGAATTGCACCAAGATGCCATTCAAAGCATCAGTAAACTCAGCGACTGACAAAGGGAGCATGACAACTTGACTTGCCCCATATCGCATTGCATTCACGACGCTCGACTTGTCGGCATCTCCGTTCATTAATACTAGAATCGGACGACTAGCGAATGTCCCACTCAGTCGCTTCAAAACCTCCAACTGACCAAGATCGTCAACGTGTAATACGAATAGCCTCGTATCATCATGTTGCAGCGTTAACTGCTCAATTGCGGAAGCGATGTTTCGAAACTCAAGGTCAATTTCTGCTGATTGATTTAGTAATTCTCGTCGAACATGCGGTAGTAGTTGCTCATCATGACCGATGAGTATGACTTTAAACGGGTACACTTGATTTTCCTAACCAGCAAAACGGCAGATATGCGGGGCTTTACGACGCGAAATGAGGCATCCGCGGAACTATAGGTTCGCGTTCCCTTAAGCTCCGCTACACCAGACGGCAATTTGGGCAGTATTAATCACACGCTTGCCAGCACAATCGATACGACTCAATTTGGCGTATCAAAACGAAAAGGTGCACCGCTGAGGAAGTCGGGCTTGGAGCACTCACCTAGCCCAGTGCTGCAGAATAGTAACAGCCAAGATTCTCTGCCTCGTTCACTCACCGCCCCATAGCTTTGGTCGCAATAGGCATCGGCCTTTGGATGGCGAACGCGATAGAGAATAGGTTTGGGGCTGATGTCGTTAGTTGAAAGATCGAGGCTGCCCACAGGCAACGGTCAAACCAGCCCCTCCCCCCCGCAGTCTTGCAAAAAGGTCGCATCAAAAAGCTGCTGCGTCGATCAAAAATCTGGCGAATTTATGTAACCATGCCCCAGCTGCTTGCAGGGTCTCTAATAGAGGACTCACTTGCAGGCCTCCGGTATATCCCTTATACCCGATGCTGGCCGAAAATTGCCAATTTAAAATTGGTAGAACCAAGGTTTAAATCGGACAAGAGAGGTCGGATGGCGTGTGTGCCTTTGACGTTGTCGAACTTGTATCGGATTCTATGCAAACCCTATTTGAACCTTACTCAATCGCTGCGACGAATACGAAAACTACCTGCCACCACGAAAGCCCACCATGTTAAAGAAATTTAAAATGACACATGTTCCGGTCCGCCATCGTCGCAAACTTCGCATGGAAAATCTGGAGTCTCGCCTTTTGATGGCGACTGTCAGCGGGACGGTCTTCAACGATCTCAATGAAAATGGGACGCAAGAGGGAGAATCCGGATTGCCAGGCCAAATCGTTTTTCTGGACCTCAACGGAAACAGCACGGTCGATGACGACGAACCCATGATGCTGACCGATGCCGATGGGGTTTATTCGTTTCCGATAACTTCAGAGCTGGTGGGGCAGAACCTGCACGTCGCTTTAGTGCTTCCCCCCGCAGAAGCAACCGCTCGCTGGCAAAACACCAACAACAACTATCAGCGGATTTTGGTCGAGCCTCCAACCGGAGTCGATAATGTTCTCGATTTTGGCCTCCGACGTGTTCCCTACCGCACCTTTGAGCCGGTAGGAAGCGAGACGCAGTTTGGCGACGATCCAAAGCTCGCGCAGCTTGATCAGACTTTCAATTACGGACGGAGGACCATTGCGACTGACGACGCCGGCAACTACGCCACGATCTTTGCTCGTGACGCGGCAGGTGGCAAAGCTCAAATCAATTTGCGGGTATTCAATGCAAATGGTTTAGCTCGAGGTTCTGAGATCCAAGTCACTGTCGAGGCGAGCGGATTTGGGAATACGGTGTCTATGTCTCGAGATGGGAGTCGTATTGCGGTGGCTTGGATGCAGCGAGATTCAAGAGGTAGCACCGCACCGTTTGTGCAACTGTTTGATACATCCGGCGCAAGACTTGGATCACCAATTCAGACTGCGCTTTTTGGTGTCGATAAGAGCACGAGGGCACCCGTAACGAGTGTTCTCGCTGGCCTCGAAATGGACCGTACGGGGAACTTCACCGTGCTCATGAATGTGAATAAGTTGAAAGCCAATATCCAATTCCAGCGCTACACACGCGCTGGGGCAGTGAGTGGCAAAGTTGTGAGCATTGACGCTGGAACTATCGTAAACGGCGATGTTAACCTTGCGATGGATGCAGACGGTAGGTTCCTGGTGGCCTGGCAGGGGACCAGCGGGATTCTTGCACAACGTTTTACTGATAGGGGTGTCGCCACCGGTTCACGCATCGTGGTTGCGGCTGAGCCGAATCCCGGAAGCATCAACCTGCGGCTTGGCGCAGTCGCCATGAATGCCGGCGGCAGGTTTGCGGTCCTTTGGCAGGCAGACGCTTATGGAAATCCCAGAAATGTTGCCCAAGCTTTTAGCGCTGACGGGACACGCGTTGGTGGATTGGTTAGCAACATCACGCCCCTAGGCACTTCAGGTTGGCCGGAACTGGCAACGATGAACGCGACAGGTGATGTGACCTTCACCTTTGTCCGCGATGGTGGGCAATATTCCACTGAAGCATCAGCCGAACAGTTCAATGCAAAGGATATCTTTGTTCGACAGTTAAGCGCCAGCGGAATTTTGAGCGAACCGCAAATTGTCAATAGTACTACCCAGGGAATCCAGACACTTCCTTCGGTGGCATCGACACCTGGCGGGTTCATCGTTACGTGGCTGGGCTCTAAAATCTCCGGTGGAAGTGGTGTGTACGCTCAGCAATATCAGATCTCACCGGCCGAAGCAACGGCTAGCCAATTTGCAGCGAATTCAACAGAGCCAAACGGATCCACGGTTGATTATCTGATGGCTCTGGATGTTGAAGATCCGTTCGGCACGAAAGCTCGCCACAAGTCGTCGAGGGCTTCTGCCACGCGATAACCATTGCATGAAAAATTCAGAAGCGGACCACGACGATTGCCTTGCCCGAGCATCGCGAGGCGATCAGGACGCCCGGGCTCAACTCTTCGAACAGCATCGAGATCAACTTAAACGCATGGTTTCGCTGCGACTGGACCGTCGTCTCCTAAAACGGGTGGATCCTTCGGACATTATTCAAGAAGCACCCATTCAAGCCAACCACAAATTGGATGAGTATCTTCGGGAGCGGCCAATTCCCTTTTATCCTTGGCTGAGGCAGTTGGCCTGGGACCAACTGGTGACAGCTTACCGGCGACATGTGGTTGCATATCGACGAAGTACAAATCGCGAGGATTATGTTCCTAACCTGTCCGATGAGTCGGTCGCCGAACTTGCCACGTTGATGTGCGACTTGTCGGAGGAACCACTTCGCAAACTCTTGCGGGCCGAGGCGCAGGGGCGGTTGCGCGATGCGCTCAGTCAACTGGCGGAAATTGATCGGGAAATTCTGGTGCTGCGCTATCTCGAACAACTTTCCACTGCTGACACTGCCGCTATCCTGAAATTGGGACTGTCAGCGGTAAAGATGCGGCACTTGCGGGCAATCGAGCGATTGCGTGATCTGCTTGGTAACCAGCCTTTGGATCCATCAACATGACTGAAGCACTTGTCCATGTATCCAGCGATGACAATCTAGCCGACATCGTTGAAAAGCTCTCGCAACAATTGCTCGCAGGTAATTCCGAAGCCATCGAAGCCATTCTGGCCGAACATCCGAAAGAGGCTGATCGGCTGCGCGCATTGCTCCCGACTCTGCGGGTCTTGGTAGAAATCGGTTCGAGCCCAGTGGGGCAGAATGATTCGAATGCCACAGTGGCTGGGACACACTCCCCCGAATCCCTCCATCCTCAAATTTTGGGTGACTTTCGCATTTTGCAAGAGATCGGACGCGGTGGCATGGGGGTCGTCTTTGAAGCCGAACAGGTTTCCTTGCGTCGACGCGTAGCGCTCAAGGTGCTGCCGACGGCCTCGATGCTTGATCCGCGATCGATGCAACGATTTCGTAACGAAGCTCAAGCCGCAGCGTCACTGCATCACAGCAATATTGTTCCCATCTACGGTGTCGGATGCGAGCGTGGCGTACACTATTACGCGATGCAGTTCATCGATGGTCCTACCATCGCCGAAGTCATTGCGAACCTTCGCATATCCTCGGAGCTTGCGCTGAGTCCGCATGTGAAACTACAGTCTCACACGTCGGATACGAATTCTCGAGTTCAAATTGATTCGAAAGAGAAGCAAGCTACCGAGACCGACGTCATGGCAGCGCTCTCGACGGATAAGTCGAGCAGCTCAGGCTCTTGGTTTCGGCGACTGGCCGAGCATATGGCCCAGGTAGCTGACGCTCTACACCATGCACATGAACTGGGGGTGACGCATCGCGACATCAAGCCCGCCAATTTGATGCTGGACCGGCTCGGACGTATCTGGGTCACGGACTTTGGTCTCGCGCGGGTTGAGGGCGCAGACAACTTGACCATGACTGGCGATTTGGTTGGCGCGCTACGGTACATGTCACCCGAGCAAGCCTTGGCCAAGCGACTGGGGGACGATCATCGCTCGGACATCTACTCGCTCGGCATCACCCTTTACGAACTGCTAGCCCTGAAGCCCGCGTTGGCAGGCGCGGGTCGTCAAGAACTTTTGCAACAGCTTGCCAGCGAAGAACCTAAATCCTTGCGTAAGCAAAGCCCTTCGATACCTCGCGATTTGGAAACGATCGTTATCAAAGCTACGCAAAAAAAGTCCAACCGAGCGTTATCAAACGGCAGCCGAGTTGGCCGCAGACCTCAGACGCTTTGTCGATGATCGCCACATCGCCGCCCGGAGGCCTAGCCTCAATGTTCTAATTTCGCGATGGATTGGCCGTCACAAGGGGCTCGTGGCTGCAACCGTAATCACTTTGATAATCGGTTTGGCAGGTACTTCGTGGCAAGCATGGGTGGCATCAAACGAGCGCGATGCAGCGAGGACTGCGACGAAACGCTCCGTTGAAGCAGCGCGAAAATCCACCGAATTGCTTACGCGAGCCAAGCAATTGGAAGCCGATGCATTGTCCCAACGCGAAGAGGCGATCCAGGCGAGATTAAGCGCCGAAGAGGAAACTGCCATTGCGGTCGCCCTGAAGAGCTTTCTCCAAGAAGATCTCCTGGGAATGACAAGCGTTGAAAACCAGTTCAACGCTCACGTCCAGCCTAACCCAAACATCACGATAAAAGAAATATTATTAAAAGCGGAGTCGACTATCGATGCGATGTTTGGTGCTCAACCGCGTCTGCACGCAGAGATTCAGGGGACGGTGGGGGTCTGTCTTGGCGGCCTTGGAGAACATACCGAAGGCATCAAGCTACTAGAAGCGTCTACGCTCCATTTTGAAGAAAACCTAGGCCCAAAGAGCGAGCGTACGCACCAATCTTGGGTGAGCTTGCTCCGCCTCTATCGCACAGCAGGCAGAAAATCGAAGGCAGTCAGTGTGGGCAAAAAGTTAGTCGCGGCCGCCGAACAGTTATTTGGTGGTGATCATCCTCGTTTACTTTCCTACAAAGGGCTTCTGGGAGACGTACTCTTCGATCAACGTGATTTGGAGGAAGCGATCGCGATCCAGGAATTTGTTCTCAAGAGATTGGAGCAGGTTCAAGGCGAGGAACATCCGGACACGATCTTTCAAATGATTGCGCTGGCGATTTCCTATGGCGGTAGCAGTAACTCCGAAATTTCAAAAATGCCGCTATCCGTCCCGCTTGCTGAAAGAGCATTGGCTTTGCACCGGAAAGTATCTGACAGCGATGACCCACTGACCATCGTCATGATGGGGTTAGTAGCGAGAGTGTATGATGTAAACGGAAAAAAGGATAGCGCGGCAGCGATTTTTGCTGAAATACTTCCGCTCTCCCAATCCATATATGGGAGTGACCATGGAATTACCATTTCGATAATGAGAGAACTTGCCATGACTTACGGGTTTGAAAAATGGCCAGAGCGTATGGAACTGTTGAACGACGCGTTGGCTCTTGCCCGAAAGTCAATACCTAGGGCTCCTATTACTGATGACGTTTTAATCGCACTTTCTCGTGAATACGGCGTTGTAGCTGATTACAAGAAATCAGTAGCGCTGGCGCAAGAAGCTCTTGAATTAGGCGAAGTTATTTACAGCGACGACATTCTGCATTTTACGACCGCGTTGAGACGTCTTGCTGTACATTATGGTTGGGCGGGGCGAAACAATGAGCGGATAAAAACTTGGGAAAAGATCCACTCGCTTACGCAACAGGCTAACTGGGATGCTAAGGCGTGTGAGGGGATCGCTATGGAGCTCGCCAAGGCATACGAGTCGGATGGATACCTTGCTAAGAGCATATCTTTTTACCGGCTGGCGTTTGACGGGCAGGCTGAGCGCGGCGAGCGTTCTACACGAATATGTCTTAATGCCCTAATTAACTGTTACAACGATGCCGGCGATAATAGACAAGCCATCGGATTAAGCGAGGATCAATTTGTCACCGCATCAAATAGCTTAGCTAATATCAGCCCAGCCGAGCGTGAAGCACAAAATGGACGCTCTCAGAGAAACTTACTCGGGCGCCCTGCTTAGCGCGGGAGAAACAAGCAAGGCGGTATTGGTAGCAGAATCAGGACTTGCCAATGCGCCAGCGGATGCCATTTCGAAAGAACGTGCCGCTGTTTTGCTTAAGCTTGCCGATGCATGCCGATTGGACGGACAGATACCTCGCGCAATTGAATATTACAGGCTGGTTCAGCCAGATTTTCCGGAATACTTCTACAGCGGAAGACCAGGGTTAGCAAGATCCTATCGCGCTATGGGGGAGACGGAAGAGGCCAGGAAGCTCTATCAGCAGTCTGCCAAAATTGCTGGAAGTCGCTTTACCGATTTGGTTAATAGGCCCCTTAGCAAGCCCGCATTCGATGCGGGGGCTCGAATGCTTTATATACCGAACGATTATGGAAACCCTCGAAGGATGGTACAACGGTTTAACGAATGTGCGGACTTCGAAATGAAGACGGGCAACTGGGAGTCCGCAGAACACCACCTGAGAACACTTTTAGGGTTTCAAGAACAACTTTTTGGTGCGGCCGATCCCGACTTCGGTCCGACCTTGGCCCGCTTGCAGGTGGTCGAGGGAAAGCTCGGCACGGAGAGCGATTCGCATGAACTGACGAGTTCAGAGCATGCCTACTATCGCGCTTTGTCCTATGCAGATCTCGGCGACATGCCGGGTTATCAACGTGAATTGAACTCGCTGAATGAGCAATACTCGAGGCTCGCCGATTTGCCTTCATTGCGATTCCTGGCAAACGCCTTGGTTGTAGTAAATTCTAACGATTTTGGGCCCTTTCCTAATTTAAGAGGACCATTGCTTGAGTCTGAACTGCTAAGTGATCGTCTCGCCGCCGCAGCGATCTTGTTGCGAGCTGGCGAAGCGAAGCGTGCGTCTGATGAAATAGACGTCGTAAAAGAGTATTGGTTAGCCCTCGATCGCAAACCCATTGACGGCCCCCTCGGTTGGATTCAGCTATGGCAGGCCTTGGCCTGCATGGCACTCGATCGCGATGATGAGGCGATTAAATGGTCGCGAGCCGCGGAGAATTATTTTGAGATCGACCGAAGAGATAGACTCGTAGATCTTTGGCCGCAAATCGCAACCAGCCGGCTCCTAGGCAGAGAAATCAACCCCCACTGGGCCGGCAACTAGCCGGGGTGCTCTCGCTCGGTGAACGGCGTCCCTTCCGTACATCTCTGAATTTGGACATTCTCGGAGCGGCGCGCGGCGGAACTGCTATGGAGCCATGTCTCATGGATTCAAAGACCGGGACGGTCGTTCGTTTAGAGCGTGCCCCTTCACCGAAACTTACTTAACGGTTTGCTTCTGCAAGACCGCCAGTTTGGGAGGAATGTACGCGAACAGTGGCCAAGCGGTTATTCCCTGGGCACTTCTAGCCTTCGCGCAGCCGCGTAAGGGTGAACTCCGGCCAGGCCAGTTTGGAGTCGATAGAAAAGTTTGTCTTCAGCGGCTGGACGCTTCGCCGCGAAACGATCGTGGTGCACGTGCTCGGGATGGTTTGCAGACCAGCGATCAGGCAACAGGCTCTTCAGCAGTTGCGAGCAAAGCTGCAGATCCTTTGGGTTGTGTTGGGAGGCTTGGGAGAGATTCAAGAAAGTGTCGTTCGGGTAGTCGTGAACTGACAAGCAGTGACGCTGTGCACTACTGACGATGCTGAAGAGTTTCATACGCCCGAGCGCGGCCGCCCCGCCGTTCCGGAATCACATCCGGAATCACTTTTGATTCGGGAGTAGAAAACTAGCTCTCTTTTTCCACCATTTTTACGCCTACGAACCAGCTTGATTTGCTTGTCCTTCACGAGTCGACCGATTACGAGCCCATGGAATGCTGCCTGCGTCTAGTGGAGATTTTGCCAAACATGGAAGGCGTGATCTGCGTCTCAGCGGTAAACAGGAGGCCAACATCACCCACGTTCGTCGACTTCGGAACCATGGCTGTCCACGCCTGGCAGTTCAACCAGTTCCCTCACTTCGACGATCACCGCCTCATCCACGCCCATTTGCTCAGTTGCAATCGCTCGTGCGAACTTGATGTCAATTGAAAACGACACGCTGTCGCCAATCGGAATCCCAGTAACTTCAATCGCCTAAATCACTTAAGCAACCGTGGACATTTAGTCGGCGAATCGGGTAAGCCGTCGCGAGCTGCAATGAGCCGGGGACGATCCGCATCACAGGGGGTGGCAAGATTGAATTAAAAACCAACCAGCCATAACTGGTCTCGCGCATGCGATGGGTGTCCTAAGCGATTATTAGTCTGGTGAGAAAATGCTCCGTGATACGCGTCCATTCTCAACGAGGAAAATGACCGAGGTGCAACTTCTCGCCTTCTGCGACAAAAGAGAAACATGAATCCGATCAAATCCCCCGGCACGATCTTCATGTATCCACGGCATCGAGTAGGGGCTGTCTTTGTACTGCTGCTTCACGATGCCTACAATCGCTGAAGCATCTGTGCCTGGGGGCGCCTTGAGCATCACATAACGCAACAGGCGGTCCGATGGAGGCGGCAAAACGAGATTTGCCGCGAGAACTCCAAAGACTACCAAAGCGAACATCGAGCCGGAGTTTCCTAGACATGCACGCCAAGCTCCGCCAAATGCCAGTGCTACGAGGAGGCAAAAGGCGAGATACCCGTAGGTAAAGGCAACCACTCCGAGTAAATGGTCTGCCATAAACGCCGCAAGCGCTACGAGCGCGGCCAAGATCACGAGAGAGATTGATGACAAATTCTTCATTCGCTGGGTGGGGTTCATCGCTGAATCTTTCATGGATAACGCCACCATTCATCGAGTGGCGGCAAGTAAAGTTTCTAAAAGTCGCAGCGGTTCATTCGCAACTTCGATGCAATGGTTTTTTATTGGCGTTGAGTCGCCTAGCGACTAGGCGAGGTGGAAGAGGAATCACCGCCAGTCGCATCCATCGATTCAGGATGCATAGATGGGTGGTCACGTTCCATTACGACTCGCAAATTCTTTGCATCGGCCTTTACAAGTTGTACCTGTTCTCGGTATCCACCCTTCGACAAGACCATGTAAAAGTATTCTACACCAGTCGCGCTTCCCCAAACTGCTTCGAACGAACCGTCTTCTTCGGATATGCCATCCGCGCGACCAAAACCCTGACGTTCCCAATCGTGCGGATAAAAGTTGACCGAAGCGCCCCCGATGGGGGTACCGTCACCATCCACAATTTTGCCATCGAACCTATAAACTTGACTGCAGCCTGGGACCAAAGCAAGCAGAACCATAAGCACCAGCGTAACCAATCGAGGTGGCTTCATCGCTTTGTTCCCTTGGATGCAAATAATAACGGCGGCAATAACGCGGGGCCGGAAGTCGATGTCTTAGCAAGGTGATCGCGGCACCGGCACTCGCGCTCATTGCTTGCGTACGCCCGTCATGGGCATAAGTTTATGGGGTGCCATCCTTCGGGGTTAGGCCCCTGTGCGAGACTGGGAGTCTCAAGGAGCTCATTATACCAACTGATAACTCCAATTGGCAAAGCACTAGGCAAAGGCAACTGCGTACGGGCGACCGTGGGTGGGAAGGAAGCCATACCCGATGCGCCCAGCACCGAAACCGTACTCCCGATGCTACTCAGAATTCGGGCTTAAATCCCTTCGTCGAACCGCCGTATGCGGAGCCGCACGTACGGTGGTGTGGGGGCTGCCGTCAGCAATGGCGGCGGCTATTGACCCGCAATGGCCAAGAGTTCATCGAATCGCCGCCGATACCAGTTTCCGGCCAGCCATTCCCGACGCCCGGCATTCCACGGCAAGGTCGGTTTAGCAGCCTGGCCGACAGCCCGTTCGTTCAAGAACTCGGGCTGGCTGATTTCTTGATCGATGGTATCGGAAACCAAATCGGTTTTCACGTCTGCGACTCGGATCCACCGATAGATTTTAGTGTGAGGCGAGTGCTGGGCTTGCTGGCCAGTGTTGGTCAAAACCGTGGCGGTGGGTTTGTGGGGCCAACCGAAATGTCGATTGCCGTTCTGGCCAGTTCCTTGAACGCCCCGGTCTATCTCTCGATTCCAGTACAGGATTCCGAGATCGTGGATCGGTTTTTAACGAAGTTGGATGATTTTCTAGTCCGTCTGGTTCACCAGCCGAATCTTTTGCGAAGCTTTCCCACTGGTTTCTTGAATATCGAGCAGGACGTTTATGGAGTCGGCGATCCGCTCGGTATCAAAAAGGGCTCGTCGCGTGTGCCCCATGGCGGTAGTTGGGACAACGGCGCAGCGTTTTGCCGGTCGGCGTTCCGCAGCACCGACGACCCGACGCCCCGCTCGAATGACTTCGGTTTCCGCCTGGCCCTGAGTTCCCCGATTGCCCGTCGCCAAACGTCGTGACTGTGGAGTGGGCGAAGCCACGCAGATCTTCGATGAGAGAGACCGCGAGCTTGAGGAAGCGCGCGAGCATCGAGTTCACACCCAGGGCCAACGCGCACTTTGAGATAGATAGGCAATATGGGTAGAGTTGCGCCCGCGGGGCTTTTAAGCGATGATTGTTGGCAGCTTTTACACGCTTCCAGTCGCTTGCGCAAAGTCCGCTATGATGTCCGAGATTCAGT
>JBGSJT010000325.1:0-8206 GCA_041741715.1 Pirellulaceae bacterium | reverse complement strand
AGACCCACTGTCAACTTTTTCTGGGGAATTCCAGTTTACATTGGCCCAGACTGCGAGCTTTATATGGTTGAAACGGTGCTCCAGCACCGGCTTTGTAGTTTCTGTTTTCGTCATTTTTCCTTTTCCTTTTTGCTTTACGGTTCACTTCATTCACAAACTGGGACTTAATTAACCCCGGTAGACTGGCTGGTTGTTGGTCAAATCATTCCGATGAATCCATCTTCGTCGGTTCGCGGTCCCAAGTACGTCATCAAACGTGGTAAGACGCCTGTACTCACATCCGAGGAGGCTCGCCAGCTTCTCGATTCCATCGATATCTCAACGGTGGTCGGACTTCGCGACCGAGCGTTGATAGCCACGATGCTTTTTACCTTTGCACGAGTCAGTGCCGTCGTCGGGATGAAAATCGACGATTATTACCAAATCGGCAAACGGTCCTGGATTCGACTTCACGAAAAAGGGGGCAAGCATCATGAAGTACCGGCCCATCACACGGCCGAGGAATACCTCGACGCCTATCTCAAGGCGATCGGACACGGAATCGAGAAGTCGGCTCCCCTATTCCTTACCGCAGTCGGCAAAACGAATCGACTTACGGCAAACCGATTAACTCGTCATGACGCATTTCGGATGATCAAGCGCCGGTCAATCGCCGCTGGACTATCGAACAAAGTATGCTGCCATACCTTTCGTGCGACCGGGATCACTTCCTATCTCGAAAATGGAGGAACGGTCGAGAACGCACAAGCCATCGCGGCCCACGAGAGCCCAAGAACGACGAAGCTTTATGATAGAACCAGTGATGAAATCACATTGGATGAAATCGAACGGATTCGGATCTAGGCGAATGAGGCACGACCCGTCAGGATCAGTACTTCTATTGTGGCGATGGCAATTCAGTGCATAAGCCTTTGTCACGGTAAGTTACGGTGCGAAAGGTCGAAGCCATAACGCAAGGAATGGACCGAGGAAAGCCTGATGAGGTTTCGTGGATCTTGTGCGACCGGCTATCTTCGAACTCCGACGATAGTTGGTCCTGCAAGGCCCGCAGGGAATGGTGATTTTTTTTGGCATTCATGGGTACGTGAGCCGCTTTACACCGAAAACAGAAAGCGTGGTTGAAGAATACCCGGCTCGGACCCCTAGTGAATCGCCACTGAAACCGTTTACGGTTCTTCGCGGGTTTCCTTTGGTCCAGTCTCTTGCTCGTTGTGCTGACGGTGCGCAGTTTCAGCCAGCCTATGCAGCTCGCGTTTTCGTCTTTGAAGCGATTCAACATCCGAAATACGGAAGAGCTTTCTGCTTTTCGAGTAACGAAAGAGCTCTTTCCATTTGAACGACCTGAGCAATTCCGTTTTCGTGAATCGCTTGGTGCACATTCCTGAGGTTTGTGCACCAAATTCGCAGCGTCTTGCTGTAACCGTTTGATCCTGTCGGCATCTTAACCAGTCCGTCTTGGAAACGCCTGTCCGAAGTTGAGTAGTGTTGCCGTTCTGGCATCATTTAGCTGATAGAGATCTGGCAACTAGAAAATTCCCTGGAGGTGGATGACACAGTTAAAGTTCAATTTTGAAAGTTTGGAATCGCAAGAGCCGTCACTTAGCAACACCAAGCTAAGCGTCCCAAAGCCGGACACCAGCTATGGTTCTGTGAAACGCGTGTTCCTTGTTTATGAGGGCTCACTTCAAGACCGCCCTTGCATCACCAGTACTGAGGAAGCCAAGAGGCTCTTCAAAGACTACTGGAAGCGGCATCCTGCCAATGACCAAGAGCAGTTTGCTGTCGCATGTTTGGATACAAAACATCGGGTGCAGTGCATCGTCAGGGTCACGGTTGGAACGCTTGATGCGTCGCTCGTTCATACTCGCGAAGTCTTCAAGCCTGCCATAATCGAGGGTTCGGCTGCTGTATTGCTCTCGCACAACCATCCGTCTGGCAACCCAGAGCCAAGCCGCGAGGATATCCAGGTTACTGAACGGCTTACCGAGGCCGGGAAGATAATGGGCATCTCAGTTCTCGATCACATTATCCATGGTGATGGAACAGGTGAAGTTAGTTCGATCCGAGAACACTAGCTACTCTCGTCAGCACTCAAAGGATTGCTTTGGAAAATACGAGTCGATTGACTCGTTAAGCTTCACAAGACGACCAACTTAGCGATGTTGTATTCACTGGAAAGGTCGTTGTAAGCGCGATAGGCTTCAATAATTGCTCCCGACAAGAACCCTTCACCTTTGCGTGGCTCCCGCATTTCACCGGTTGCCATCGCCCTGATCCCAACTTTGTCGGAAACTTCTAAATTGTAGAGTTCCTCTGGCAATGGTTCATCTGCTAACGGAAAGTATTTGCCCAACAGGTTGTTCATGATTTGCTTAAGTATTTTGAAGACTTGTTCGTTTTCTTGCTACTAATGGTATCTTTTATCCGGAAGGTCTGCAATTCATGTCAAAGCTCGTCCGCTTCATCGAGTAAAAATCCCTGGCGAATCCAGTGGATGTGTGCAGCGCTTTTTGCTTCTTTCCCATCATCCGTTCCAACGCAGCCTTTTCAAAAAAACGTGATCGACTAGTGATTTAAAATGCAACTCCAAGTCGTGAGCCAAGGCTGGACTGTCGAGGAGTATTCCTGCCTCAATGTTCCGTTGTTGGGCGGCTTCCGTGAAGTTTGCCGACGACAAAAAAACATGCTCTGAATCGGCGATCACAAACTTGGCGTGGAGACATGCAGATTTGCTTGCATCGTCCTCGGCAAGCGGGCGTGGGTCATAGAACACTTCTGGTAACCGCATATTCGTTGGCCACTGGTTCTCACGAAATCGCTTCTGAAACTTGGCCAACAGCAGTTCCGATGGCGATGTATCCCCATGTGGACGGTTGATGTTGAGGTACATTCGGACGTTGAGGTCAGGTAGGGCTTCCATCCGATTTGCTAGCGCCGCGAAAATATCCTTGCCTTGATACACCGCAAAACCGCAAATGCAGATCGATCGCTTTGCGTTCGAGAACATTTGGCGGACCACAACCGCTGTATCGCGAATCAGTGATCCCGGTGGCTCAGGGCCAGTCATAACCAATTCCAATCGACACGCTCCCGAACGTAGCATTTCGCGTTGCTCCAACAGGATATCGATCAAACGGATAAGCACGGGAGGCGTCATCCCTGTCTGATGCAGCTCGCGTAGATCCTCTAAAATCGATTGCAATTGCTCCTGCGGTATCAGTTGTGCCAACGTCAGGCTACTAGCTGGTAAATTCAACCGGCTTGACGCGAGCGCTTCCCTCAACCTCTGTAGGCTTCGATCACTCAATTGAGTCAGCGAGGAATTCATCAGGAATCCATTTCGAAGAATTCGACACCACGGCTCTCAACGGTTGGAACAACTAACGAACGGTCGAGGTAATCGTTTTGCTGCTCACAGGATGTTTCGGCAATCAGTAAACAGCCGTGGCAGGCCGCACCGTGAAGAAATCGACGCTCATGCAGGTTGTCCGGCTGATGTTGTGCGCAGACTGGATCATTGGAGCAGAGTTCGGCACGAGTCAACGCCTGGCGCATGTGCTCATGGATTCTGCGGCCTTCCTGGATCAGGCCGCCGAGAGTGCCTTCCGAATCTGGCGAACCCGTGTAAAGCAGTGTGCCGTACCCCACATCTGCAAACGCATAGATACGCTCGCGAATCGAACTTGCTGGATAACCACACTCCAGCGAGATTGTCGTGATAAGCATGTGGGACAATGAGTGCAGCAAATAATACTGCAACGGTGGGAATTCACGACGCGAGGATTTGTGCTCGGATTTCCATACTTCGAAACCCTCGTTTAGGTCGGTGCCGTATCGCAACACTTCTGGTCGCCTCGCCCACTCGTCCAGCATCTCCGACTTGAATTGAATAAAGATGCCTTCACCACGGTTTTCAATTGCGGGAACCCAAGTGATTTCCCGTGCGAGCAGCGCTGGCATTACTCCAAGTTCCAACTCACCTTCAATATTGGTTGTAGCTGATTCAAAACGAGTAAAACCGGCCTGAGCAACAACTTCCCTTAGCCGGTGGACTAGCACGATTTGCTCTATGCTATTCATCCAGGGTGCATCCCAAATCGCACGCGGTAACACTCTCGCGTAAAAATCTCCGTCTGGGCGGTCTTCGCCTTGCTCTTGTTCGCACGCGATTAATGTCCTTAATTCATCCGGCTTCAAACGTGATGCAGTTACAGCCGGTGGATTTCGCCGTCGTTCAATTTCCGACCAAACTTCTTCGTTAGTGAGCCCCTCCAAAATCTTTGCAACTCGCTCCTTTTTTCTCTCGTAGCGCACATCATCGACTGACTCAGCCGCTTCCAGGAACATCCAAGCCTTCTCAACCGTTTCTGATACAGTTTCATTGCGAGGGGGCAAAGAAATAACGCTCAGTTTTTGAGGGAAGTACGCATTGCTGGCCGTGCGAATTAAAAACTTGCTCGGCTGCTCGCATTTCGATCTTGCGAACGGACCGAGCCAGGGTTGGCTACCGTCACACAATCCCAGTGCTCCTGCCTTTTGGTTGCCCCCCGACTCCACGGCTTCGCTAAGTAAACGCGATTGTCCGCATTCACATCGCACTAAAATCTCAGTGATATCACCACTGGTTCCCAGATCGTCAATCCACAAGTTCGCGCGACAATTGCCACGTTCGACATGCACAAATGCATACCAATCGATGTCGCCAATATGGCCGTATCGACAAGCCCTTACAAACCGTACGGGAACGACATTCTGGCGCTTCCTGTCATCTCCGATGTACTTGCCTCGCGTTAGTGACGAGCGATGCACAAGCTGGCGAGAGCGAACCAGTTGGCCGCTGGGAGTTGTCCTCTGCTGAACGTCCTGAGTAACGAACCACTCAGGGAACTGCCAGCCGACGATCCCGGTCAAAGCCGCATTCGGATCGCTACCGTCTCTTGGCGGCGCAAACATTTGCAGGTTATCTAAATTCAGATGTTCCTTCAGTTTTTGAAGCAACCTCGGCTCGAAGATCTCTTCATTGGCACCCGTCCACTGATCGAGCCCACTGATAAGGATCGAATGATCGGGCAAATCAACCATCGCGCCAGGACCAAATGTGGTCACGACTTGGCTTCGGCGGAGTTGGCCATGAGGTTTCTTCACTTGATTCTTAGCCATCTTCGCCATCCTCCAGGGAGATGTTATCTAGGCTTCTTAGCCATAAATTGACCTCGGGTTCAACGTCGCGCATTGAACGATTCGCTCGAAACTTCTTAAAACGAGGACTGATACCATCTAACTCCGGCGCGAGAAACTCATACAGGAGACGTTGCGCAGAGCCGACTTCGCGCTGATACTGGAGCGCCGTTCCGGTCTCGCGAAATTGTTCGGCTATCTTTTCCCATTCATCCAACAGATCCTGGCAGCGTTTGAAGACATTTTCTTTAAGCAATTGGCGCTCGGAAGCACTTCGATCCTTATTGTGTTCCTCTGCCCTCTCCGCGATCAGATTCGAGATCCAAGTTAACCCCAATCGCTTCGAAGTAATTTCAGAAGCTCCTTTGGGAGGTGTCATCTGTGGTAGCGAGTGTCTGGCCAGAGTCACCAACGTTGCCGCCAGCGCCCGATCCATCGCTCGCGGACTGAAGGGAGTTACGCTGGTGGCTTCGACATGGCGATAGAACGATTCGTGGTAGGCACCAAATCGTTCATAATGGGAGCGGTCACGAGGTCGATTCAGATTGAGAATCGTCACCACAAGTCCCGGCTTGGTATGTTCGCGACCAACACGGCTCGACGCCTGAATGTATTCGGAACTCGTCTTCGGCTGGCCGTATACGACCATCAGTCCCAACCGCGTGATGTCGAGACCCACCGAGATCATATTGGTCGCCAGTGCAACATCGACCGATTCCTTTTCTTTAGCACCAAAATCCTTTTCCAATCGCCGTTTGGTATCGGCGACTTTGTCCGTGCTTACTCGACTCGTCAATTCCAGCACTTCTTTCAGCGGTCCGCGATTCATGAACGAGCTTTCGGACTCGCCGATTCTCATCCGTTCCCCAAAACCCACCAGTGACGTGCTGACTTCATCCTCGATCAAACGCCTCGCACCTCCGAGTTCCCGCAGGCTGTTGAAATAGCCGAGCATAGTCCCGCCGCCATCAATGCAAGACACGTTCGCAAAAAGACTCGCTTGGGGCTGCGGCCCTGGCCGGTAACACCCAGATACATTCGCGCATTAGATTCCTTGGGTGATACGGTCCGTGCAAAGAACGAGTCCCGACGATTTGGACCTGGCGGCGGAAAAATATCTACACGGTCACGATTGAATAACGCTCGAATCTGACTCTCGGCACGTCGCACTGTAGCGGTGGATGCAACGATCTTCGGGCGAACTCGATGCGGGGGATCGCCGCTGGTACAAAGCTCATCCAGAGCGGTCTCGTAGAGTCCGGCAATGGTACCCAGTGGTCCGGAGATCAAATGCAGTTCGTCCTGAATGATCAATTCCGGCGGTGGCAAGTGACCGCCCGGAATTGGCACGCCACCCATCGGGCTACAGGGTCCATAGAAACCAGCATCGTTATAGCGATCGACTTTGCCAAAAAAACCGCCGACCTCACCAGTCCAAGGCATTGCCGCGAATTTATCGATCGTCGCAATCATAAAACATGGCAGGCGTCGATACACCGGTTCATCGACCGCCACTATCGGCAATCTGCGCTGGTTCGTCCCGGAGAATTCGCAGTTGCGATTGATACAAGAAATACGCAGATCATTCGGCTCGTCAACGTTTGGGAGCAGTCGGAATGAAGCTTCCCGAAACTTGGTGTTGCACCAGGGACAATTTTCAAGCGGAATGGGCGACGGCTTTCGATTGTCGTTCTGGTATGCAATGGTTTTTGCTCGGGCAGTCTTTGGATCGCCGTCACCCTTTCGTCCCATCAAGTTCGGTGTCGCAGCTCGTCCAACCCAAAGTGCTATCTCAAACGGCCAACGTCCGAGTTTTTCCACATCCTGTTCACGAAGCAATTCCAGCGCACAAATTAGCGCAGCGGCACGACCAAGTTGATCAAGCGTCAGCAGCCGCAGGGTATAGCGCATTAGCACCGTTAAGCCACACGAGCCGATACTTGGATCTTTGAGTCGTCGGTGAACTAGGGTAAACGCCGCTAGCCCTAGGTAGGCTTCCGTCTTACCACCACCGGTTGGAAAGAACAAAAGATCAACCGTTGAGCGATCCAACGCATTCGGATTCACAATGCCGTCCAGATTCATCAGCAAAAATGCTAACTGAAACGGACGCCATTCCGGAACAATCTCGGCCTCGGGCTTACCACTCGACAGACTTAATCGCTTCTTCGCTTGCATCGCCATCGCTTGGTTTGCGCGACGGAAAGCTTCGAGAACCTGTGGTGTCTCAAGCAGCTTGATGCCCCGTTCAATTCGCGTTGCAGCGACGCGAGCTCGCTGGAGCAAGGCTTCTGCCGTTTCCAGCCGCCGATCGGCTAACGTCTTAAGAATCGCCTGTTGTTGATCGATCCACTCGCGATAATGTGTCACGAATGGCATTAACGCAGCCGACGCATCCATACCGCCATTTATTGCGGCCAGTGACTCCATCCCCAGTTGCACGTCTTCCATTTTCGGTACGATCGTACGCTCCACCTCGGCTTGCGGTATCCAGCAAGTCCGCACGCTGAAGCATTTGCTATCTACCACCGTGGATTCGGACGAGATGTTGTGCCCCACCGCAAATTCGAAACAGTCCCGAAACTGCAAGTCTGCAATACGGAGATCGGGATCGTTGCTTTTCATCGCATGCACATCAGCGCGAGCTACGAAACCATCGCCGCAAGTCACCGTCAGTTGGGCCTGAAAGGCGAACGCGGTGTCGCGAGTTTCATCGGGAGCCGTCCCGCGGTGATTGACAAGAAATACCGAGACGCTCTGGCACGGTTGATCATACGCCTCCTTATTGTGAGCCTCATTCAGCCTGCGCCCTGTCACACTGATCTGCATGCCATCGCTGCCAGGAATGGGTTTGTCGATCCGCCAGCGATCTTTGCCTTCTATCGGAATGTAAATTGTCTGCTGGTGGTGCGTTCTCTGCCAAGCATTGGGCTGTTCTGACGTGGGCTCCAGCGGAGCATAGTCGCCCCAGTCGACGGTAACTTGCAGTTGTTTCGTTTTGGTTGGTAGCAGAACACTCAGGCCCATC
>JBGSJT010000324.1:0-35380 GCA_041741715.1 Pirellulaceae bacterium | reverse complement strand
AATCGGGATTGCCAAAGCTGTCGACGGGATGTCCCATGGCAGCGCACAGGGTCATCAGCAGGCGATTGTGAGGGACTTTCTAAAAGCCGATCGCTTGTCCCATCTTAAAATCTAAACCACCACCTACCAGGAGTTACAAACATGTCAGGCCTCTTTTTTGATAAAAGAGGCCTGACACCTTTTCTTATCCGCTTATTGGAATCATCGTTCACGTCCAGTTACTCACAATGCTCTTCAGTGCTTCATCTTTTTGCCGTACATTTTTTTGTCGAAAAAGACTGGTGCGTGAAGTTGAGCAAATGCCAACTCAGGTTTGTCTCATGACCGACCAGGAAAAAACGCGTCGACAAAAAAATGTGCGGCAAAAAAATAATACAGCACGCTTGATACTAGCTCAATCCACTCAGCACATTGTCGCTGCAGAAATCGGGATTGCCAAAGCTGTCGACGGGATGTCCCATGGCAGCGCACAGGGTCATCAGCAGACGATTGTGAGGGACTTTCTCAAAGTCGATCGCTTGTCCCATCTTAAAATCCAAACCACCACCCACCAACACGAACGGAATGTTATCGCGAGTGTGCGAGTTCCCCTTGCCCAGTTCGTTTGTCCAGATCAGCGTGGTGTTGTCGAGCATCGAACCGTGGCCGCCGGGTTCGGGAGTCGCCGCTAAGCGTTTGGCCAGATAGGCGATCTGTTCGCAATACCAAGTGTTAATGCGAATCAGCTTCTCGTAGGCTACCTCATTGCTATCCGGCTCGTGCGATAGTTCGTGATGCCCTTCGTCAATTCCCAGCCACCGCATCTTGGGCTGCCCAACACTGTTCGTGATTTGGAAGGTGGCGATACGGGCCATGTCGGCTGAAAAGCTGTTGACCAACATATCCATTTGCAACCGAGTAATGAGCGGGATATTGTCATTCTCTTGGTCGACGTTGGGAGGAAGTTGTGGGATGGCATGCCCCACCGTCGCTTGGGAGTTCCGCTGAGAAAACTCGGTTTGCAGTTCGACTTCCAATTCTCTGACCATTTCCAAATGGTCGCGGAGTAAGCTGCGATCTTCTTGACTGAGCATCGCTTCAACCTTGCGGAAGTCGGCGGTCAGGTCGTCGAGCACGCTGACCAGCATCTCGCGATTTTTGGTCTGCCCATAAAGTTTGTCGAACATCTGATAGGGATTGTCGATCGGTGCGACGGGTTGATTGGGGCCAGCATACGACATCCGAGTCCAGGTGTCGGCGCGATCGGGGACCATGACGCCCATTTCCAACGAACCAAATCGCGTCCGCGTGGCTGGATCGGCTTGAAGTTTGTTTTTCAAAAACTGATCGACTGAAATGCCCATCGACCAACCCGCCGGCGTATCTGAGCCACCTTGAATGTCGCCTGGATATAGTTCGATGCCGGTGAGCAGACAGCCGATACCGCGCATGTGCCCATCACCATCTCCCTTGATGCGATTGCACAAGCCGTGCAATGTCAGCACTTGTGATTTCACTTCAGCCAGCGGCTGCAAGATCCGCTTCAATTCAAAATCCGCCCCCAGTTTTTCGGGCCAATAGTGATCGGGAATGACACCATTGGGACTGAAAATAAAGACCAGCCGTTGTTTGCGAGAAGATGATTCGCGCTGCGATGGTGCTCCCCGACCGGACTCTCCGGCCAAGCTGGGGAGATGGAGCATGAAATTAGCAGCCGCGGCACTAATACCGGATTTCAAAAGGAACTCGCGTCGCGTGGCTTGGCTGGGCATGGTGGGACTCCGGTGAGGTGGGGGGATTGCCTTATTCTAATCGATTATCACGAGACAAAACGATAGGAAATGGCAATATTCAGGCTGTTGTTTGTAACCGCAGATGAACACAAATGAACACTGATAAATTTTTCCAGTTGATCTATGCAGGAAGTCTACGTTCTAGCGAGCGTAGCTACAACAGTTATTTTCCGAACGAGGCGGAGTCTGTCGCTGCAGATTCTATCGGCTGCAGAGCCCCCAGAATAGCAATTTCGACGATCAATTCGCGGACATTGCAGTTGGCAGACAAGAACTTCTCCGCTAGCTGCTGCACCGTTCGCTCTCCGAATGCGGCTGGCGGTTGCTTGACGAAGTGCTGAAACGCGCGGCTGACCAGCGCCTGTCGGGCATCTTCGCTGCGCGTCAAATAGTCAGCCACATCCCGCAATTCCGAAAATTCCACAAAGGCATCATCGCGCGACGTGTAACTTCCACTAGCGTCGATCGGTTTGCCTCGTTCCTCAGTGCGATATCGTCCAGCGGCATCATAGTTTTCCAGCGTAAAGCCGAGGCCATTGATTTTAAGATGGCAGACTTGGCAGCTTTCTGGACTGGTCTGCAAATCGACGCGCTCTCGGGTAGTTAATTCAGGGTGCAAGTCGGGACTGAGCGGTGAGAAAGCATCGGCGGGTGGTCGGAGTGTGCGACCCAACAGATAGCGAATCAAAAAGACCCCACGATGTATGGGTGAGGAGGCGTCGTGATAGGCTAGCCCACTCAATAGATAAGGATGTGTCAACACACCGTACCGAGGTTGCTGGGGAGAGTCGATCGCGCGAACCAGACGACCATTGGCTAGCAGAGGCGTAGCTGATTGCCAATCGTCTCCATAGAATTGCGCCATGGCTGGCGTAGTGTAGGCGATGTGGCTGGTGAAGGCTTGTCGGAAATCACCACACTCCCCCCACACGATTTCTTCCAAGAGCGAGTCCAACGAACGCTTGAGATCATCGACAAGTCTCGCATCAAATCCAGAGTAATGCTGGGCATCCTTGGCGATCTCGGAAAACTGCCCGACGTTCAGCCACTCGCGCAACATGCCACGTGTTTTGGCTCGCAGCCTTGGGTCATCGAGTTGCTCGCGGACGTAGGTGCGGACATGAGATTCGGTTTTGAATGTGTCCTTTTCGATGGCTGTGAGCAATATCGGATCGGTCGGAAGAGAATCGACCAGGATCAAACTCAGGCGACTAGCAACGCGCTGCGAAGCTGATTGATCGCTATCGGCGTAGGGATATAGAAACCGTGGCGATTTGAGCGAAATTAGCAGCGCGCGTTGGATGGCTTGTGCATCATCGGCTTCAGCGTCTAGTTGCTTGGTGACATATGTGGACACCAACTCTTCGCTGAGTGGCTGACGAAACGCTGTCTGGACGATTTGCGTCAGAAAGGCGCGCATCTTAGCCCGATTGTCTCCCGCATCGCGGCGATGCTTGTTCAGGTAGCTCGGCCATAATTCGTCAGCGGCAATCTGTCCGAACTCCAGGGCGGCGACCGTAGTAGATTCGTCCCACTGGCGATTGATCGCCGTGCCACGTTCGAAACCGTAGCTGCGATCGTCGGGAGGAAGGGGGCTCTGCAGTGCGAATGTGGGAGGTGGAGCGTGCACGATCAAATTCTCAGGTGGAATTACCCGTTCGACGCCCCCCGGCGGAACCCAAGCCAGTGTAATTTTGGCTGGGGGTTGTTCCGTCTTGCGCTTGCGCTGCACGAAGTCAATCTTGAAGGGATAGGTCCTACCGCCGGTTAAATAGATCGACTGACGAAACTCGATTTTGTCTCCCGACTGCGTATGGTTATCGATCAACTGGCGTCCGATGCGGCCAAAATCCATTTCGAAGGAACAAGTGCTGTGGACCACGATTTCGTAGCGTCCGGAGACATCCGCTCGCACCCCACCCTCCCAGTAGATGTAAAATTCCTCAGGCTTGATCTCGCTACCTGGTCCATCGTGCGCGAAATCAAAATCGATGACTGGGTCGACGCGTTCGATCTTCTTATTCTCGTCTTTCCAGCGCGGCCCTTCGAAATAGATCCCCTTAACGCCACCGGTGGTGGCTGGTTCGCGCGCTTGGTCGAATTGTTCGTAGAGATCAGCTAAACTCTGGCGGAGTTGCTCGGCGGTGAGTCGCGCCAGGCTGACGCGCGGTGGTCGATTGCGAACCTGCGCCGCTTCGCTATAGAAGCGATGATGAATATACGCAGCGACCGCCTCAGCGTCCGGCCCCACACACAACTCAGGCTCTCCCTCGGGCATCGTCCGCGTGATAAGCGCCGCCAATTGCCCAAGCGACTCGTCGCCAACCAACGGATCTTCATAGGCACCATCGACTCCCTGTCCGCGATCTCCGTGACAGTCCGCGCAACCCGCTACGTACAACGCTTCACCGCGCACGAGCAGATCGATGTCAGCGGCACGCAAATTGGAGACGGTGTCAGTTGGGATCTGTGCACTCAGAAAAACAAGCCAAGCCCAGCGGTAAAAAAGTCGTGGATTCATTTCAAGTGCTCACAGCGCGTGTTTGCGAAGGGGGACAAACGAACGCGAGTATTATGAGAGTGGGAGCGCTCAGGCGAGCGATTGTGGGTGGGAACTCAGATCTGCTGAGCTATTCCTCATATTATAGTCGCATCGAGCACTTCCTGGAACAGGATTGTGAACGGGCAATACCAAAACTCGGTCGACAAAAAAATGTGCGGCAAAAAGATAAAACTCAATTGTTAGCTCTACAATGCTAAGATGTCGTCTCGGGGCGAAAGCGCGACTACTCCTCGAGCTGTCCATTACCGTCTGAACTCACATGTCTAACCTTTAAACTCACCCTCATCTTATAGCAACATTCATGGAAAATACTTCCAAACTCGAATTAACACCGCGTGTGTTCGTACTCGGCCTACTACTGTCCGTCGTGATGGGGGCGGCCAATGTCTACGTGGGACTCAAAGCGGGCATGACGGTTTCGGCTTCGATCCCCGCCGCTGTCATGGCGATGCTGGTATTCAAAGTATTTTTCAAGCGATCGAGCATCCTGGAAGCCAACCAAGTGCAGACCTGTGCGTCGGCGGGTGAATCGTTGGCGGCGGGAATTATTTTCACGATGCCCGCGATGATCCTTATCGGCTATTGGAAAGAATTCGATTTCTGGACGGTCTCAATCATTGCGCTAACTGGTGGTTTGCTGGGGATTCTGTTCATGATCCCCATGCGGCGTGTCTTTGTGATCGACAACGATGAATTGATTTACCCAGAAGGTGTGGCTTGTGCTGCAGTGCTACAGGCGGGAGAGAGTGACGCTGAGAATGCCGGTGCTGGCGTGAGCCTAGTCTTTGGTGGGCTGCTCGGAGGAGGTTTCAAGTTGGCCGGTGGCCTATTGGCACTAATTACAGGGAGTCTGGAAGCCGCCACCACCGTCGGCTCGCGTATCCTGTTCTTCGGCGGCGACTTGTCACCCATGCTCGTGGCCGTCGGCTTCATTGTCCGACTCAACGTGGCCATCTTAATTTTTATCGGCGGAGCGCTGGCGTGGTTAATTGGTATTCCCATGCTGGGAGGTGGCGATGCATTCGACAATCCCATCGAAGGTGCCTACACGTTGTGGAAAGAAAAGATTCGCTTTGTCGGTGTCGGTGCGATGGTGGTGGGTGGCTTTAGTTCCTTGATCTCAGTCCGACATGGCCTTAAGTCAGCCATCAGCGAAATGTGGCATGGGCTCTCAGGCAAACGCGACGGAGTAGTCGATGATCAACGCGATATACCCGCCAAGCTAATCCTCTTTTTAGGAGTGATCTGTACACTGTTACTAGTGGGTGTGAACTACAGCTTTACCAAAGACATAGGCATTACCGTGTTGGCCACACTGATTATGTTGGCCATGGGCTTTTTTTTCACCGCCGTGGCGAGCTACATCGTCGGCCTGGTGGGCAATTCTAATAGTCCCGTCTCTGGCATGACGATCACAGCCGTGTTGGTGGCAGGTGGATTGTTGTGGCTGTTCGGTTACTCAGGCATGACCGGCATGGTAGCCACTCTCGGGATCGCAGCGATCGTGTGTTGCGTGGCCTGCACCAGCGGCGATGTGTGCAACGATCTGAAGACCGGTTCGATCGTGGGGGCAGCACCGTTCCGACAACAAATCATGCAGATCCTGGGAGTCGCGGTGGCCGCGTTTGTGATGGCACCCATCTTGACCCTGTTACACCACAACACCCCTGGAGGAATCGGCGGACCAGAGTTGTCCGCACCGCAAGCTAGTTTGTTCGCCAGTCTGGCGGAAGGTTTTTCTGGCAAGGGAGTTTTGCCATGGGGCTTGATTGGTATCGGTGCGTGTTTAGGCTGCGTGATCCTGGTCATTGATACGCTGCTGAAAACCACTAACGTTGGTTTTCGCGCGTACCTCATGCCGATCGCTGTCGGAATGTACTTACCCTTCGGCCTGGCCACCCCCATTCTGATCGGTGGCTTGCTAGCTTATTGGTATGCGAGGAAAGTCCCCGAGCCGCAACAACATGCCGTCTTGCAGCGAGGTGTTTTGTTTTCCTCGGGAGTCATTGCCGGCGAGGCACTGACGGCAGTGGGGATCGCAGGGCTGGCAGCACTCATCAGTTGGCTGACTGACAACTTTGGTCCCAATGCTGGACTGGGATTGACCGTGCCGCTGTCGTTAAATTTCCATCCGCGCGTGGTAACGATCGCCTCGATCACTGCTGCGATCCTGATGGTGGTTGCGTTTGTGATGTTCACACGCCCAGGAGAGAGGGGGAGTGTGAGAGAGGGAGAGGGAGAGTGAAGGAGAGGGGGAGTGGGTGGCACTGGCATGGCCAGTGTTGTCGAAGGAAGCGAGCGCGCAGAACAGTGGTAATTTCTTAAGCGCTCGAAATAATGAATTTGACCAATCACGGGTCTTACCAGAGGAACCATGTGAGGGACGCGAGTAGGAGTAGGAGTAGGAGTAGGAGTAGGATTAGGAGTGTGGGACCGGTGTGCCGCAATCCTCACCACCCCCTTTTGACGCAAGGATGGAGACAGAACGATGGAGACAGAAAAATAGGGAGCAATCATCTTTCTGTCTCAAAAGCATCCGCGTCCAGTCAACTCAGCAACGGGAGAGGCTTTCTTTACAAAGCGACCTCTACAAACTGCGTAAATTACGGCATCTCTTGTAGGCGAGTTGCCGGTTACAACCGGAGTGGGAGTGGGAGTAGTAGGAGTAGCAATGGGAATCAGGCAGGGAACCGGCGCGGAGCGCCGGGGCACTTTTTTGGGGAGAGTAACATGCGAAGGCTGTTGACTTTTTGTGTGTTGATGTTTTTATCAGCGAGTACCTGTTGGGGGCAACAAGACTTAAATGAGTTCTTGATGCAACCTGCTAGAGGAGGGCCGCCAATCTTCGACTTCAATAAGCTGGCGATGGCTAAGTTCTACGAAAAAGCTGGCGAGCCACATCTGGTGTTTCTCGTCGATCAGTTTCGAACTGAGAAGCGTGAAGTGAACGCTACGAAATTCCGAACCGAACAGCGGACACGGACAGTGCAGGTGACTCGACCCGACGGCGAATCAGAAAACGTGGAGCAAACGTACACGGTCAAAGTTCCGTATGTTGAACGACAAGAAGCCACAGTGCTCGCACCGGCTGGTGAAAAGCCGGTCACTGTGTCGTTTGACAAACTGAGGATCTATCGTTTGGACGGCACGCGCGTGACACCGGAAGAAGCTGCTCAATTGCTGAAGGCATTGCGTCCCGTCTTTGTCGCAAGCTTGAAGAATGGCGTGTTTGAATCCCCCACGGAGATCGTTCGGAAAGTGCTCGATCCCCAAACGCTCGTCGTGCTGACTGATGAAGTTCAGTTGGGACGGCCAGCATTGCTTGGGATTCCGGTCGATATCCCACTCCCCCCCGCGCTGGTTCGATAGGAGCCAAAGTATGTGGAAAACATTTTGCTGTCGACCGGTGGGCAGGGAGTTCAATTGGCCACTGCAACCAACTATGTTCACTTGGGAGCCCGCGACATCTTGGCGGAAACGATAGTGCTGCAAAGTTTCGATGGCAATACGGGCTACGCCAGTCAATCTGGCGTGGGGCCGGGGCTGCGCAGCGTGCTCGCGTTGCTAGCTTAAATCATTCTTCTCAGATTCGTCCAGTTTACGGTCAATGATGAAAGCAAACTGGCAAGTTCTTCCGCGCGTAACAAGTCGGGAAGCTGCGTTGTCCTTTCCAAAACCGCACTTCGGGGTCGTCGGGCAAACGCTGCTTGCGGACTACTCATACCACGCTAAGAGTCGCAACGGTTCGTTGTAGTCAGCCTAGGTCGCTCGCCGATAAAATATTCCGTCAGTATTAAATATGCCAGATCCACGCGCCCCATAAGAATTGACCGTATTTATGCACGTCGCTCCCGCAACGAATTGCACATCTCCAACCAACATGCCCACCCCAGTTGTTACGGGGAGCGACAATGGCGATGCTCAATGCGAATCCTCGGCAGAGTTGGAACTGCTTCGGACGCAACTCGAACAGGCACGACGCATGGCGGTGGTGGGGGAGTTGACGAGTACCACAACTCACGAATTCAACAATTTGTTGATGACCATTTTGAACTACGCCAAACTTGGCCAGCGCCACAAGGATGAACCGTCCCGAGACAAGGCCTTCTCCCGCATTTTGGACGCAGCCAATCGGGCCGCCAAAATTACTAGTAGCGTCCTCTCCCTGGCCCGCAACGGCAGCGGACAGATGGAACCTACCGACGTGCGTGGGATCGTGGAAGACACTTTACTCTTGCTTGAGCGGGAGTTTCGGAAATACCGTGTGGGATTGGAAGTGAGCTTGGATGACAACTTGCCACAGGTCAACGCGGCGGGGAACGATCTCCAACGCGTAGTGATCAATCTGTTGGTCAACGCGCGACAAGCCACACCCGAGGGAGGTCATGTCCGGGTTACTCTGCAGCACGATGCCAAAACGCAAGAATTGGTGTTGGTCGTGCGCGATAGTGGTTGCGGAATTCCACCTGACGTTCTACCCAAAATCTTTGATCCCTTCTTTTCCACAAAAACCGGTCCCGATGCTTCTGGTAAGGGGGGAACTGGTGTAGGATTATCAACCTGTAAAGAGGCGATTGACGCGCACGGCGGTCGCATTCGCGTCGAAAGCTCGGTGGGCAAGGGGACAGCATTCCTGATTCGATTGCCAGCGATTGTTATCACGTCGTAGTAGATGGGGATAAGAGTGTTGGTGGCATGGCCTTTAAAATAGCTCTCATACTGGCTGCCATCGCTCAGCTCATTGCCGCCGGTTTAGCTCTGCGGATCAACTTTCGATATCGCATCTATTCGGCGTGGTTTCTATTGTCCGCAGCGGCCTGTGTGGGTGCCATTCTGCGATTGACGACGTTGTCGGAAGTCTGGAATGAAGCCCCGACCTTGGCTAGCGATCGCGTGCTGTGGCTGTCAGCCATCGTCTCGTTGCTGGCGTCGATCTTACTGTTGGGTGGAATGAGTCTGATAGAGCCGTTCTTCGTCCGCATTTCAGAAGCGGACAAAGCGCTGCGAAAAGAGCATCGGCAGCTTAAGACCTTCGTGCATGAAACTGAGGAAGAGCTCAAGCTGGCGCAGCGGATTCAACGCCGACTTTTGCCCCCCTCAGCACTTAAGCTGCCGCAAGTCGATATATTTGGTCAGTCACTCGCCGCCGAATGGACCAGTGGCGACTATTTTGATTACTTGCGACTGCAGAGTGGTGATACCGCCGTGGTCATTGCCGACGTCTGCGGGCATGGCCTGGGACCAGCCCTGCTGATGTCTTCTACCAGAGCCAGTCTGCGTGGACTATCGCCAACATTAGACGATGTGGGGGAGCTGTTGACTCATGGGAATCGAGCCGTGTTGGATTGCGTCTCGGCCAGCGAGTTTGTGACTGCCTTCGCGGTTCGTTATGACGCGACGCGACGCGCACTCCAATACGCGGGCGCAGGACATGTGGCTTATTTGCTACGCAGCGATGGCCAAAGCGCTGTGCTCGAAGCACAAGGACCTCCGCTGGGAATATTGCCAGAGCTTACGATCACCACCTGTCACGCGAATGACATTGCTCCAGGCGATGTGCTGATCCTGGTTACCGATGGCATCCTAGAAGCACGTAACGACCAGGCGGAAATGTTCGGCGACGCGCGGTTGTTGGCGAGCGTGAGAAAGTTTCAACAGCAATCAGCAGCCGACATAGCCACTGAGCTGATTAGCGGCGCGCGATCTTTCGCTGGCCGACAAGTGCAACAGGACGACATTACCGTTGTGATTGTCAAGTTCCTGTAATTAGACGATTGGTGCTTTCTGAATCACCCGCCAAGTCCATCGACTAAGCGTTGGCAGTCTTGTGACGTATGTCGTGTCGAGAGGCTAATGCGCAATCGACAACTCTCCTTTGGAACCGTGGGAGGGCGAATAGCGGGAACGTAAATTCCGCGTCCCCACAAGTGTTGGCTTAGTTCCAGTGCACGCTCTGGGCTCCCCACCACCACGGGAATGATGGGACTGTCTCCTGCGCCAACGGACCAGCCGCGTCGATTGAGCATTTCCCGTAATGCGCTGGCACGCCGACGCAATTGTTGACGTGGGTCCTGCATGTCACGTAAGAGCTGCACGGCCTTCTCAGCGACCGCCAACGAATGCGGCGGTGCGGCGGTGCTGAACAGATAGCTACGACAGCGATTGACCAAAAACTCGATCAAGCTGTTACAGCCAGCCACGTAGCCACCGACGCAGCCGACCGCTTTGCTGAGCGTCCCCAATTTGGCCAACACCCGCGTTTGAAGATCCAGTTGTTCCAGCAGGCCTCCTCCGTGATCACCGTAGACGCCTACGGCATGCGCTTCGTCGACTACCAATCCTCCATCGAACTGCTCCGCCAAGTCGACCAGTTCCGCCAGGGGCGCAGCATCACCATCCATGCTGAAAACAGACTCCGTCAGGATCATCACCCGCGCGTAGCGCTGCCGTACGCGCTCAAGGACCTTTCGCACAAATTCGACATCGCCATGTGGATAAACGGTAGTGGTGGCTCTAGACAGGCGACAACCATCAATCAAACTGGCGTGATTGAGTTGATCGCTCAGAATTAAATCGCCGGTGGTGGCTAGGCTGGCAACCACTCCTACGTTGCAGGCATAACCGCTGCTGAACACTAGGGCTGACTCGGTTTGAGAGAGCTCAGCCAAACAGCGTTCTAAACTGAGATGTGCGGGACTATAACCAGACAGCACCGGACTGGCACCTGCACCCCAAGCCGAACCACTGGTCGCACTGCGCAACATGTCCAACACATCGGGATGAGAGCGGAGACCCAAATAGTCGTTGCTACCGAAATCAACTACTGGGCTCTGCTCGATGCCTGGGCTCAGGTCGATGACTGGGCTCAGCTCGATGACTGGGCTCAGCTCGATGACTCGACGCGTTCGCAGACGATGGCCGGCCTCGATCTGTTCGAGTTCGCTAGATAGAAACTCTTTCCAATTGCGCGAAGGCATTTAGCTTCCGGCTTGCGGAGGCAAGTGCTTTTGCTTCCACTGATCGATACGTTGTTGTTGCTGTTCCACCAGCTCGACCGGCGCGGCTAGCGAATGGATAAAAAAGCCAAGGCTAACGTGCGTTTCGAATCGCGGATAAAACTCGGTAGGATCTTCGGACGATAACAGCATGGCTGTCGTCAGCGCCAAGTCATTGATACGAACCACCAAGTTCTTGGTGAGGGTGGGGTCGCGCGTCGCTCCTGGTGGTGCCGCGTTGCTGATGTGAATTTCACTCGCAATCGCACTTGGCGAGAATTCATCGACCACGGTCTTCTCACTCAGTAGCGGCATGAGCAGCGCGATGTCCGTTTCATTGCCAAACCTAGCCAAGAAGTAGAAGGCTAGTTTACGGGTGTCGCTATCAAAATTCTTTGATAGATGACGCCGAGCTATGTCCAGTCCCTCGCTCAATCGGTGGCGCAGCGCGCAGTCCATTGCTGTGGGGGCCATCGACGGGTGCGTCTTGGGTAACCAAGCCGCGAGCAACTTCCGCAAACAATCGCCGTAACCTTGTTGAGTGAGATGGCCACCAAACGAACGTCGTTCGCTGGTCACGATAATCTCACTGATCTCAATAGGCGTTTGACCAGGCAAGGTTGCAGCCACCAGTAGCATCGCCACTGCATCACCCACATGCGTATCTCGCAGCGAGAAAATTTCTTCTCGCAATAATACTGCTTCGATAGAAGCCAACGAATCGAGCGCCGTGAATACCGCACGAGGAGGATTCGGGCTGCTGGCCTCTTCAATCAACTGCGCCAGCTCTGGTTGCCTGCGAACCATATCTAAAAATAATAGTTTGCTCGTCCGCGAGCCACCCACCAATTGACGGTAATGTCTCCAAGCGGGCAGACCATATGAATTATCAGCGTCCAAGTCGAGCAAAAAACTTCTTGACAGGGCGGTGAATTTGTCATCCTCGATGCGTCGCTGAATTAGGTTACCACGATGCCGAACTTCATAGGTGGCTGTTGAACCAATGCTTCGTAGTCCCGACAGGGCCGCTTCGCCACCGGCCAACAATTCAGCACTGGCAGCTTCCCGCTCTTCGAATCGGCTTGATCCAAGCTGCGAAATCAGCTCGGCGATGCGCTGCGTTTCGGCCCGTTGTGATTCATCCGCCGCTTGTGATTGGCCGGCCTGCTCGACAGTTGAGGGGCTATCTTGCGCCCGCATGACCCCCAATCCACCGCAACCGAAAAGCACCAATAAAAAGTGGTAGAGCTTCACTGGTACGAACACCTTATTCAAGGTCAGTTTTGCGATGCATTTGGCAAAGGTAGGCGGCTCGCGATTTCGCCCTCCGCAGACGCCTATTCTTATATTGTAATGCTATCCGCCGATCTTTACAGCCGCAATTCTGCTGGATTCCCCTCGGATTATCGCTAGCTATCCCGCTACTCCAGGTGGTTGATTTTATTTATGTGTGCAGACCTGCACGGTGCGGCGCGCGGCTTGAGCCGGAGTCGCGGAGCACCAAAGGTGCTACTTCGGTTTGCTAGGCAATGGGTTCATGGATCGCGAGAAACGCTGGGTCTCGAATGTTGCCAACTGTGTTCCGACCGGCCAAGCTGTCGCTTCCAGCCCGGCGCGGCTAGACAATTCACGCAGAAAGTCGCTTGGGTTCGGGAATTGTTTCCACATCTCAGGCAGAAAAGTCGCGGCCTGCTCACCATGCCGCAAGGAGACTCCGTCCACCCCTGGACGGAGCGCCTCAGCTGCCGCGTCTAGGGATGAAGGGCCAAGATGCTGCAGTGGGCTCAACACGGAAATCGTGATTTTAAGTAGTGGCATCTCCTCCTCGGTTACTGCGGAACGTTGCCTGGTGGGCAAAGCCGCGCTGCACGCATTGCGAGCAACTTCAATGACCAATGGGTGTTGCGCCTCAGTTGTCCCCACACATCCGCGCTGTTCCCCATCAACTTGAAGCGATACGAAGCAGGCTTGGACGCGACGCAGATCAATTGGAAAATAGTCATCATGTGGGGCACAACAATGCCCTGCCTGGAGCCCCTGGTTTATACTTTGCAGTGCCACATCCAGTAGAAGTTGTTGATCGGTGTCAGTCAGTAGTAAGTTTGTCTCCATGGATAGCATTGGATTTCATCCTTCAAGGTTAATCGCCTACACTTGCAGTGGGTCGCTTGGGGAGAAGGGATACCCCTTGGAACGGCATATTGCAGGCTTGGATAGTGTCGCCGATGCGTCCCCAAAGCGCGCCCGAGGAGCTCACAAACTCCCCTTACCAGATAACGTGCAACTATCATTCCAACTTCGTCCCGCTAGCCTTGAAACGGATCCCTACGAAACTCGCAATGTCTATGCAGAAAATCCAGCCATAGTGGAACGCTCGAGAGAGTTGCTGAAACGGGTGCAGGCTGAAAACACTGACAATGCATCAGCTGGCACGCACTAGCGCACTTCGGCGGAGAGCGTGTCACTCGCAATAGTGCCTAAGCATCGCGCGGAAAACTCGCGTAGCTACGTTCGCCAGAACGTCGACTCCCTGCCGTCTGGCGACGGCTGCTACGCTTAAAGTGCCTAAGCATCGCGCGGAAAACTCGCGTAGCTACGTTCGCCAGAACGTCGACTCCCTGCCGTCTGGCGACGGCTGCTACGCTTAAAGTCGCGACAGTTATTTTCCGCACGATGCTAAGTCAGGCAAGAAAGCCTGCCGTACGGGCTAGCTCAACTGCGCGCGGGAAAGCTGATCGAGCAGCAGTTCAAGCTCGGCGTCGATGGTGGTGTGGGCGCGCTGTCGACGTTGGGCATCACTCTCCAACGCTGGCGCGGCAAGTGTGGAAGCCCCCCAGACCGATTCGCCTTCGGCTTTCACCCCAGTATCTCCACCCTTTTCGCCGCTTCCGTCGGAACGCAAACTGCCATTGATACGATTAATAATGATCAGCGCGTCGATTGGAGAGACAACACCATCGCCGTTGACGTCCGGCATTTCCGACGGTGGTTCGCCGGTTGCCGTTCCACCCGTGGGGACAGGGAATGTCCCGCGTTGATTGAGGCTATTGACGACGATCAATACGTCAATCGGAGAAACATAACCGTCACCGTTCACATCCTCCGCAATTCGAGAATTGTGATAGGGAGACTGATTGGCGATGATCGTAATTGCGAACTCCCCGGAAGCTTGATCGCCAGCGTCGCCGCTAGCAGTGATCGTCAGCGTCAATGGATCGTCCACCTTGAGCGTCACATGTTGGTTTTCGCGCAGTTTAAGCAAGTCACCGACGACTTCAAAACGCGTGTCAGAAACAGCGAATTGATATGAGCTATCTTTGGGATTAACGACTGAAACCACTCCTACCGACGCACCCGGGACGAGTTCTTCCAGTTGTCGCGAGGCTAAGTCGACTGAGCTGGCCGAAACATGCCCTTCGTCGCGATCGATGACGTTGATCTTGATGACTTCGAAAATTTCGTAGGTACCATCCGTAGCGGCGACCGTTAAATTGACCACCGGCTCGGTCTCAAAATCAAGCGTCACGCCGTCCACCAATTTAAGCGTGCTCCCCGAAATCGTGAAACGCGAATCAAACAAATAGAAAGCGTATTCGACATTGGTGTCAGGATCGACAATGCTCAGATTCCCCACCACGGCTCCTGGCTCATTCTCCGGAACTCGGCCGCCGCTCAGCCGAATTGCAAACGGCTTCTCATTAACGTCAATAATTTCGACCGTGACCATGGTCGATACGGAGAAATCGGAATAGAAATCAACGGCTGTAATCGTGAATGTGATCTCGGGTTCGGTCTCGTAGTTCAACTCACCCGCAACGAAGTACAAGCTACCATCGTAGACTTGGAAACGCTCATCGGAGGTGATGATGTCGAAGCTCGCCTCTTGATCGGGATCAACCACGCTGATTGGCCCCAACCGAGTGCCATGTGGGGCGTTCTCTAACAGAGAAAAATCACCTGCAGTAATGGCGGTGGGAGGGTCATGGGTTGGAGCGACGTTCCACTGCATCACCAATTCGGTGGCCTGCTCTCCGTCGTACACCAGCAACTTAGCCGAGTCGCTGCCGAAGTAGTTAGGATCGGGAACGTATTTCCAGCTCCCGTCACCGCTCGACTCCAGCGTACCGTGGCGGGTGGGAACTTCGAGCTTGAACCACAACGGATTGCTAGTCAGTTCACTAGAATCGCTCAGCAAGTCGATCAACCGAAAACTGTCGTCAGCGTCTTCGTCGATCTCACGTTGTAGCGTCTGAGGTACTGTTGGGTTGCTAGTTGCCTGCGTGCGCACTCCAAAGCGAACTTCAGCCAAAGAGGCTGGCTGAGTCAATCTCACGCGTCGCGGCACGGGTAGTGCCATCTCAATGGAATGTAGCTGGCCGCCAGCCACGGCTAACATGCGCTCCCCGCGTGATTCGACTACTAGACTCGGTAGACTAAACGAACCGTTGCCGGTTGGCAGTTGCGATCGCGCGATCGGTAGCCACAGCCGAGTGTCCCAGGTAATCAACTCGCGTGGGCTGCGGCTGCTTCCAGTCACGATCCGCCGATCACTCGAGTTCGCGACGACTTGTCCCACCGCCTCATGCAAGATCGCCGCCATGGTCAATGATGACGGACCAATCGCTACCGCCAACACACCACCCGCCGACAGCGACACGTAGGCAAATTTGCCATCTCCAGAAACCGTGACCGATGTGGCGTGGTCTTCAAACGAGATACTCGCAACTTCGTTAAATTGATGCTGAGGATCGAGCAGCGTCAGCCGACTAGTTCCATCGGCAGATGTCGCGAGGGCGGCCACATGGGGCAGCCCCGGCGAACTGGCTATCGCATAGGCCGGAGTAAATCTGGTGGGCGAAACCACATACTGATTGGACAGCTGGGTAAGCCGAGCCAACAAATTGCCATCGGGACCGTCCAGTAGCAATACCGATTGGGTCTGCGTCCGAACAATCATCTGCGGCGTGGGGGAGTTTGCCGCAGTGGGAGCGGGGAGTCCAGTTAGCAGTCCAGAGTCGACCGCGCCAGTTTGTAAATTGAATTCGCCCCAACGCCATCCTTCTTCGGCTGCCCCAATTGTCAACAGTTGGTCCGATTGCAGTCGCCCTTGCGCAACAATCTTCCCCAGCGAAACGCTGCTCGGGAGTTGGCTGGAACCAGCCACCAAGCGAGCCACTCCATCTTCATTCAGCGACCAGACGACCTCGAGATCGTCGCTGGCCACAAAGTTGCCTGAAATGGACTGGCTGCTAACCAACTTGGGCAATGCAAAACCGACCGGTTCCACTTGCGACTGCAACTCAGGATTGGTAAGCAACCCGATCGCGTAGTCCCCAGGTTCCAGCTCGGAGAAGACCGCCTTGCCATCCAGATCCGTAATCGCGATAGGTTCCGCCGCGTCGCGAATACCATTTGAGTTGAGATCGACGTACACCAAGCGATTGGGGGCAGCCTGATCGCTGGTCGCGTCAAATTGGCGCGAGCCATCTTGATCGAGGTAGACAGAGACCTGAATTCCGGCCAATAAGCGACGTGCCTCAAGCGGTTCGAGAACCAATCGAAATGGCCCTAGATGACTGCGTTGATCGCGGCGCAGGCCACGCATTGGTCGACGAGTACTCATTCCGCCCTATTACTCCCGAAACGAACTCCCCAGCACGAAGGCTTATCTTACAGCATTTAGGGGTATTTGGCAAAGGAACTGGTTGGGGGATTTCAGTGAGTTTATACTTCTTCAGGCTTTTACTTTTTCACAGTTTTTAGCAGCCCTCCCCCTTTCCTCAGCTCAGTCACAGCAGTACCAGCGCGATGCCTAAGAACATGAAATTGGCCCAGGATCGTCGAAGTGAGCAGGGAGCATGGCTGTTTATTGCCTCGTTGAGTGTCTTTTTCGTTAGTTGCACGATTCTGTACGCGATCTATGTGATGCTGCGGATCGCCCCTCAAGCGGGCCAGATGCAACCCTTTTACCTGCCTCGCATGTTTTTGCTGACGACGGTCAACATGCTGGCAATTAGCGTACTATTGCACATGGCTGTCGAAGCGGTGCGTCGCGAGCGACAAGCAGACTTCAATCGCTACATTGTGCTTGCGTTCGTTTTGTCGATCATCTTTTTCGTGATTCAAGGCTCCGCCTTATCGTGGATGGTGGGGGAGCTGATGAAGCCCTCCGCAACAATCCGCAATCTATATGGCCTGACTTTTTTTCTGGTCATCGTGCATGCCCTGCACGTGGTGGGGGGGGTAGCTGGATTGACGTTTTTGCTCTTCGGTATCTCGCGCGAGCATTACGACCACGAGCGAAATTTCCCGGTCCGCTTCTGCGCGCTCTACTGGCATTTCCTAGATATCGTCTGGATCCTGATGCTGGCTAGCTTCGCGCTAGCCGCCTATGTCTCCAAATTGCCATAACTAGCCGGGTGATCGCTTAATTATTCGAGACTTCTCGCTCAGGCGCCACCACCTGGTTCCAAGGCTCTGCCTGGGAACCCAATGCATTGCAGGCTCCGCCTGCCGAAGCTTCGTCGATTCCAAGCACGCGGGAGGCGGAGCCTCCAAGACAGTGCGTTCCCAGGCAGGAGCCTGGAATCGAGCGAGTGCGTGAGGGAGCGATGAGCGGCTTTAGCGCTACAGTGTGTACGGCTATGTTATCTCTTTCTTAGACCTCGGAACTCTTTCCAAGTAATAATTTCTATCTCTTGCTCCTTGATGAGCGCGGCGATGTCTGGATCGCAAAAGATCCTACGATCCTCATCGCGACGACGTGCGCTACCGGTAATGGCCTGTAGCTCAGGACCGTCGACGCCACAGTGAATGATCAACTGGGTGACTCCTGGTTTCAAACTGCGCAGTGCATTGACGTAGACTTCGCGACGTTCCTGTTCAGTTTCACCTCCATAGAATTGCAACAACCGATCCAGGATCGGCAACTGCTTAGCTTCCAATCGACCTTGCAATTGTCCTCCCAGTTCGACCAATGCTGGGTACTCGCCAATCGTTTCGCGATCGCGAGCATCGATGAACATAACGGGCAGATCGTATTCGATTCCGAGATTGACGTAGGCTTCCAACAGATCGGGACGACTAACGACAGCCCCCATGTGCGTGTCGAGATGGCTGAGCGGAATTCCTAGCTCCAGCGCACGATCAATCTGTGCGCGCAGTTCAATCACCGCTTCGTCCAGTTTGGCATGCTGAACGACCTGGGCCACGTTGTCCCACATGTAACCATGTTCGTCGACCAAGCTGGGAACACCTCCGCGTGGCGCAACAGGGCCCCAACGATAGTCTTGCCATTCGGAATTGAGTGTCAAGTGAATGCCGTAGTCACCATCGGGATGTGTGCGGCAATAAGCGGCGAACTCAATGAGCCATGGGCAAGGGACCATGATACTCGCCGACGACACCAAGCCCGTTTCAAGTCCTTCGATGGTGCCAATGTTTGCCGAGTGCGACATCCCCGCATCATCGGCGTGGATGATCAAATAACGCTTACCCACACCAGCCTCCACGGTCAACGAATCCGTACTGACACTAACCGTCGATTGATCAATCGCAGGACTACTTACAAGTTGGGAGTCGAACCAATTGGCCAGCAACGCAACTTCCTCGTGAATCGTGAGCCATGGATGCCCACCACCTTCCTTCACGATCAACTCTGCCGATCCACCCATGGCTTGCACGGCGCGCTGCAGCTTCTCCGACTGTTCCAGCGGTACTACCGTATCGGCAGTGCCATGGATCAATAGGAATGGCGGTACAGTGGGTGTTACCAGCCGCGCCGGTGAGATATCGATCAATCGCTGACGAATCTGTTCGTCACTCAATCCTTCAGTCCCTCCTGGAAAGGCCACGCGTCGAGCTATCGCAGTGACTTCTCCCGTGGACGAGTCTTGGTCGCCGAACTCAAGTAGATCGGTCGGCGGAAAGAAAACAGCGACCGCTTTCACCGTTGCGTCAGCACTGGAAGATACTCCGTTAGAGACTCCGTTTTTAACCGCTAACAAACTCGCCAAATGCCCGCCAGCCGAGGCACCCGTCAAGCCAATCCGCGCAGTGTCAATCTGGTATTCATCGGCATTCTGCTTAACCCACACGACCGCCTGTTGCAAGTGATCGACCATTTCAGGTATCGAGAATTTTGAAAGCGAACCGGGGCGAGCGGCGAAGACAGTGTACCCGTGTTGGCACAGGATACTGAAGAACTGCGCGCGCTGATGATCGCGTATCTTGCCGCGACTCGAGTCCCAACTACCGCTGACGACATCAACAATCGCCAAACCATTCTTGGGGCCCGAGGGGGTGAAGACATCCATCAACAACCCAATTCCAGCCGTCTCGGCATACACCACATTCTGTTGTTGCAACGGCTCGTCGGCGAGTGTTGCGGGGAGCGGATGAAGCGTCAGGGCAAACACACACAGATACGCAGCAAATCTGAGCGATCGAGCAATCATGATGGCGACTCTTGTGATTGGAAACGAGCAGGCGAACGCCCTAACTTGACACCTGTTGGTGCTGTGACAAGCAATCGTACTCAAGAGTTGTGCAGATTACAACGCGTGGAATTGAGTAGGTCAGCGGTCCGTCCAGCCACAATATCAGCTCGACGCGCCAGCAAGTGGGTCTCTGCTAACTGCAGTATCCGCTCGACGCGCCAGCGAGTGGGTCGCCAGTCTGGTTGGGGCCTTTCGAAACACAATCGTAGTCAGCCGACCCACTCGCTGGCGCGTCGAGCTGATACTGGGTGTTAGAAACTATTGCACGCGAACTACGCGTTGGGCTTGAATGTGGCCGGCTTGCAGTTGTGGTAGATAACCTCGTAGCCCCGTTACACCGACCGCTTGATTCAAATAGCGATCGAGATTTAACCCGGGGACTGCGCTCACGTAAACTAAAATGCGTCCGGTTTCTTCGGTCAGAGCATGCGAGGGTTGTCCGGGGCTGGCCGCGATGACTGGAACGAGCCAACCACTGGCATCGTAGTTCCCCGCGCTGCCGAACGGGCTTTGAAAATCGGAGCTGACAACTCCTGGTGCAGTGCTCTGAGTTGTGGCACCAGCTAGCGCAACGGATCCGCCAGCATAAGGGCTGGAAACCGCGGCTGCTCCACGATTGAGCGCCACGTAACCACTGCGCTGCGCCAACTCGGCAAACTCTTCAATGCGTTCCATCAACAACCTTGCTTGCCCGCGTTCTATCGCCGAACCGCCGTGCTCGACATAATACTGAGCCGACGTGTAGAGGGACTGCAAATTCCACATCTGCATCGGTTGCGTCACCATCTCACTCAAGCTAACCTGAAGTTGACTTAAATCAAGATTGTTCATAGTCGTGGCAACCGTGGCGGTTGAGAGATTCGAAGCAGCCGACAAACCGTACCAATTCACGTTGGATTGAGGGGCTGCCGCAGTCCCTAGGTTGGCCTGTCCGGTTACGCTAGTCAGCGCCGACCTCGCACTGGCGAGCGCGCCCGCGACGCGATCCAGGCCAGTGGCTGGCGGAGTTTCGGAGGTTGCTATCGAATCACTGGCGGACTGATGCTTTTCAGTCGCGGAAAAAGCTGGCGCAGGGAGTGGACCGCTCCTACCACCAATTGTGCGATTCTCACGAAGCGTTTGCGGGTCGCGCCAGCCACGTTGGCGACGGGGAGCGGGAGCTGGACCACTCGGTTCGTACAGATCTCCGGCCATCATCATTTGAGCATGCGCGGCCGCCGAATTGGGACGAACTGTACCGCGAGCCATCGACAAATCGAAGGGATCAGCCGCCAATGGATCTGGACCGCGCTGACGAGCGCGTGTGTACAACCGTTCCAGCCAAGTGAGCCGCATGCCGTCATCGTTTAAATCGAGTGCATGCCAGCCAGAAAAGTGATCACTGGAACTAGAAATGATGCCACCATCGACGAAACTACCATCGTCATAAAAAATTTCTCCGTCGATAATTTCTCCACCCTCATAGCCACCGCCGACGATCCCACCTTCAATTATTTCACCATCAAAGTAGCTACCATCGCCATAGCTACCATCGCCATAGCTGCCATCAACGTAGCTGCCATCACTGGTTCCGCCGCCAGCGCCAAAGTACTGGTCATCCATTACTTGGCCATCCATCATGGGGCTTCCACCAGCTTGGCCTTCATAAATGACATCACCCTCCATGGGCCCATCATCGTAGTAGTCCTCACCGGCTTCGAGCGTGATCACACCTTGGGATGGGACTTCTTGGTAGGCGGCGGTGACGACAGCGGATTGAGGACGCGGATGGGTAGCTTTTGCAGGGGATGTGGGCTTGGGCTTAGCGGGTGATTTGGAGCTCGTCGGAGGGCTGCTCTTCGCCTGGGGAACTGGCTTGGAGCTGACCGTGTTGGCCTGGATCCAACGGAATTCACCGGCGGGAGGAGCAATCTTGTACCACAATACCTCCTGCCCGTTCGTCCCCTGATGGGCTTGCTCTCCCAGCACCGACAACTGCTCCCCCGGCTGGAGTTTCACTTGCCAACGATACTGTTTAGCTGATCCCAGCGAAGTGCCAATCCAACTGACCGCCGCCGGACTGGTGATCTCAACGATTTTGCCGCCGGGGAGAAGGTAAGCATCGGCGGCCGGTATCCAACTGAAACTCCCTTCAGGTGGTCGTACTCCAAGCCAGTTGTCATCCGTGTGATGATGCACTTCCAGTGATGTGCCACGCGGCAGATAGGCAGTGGGGTAGTACTCGTCGGATGGGCCACTCCGCAATTCTCCACGACTGGTCGCGACATAGACAACGGCAATGGAATCGCCGGAAGAGCTTGGCTCTTCTCCCGAAGCTTGCCAAGCCATGCTGCTGAAGAGAGTTAGTAGCAGCATCCACCTGCTTGTGACGCGATTGCTCATCATCAAAGTCTTTGCACGAAGTCGGAACATGGCAGGGAGAGAGCGCACTGCGAGCCCTCAACATCCGCCGTGGTCTCTGTTAGCTACCTGATTGACAGACAGGTAGCAAGATCAATACGGATTGCTAGCGTCCATGCATCCATGTCGACTTCCTCGTAGCCGTCACGCGGTTGCGATTATTCTTCATCTTGCGGGGACTGAATTGCGAACGACGCTGGTGATTCTGAAACCGTCTGCCTGTTCACAATAGGCCCTAGTCGTTCTGCCTGGCTTAAAGCAATGGCCAATTCACGAAGCTCATCGACCGTCTCTAACCGTCGTTCGATAGCCGCTTGCGACATGTCACAGCTTATGCCGCGCGATTTTGATTTAGTTGGATCCATCGCTATTCCCCATCCGAATCAGATATTCTCCGAAGCGACTCAATGTCTGCAAGATCTTGATAGCGTCCCGCTAGCTCTTTCATTTTAATCAGCGCCACCTTCGAAACAACTTTGATCTCAGTATTGTACGCCCTAACTGTTTCGCGTTCATTCCAGACTTCGTTGAGAATGGGAGTCACAAGCATGAGGTCGAGGGTGGTCATAGTAGGCCCTTCTGCTCTCGAAACTCGAAAAAGCTGAGTCTCTCGCTCTGTTCCGTTATCAAACTTGAATATTCCAGCTTCAAGATCGTATCCGATCGGAGCCAGAGCTGTGCGCGCCGCATCTAGTGCGTCGCGGCAAATAAGGATATCGATATCCTTCGTTGCGCGAACATATCCATGCACCGCGACTGCCAGACCACCACACAAAGCGTAGTCGATATCAGCTTCGTTGAAGCAGCGAACAATTTTCAACAATTCTGCTCGCAAGTGAATCATGCTAACCCTCCGTTCAATCATGGAGCGAACAACGTCTGGGGCCAACTTCCATACCAGGGAGTCCCCGTGCGGCGCTCGCGTTCTATGTCAGCTAAAGCGTATTTTTTGATGCCATCGCGTCCTGCGAAAACAGGGCGATTGGTTCCAATCTCATAGTGTCGCGCCCACAGCGGCTGGGCTTCTGAATCCTCGACCAGAACCACATCAAAGTCGGTGGAGTGCCGCTCGAATACTACGGGTTCGCTGGCGACGCGCTCAACGCGCACACCGTCGAGTTGCACGCTTTTGAGCCAGTCACAGGCGGCGGCGATGGCTTGCTCGACTTCTACACTGCGGGCTGGTTGATGCTGCAAAAACTGCACAATTTCCGTTGTTTCTTGAGGGCAGATAGAAGCCAGTTCGAATGACCTTGCGGGTGCAGGGGCGTAGCTCACTTCATCGTGTTGCTGACACCAACCCGTCTTCTGGGCGTTTGCTTCGATCTGACATTTCAGAATGCAATCGACTCCGCGCGCAACAGCTGCAGATGCCTGGCGACGTCGCTTATCATCGAGCCAATCAAAGTAGGGCTGCGGTGCGCTGGCATCCGCTAGGACTTCTAGAATACCAATCATCACGCCATCATTGAACGTAATGTGCGCATGGTAGCTGTTAGGATTGGGGAACCGCTGAGGAAATCCACCATTCGCGTATTGTGAGCGGAGCATAAAATCGAAGCCACGCTCGCACGCAGCGCGCCATTGAGCATTTCCGGTTTGAGCGATCGCCTGTGCCAAGTATTTGACTTGCGAGTGCAAATTGTTGTTGTCGTACGAGTTGTCGTGAGCGTTATGCGTAGCCTTCACGGCAGCCTGCTGCGTCTTGGTCAGTACTGCTAGCATGTCGTAGTCCTTCGGCCAGCCCCCGTCGGCGCGTTGAAAGAGTAGGATGTTCGCGACGATTTCAGCCACTTGATCAGGTCGATACGCGGCCTGTGCCGGCTCGGCCTGAATGAAGCGACTTGAGTCTCGTAAATCGCGCCAATGGTGAATGCTGCTGGTGAATCCTGATACGTCGATAGGGGCGAGTAAGTCGCCGCGAATCGACGCCTTTTCATCCGTCGCTGTGTCGGGGAGATCTTGCGCATCGGCCTTATTCGCGCTCACTATCCACAGGCTGCATAGTACTAAGCAACAGCTTAGCCAATAAGAATTGAGGCGTTGTTCAGTAAACATGGGTGACTCCAATTCGCGTCGAGGGCTGAGCGACGTGGCACACTAGTACTAGAAACCTTAAGTTCCGTCCGGTCGTGAACCTCAGACGCTAGCCGTGGGCTCCACAGGCAGCGCTGCCCACGGCTAGCGCCTGAGGTTCACGAGGAAACGTATGCGGGCGCAATTTATGGTTTCTAGCACTTGCAAGTGCAGTTGAACAGCGATCCAACGAAAAAACCCGAGTCGTTCGGGGACGACTCGGGGAAAATGGTAAGGATCGAACTTAGTGTTGCAATCTCTGGTCGGCAAACGAACCTAACTCGGACGTTCGGCCACGTAAACTTGCATGCTCCGATAGATCATATCGACGCGTCGATTGGCCGGTGCGGCAGGACCATCCAGCTTGGGAAATATGTCCTTCGCTGCTTCCGCGGCGGAATCGATCAGCAAACTCCATCGCAATCCACGTATCTGATCGGGGAGAGTGAACTTCAGCGTATCTGGCGTGCCGTTGAACAGCATGATCAGATCGCGTCCGTTCCCATCGGGGTCATCGGCGATGGCCGGTGCCGGTAACCAGCACACCAATCCACCAGTGGGATGGTCCCAATTGAATGGCAAACCAAGGTGGTTAAACCAATTCACATCGGGGACTCCCCGTGAGTCAAAAGCTCTTCCCGTCAAGAAACGCGTGCGACGCAAGGTCGGTTGACTTTTTCGTATCGAGATCAAGCCACGCACGAAGTTGAATAGCTCTTCGTTGCGTTTAACCAGCGTCCAGTTGAACCAAGAGATCTCGTTGTCTTGACAATAGGCGTTATTATTTCCTTTCTGTGTTCGACGAACTTCATCTCCCATCACAATCATCGGGACCCCCTGACTTAACAGCAGGGTCGCCATCATGTTCTTGATCTGACGCAGCCGCAGCCGATCGATCGGTTTGCGTCTGGTCGGACCTTCCACACCGTAGTTGTCACTCTCGTTGTTATTGTCGCCGTCGCGATTCCCCTCACCGTTGGCCTCATTGTGCTTTTCCTTGTAGCTGACTAGGTCATTCAAAGGAAACCCATCATGGCTGGTGATGAAGTTGATGCTGCAATACGGTGCGCGGCCAGCATGTTCATACAGATCCGAGGAGCCTGCCAGGCGGGTTGCCATCGGACCGATGAGCCCATCATCGCCGCGCCAGTAACGGCGCGCATCATCGCGGTAACGACCATTCCACTCGGCCCATCGCAGATCGCCAAAAGAACCGACCTGGTAAGCCCCGGCCGCGTCCCATGCCTCCGCGATGATCTTCGTATCGGCCAACATCGGATCCTCGGCGATCTGCTCCACCATCGGTGGACTGGCCATCAAATTGCCATTGCGATCACGCGAAAGAATGCTGGCTAGGTCGAAACGGAAACCATCGACGTGATAATTGTGCACCCAGTGCCTCAGGCAATGGAAGATCAACTCGCGACAGATCGGATGGTTGCCGTTGAAGGTGTTGCCACAGCCCGAATAGTTGCTGTAATGACTACCGCCGCTATTAAGGATGTAGTACACCTGATTCTCGAGCCCCTTAAAGCTCAAAACAGGACCATGTTCATTCCCTTCGCAAGTGTGATTGAACACCACGTCGAGAATCACTTCGATGCCGGCCTGGTGACAGGCCTTGACCATCTGCTTGAACTCGTTCACCTGCGCGCCGGGCTCTTTGCTGTAGGCATATCCACGGTGCGGCGCAAAAAACGCCATCGGATCGTAACCCCAATAATTGGGACGCTCCGGTACGTTTCCGTGGATGTCGAGTATCGGGAACTCGTGCACCGGCATCAGCTCGACGGCTGTGATTCCGAGATTCTTCAGGTAGGGTAACTTCTCGATCAACCCCAGGTAAGTCCCGGCGTGTTTGACGCGCGAAGTTTTGCTTTTGGTAAAGCCACGAACGTGAGTTTCGTAGATCACCGTTTCCGAAAGGGGGCGACGCAAGTGTCGATCCCCTTCCCAATCAAAAAAGTCGTCGATGACCACGCATTTGGGCGGGCGGATGATTCCATCGGTACTCTTCTGGAAACAGCCAGCTAAGGCTTTAGCGAAGGGGTCGACCAAGCGGGCGCTGCCATCGAACCACTGACCCGATTCGGGATCAAAGGGCCCGTTGGCTTGAAAATGGTACAGTTGTCCCGGACCAATGCCCGGCACAAACGCACTCCACACATCTCCCCAACGATCAGTGTCGCGATCGAATTCGATGATCTCCACCGGTTCGCGATCGTCGACAGAATCGTATAGCAGAACACGCATGGCCGTGGCGCTGCGGCTAAAAACTACGAACTGAACGCCACGGTCAGTTACCACAGCGCCGTAGGGCAACTTGTATGCGAACTGTAACTCAGGATGCGGGTGTCGCATGAGCATACTTTATGGAGTCCTTCTCAACTTGCGGGTATCGTTTGGTCATCATTGACAATGAAACATACCACTCAGTTTGGAGTGGCAAGTTAAACGAAGTTGACGGACTATCGAAATCCACTCCGAGTGGTTCCCGATAGACCGAACACCCAAAGCTTGGCGAAAGGACAAACAATTCCAGGTTGGGAAACGGTAGCAGCTAGGCTGGCTGCTACAGTCTAACTCGCTGGGCGAGATCTGGTTGCAGCGTTTAGAGAAATGCTACCGAGGCCAGCGCGATTCCTACTCGAGAATAGTGATTTGGCGGCAAGCTATGTCGCGATAAGTGCCGCCAACGGACCATTCCGACGCAGTGCGCTAAAAATAGTCGCCAATATTGGCTCGACGCGTCAGCGAGTCGGGCTTCAAAATTTCGACTCGACGCGCCAGTGAGTGGTGCTTGAGCGGTTGGTTTGCGGCTAACGTTCTCCCACAATACCGGCGACCCACTGGCTTGCGAGTCGAGCTGATAGTGAATGGTTCGCTGTAACCGTCACGGTAATCGTTGGAATTTAGACAACGTACAACCATGAACCTCGTGACTTCGATGCTACTGTGGATTCAATCGCAAGCTCGGACTGGTCCTGCAGCACAGACGCTTGCCTGGCTGAAATTGCAATCGGTGAAGGAGTTAGCGCAGAAGATTATTGGCGAGTGTACCCAACCTGGCCAGGGTGATCGCACTCTCAGCGCGGTCGATCCTGATGCTCGGTGCGGCAAGCATGGCGATTTTTATGACGGATATATGTTGGACATTCTGATGGATGCCGACAGCGAATTGATTACGAGTGTGGAAGTGCTTCCAGCCAATGCGGATGAAGCAGCCAATGCGATAGCGCTGATCGAGCACGAGCATCAGACGCATGGCAATCAAGTGGGGGAGCTCTCGATCGATGGCATCGGCTTCAACGGTAAGGTGCTCAACCAGCTCCAAGATCCGGCCGGCGTGAAGGTCGAAGTGACAGTTCCGACGCGCGACTTTAATGCAACCGTAGGCTTTCCGGCCAGCGACTTTGAGCTTGTCGAAGAAGGCACACGAGTGCGCTGTCCGGCTGGCGAGCTCTCTGGACGCGGTTCGACAAAATCCGATAAGCCGAATGTGACTACTTTTCAGTTCTCAGGCAAGACATGCCAGAGTTGTCCGCTGTTGCGCCAGTGCCATCCTGAGAAAAAAGAAGGGAGTCGAACTGGTCGTCGTGTTTCCAAGAATCGTTATGAGGCCGAGTATGAGCGAGCTCGAGCCAAAGCCAAGACGCCTCATTACGATGCAATTCGCAAGGAACATCCTCGCATCGAACGCAAGCTCAATGAACTGGTTCGCCACTACCGCTGCCGCCACGCGCGATATTGGGGCAAAGCAAAAGTGACTATCCAAGGCCTCATGGCCGCACTCGCCGTGAACACAAAACGAATCACCAAGCTCATACTCTCGTCGCACCCAGCGCCAGCACTTGCGACAAGCTAAGACCAACGCCTCTCAATCGACCCACATTGCCTGATCTAATGTTGCCGAAAACGAGCATCATCCCCTAACCACATACCACCAGAACCATGCCGCCCTAAAACCGTCCGGATGAAAAATAAAACTATACGACGCAGCCCTCAGATTGTCTCTAATGCTACTAACTCAGCAGTCTCCTCGGGGTAGAGTTAGCCATACCGGCGATCAGCGAGAAGTGTCAAATTTATTCCAATTTATCTGGCTGATCATATAACGATAATCTAGCGGGGGGAACGCTAGCCGCCTTGCAGCACTAACGTCACTTGCAAACTCTGACCATCGCGTATCAAGCGAACCGTAATTGTCTCTCCTGGTTTAAGAACGGAAAGCTTTCCATGCAGATCCGATAGGGATTGGATTACATCGTCACCGATTCCAACAATGATGTCTCTGCTCTTTACTCCCGCCAGCTCCGCCGCACTCCCTGGCATGACAGCCTCCACTTCGACGGAATCGCTGGTGTTGGAATTCAAGCGCACACCCAACACCCCCCGCATAGGACGCTGACCGCGACCGATCTGCGCGACCGCAGCGCTCTTAATCAACGTTGGACGCTCAGCGATGGTTGCCAGCTCCCAAGTGACAGCGGCAACTAAATCGGCCACACGCGCCATCCCAGCAATATTGGCTTTCTCAAAATCGTCACTCGGGCGATGGTAGTCGTTATGTAGGCCGGTGAAAAAGTGAAACACTGGAATGTCGACTTCATAAAAGCTGGAGTGATCGCTGGGCCCGAAGCCCGCCGGTTCCTTGTCGATAACCAGACTAGCCTTCTCGCCTAGGCGATCGATCAGGCCATCGAACTGGGTGGCGGTGCCAGTGCCGTAGACTGTCAAATTGTCTCCTTCCATGCGGCCGACCATATCCATATTCAACATGGCCACAGTTTGCTCCAATGGCCAACGCGGATTGCGCACGTAATGCTTGCTCCCCAACAGTCCTCGTTCCTCACCGGTGAAAGCGATAAACACAATGCCACGCCGATCAGACGCGGTCTGTTCAACCATTCGACGAGCGACTTCCAAGAGCGTGGTGGTCCCCGAAGCATTATCGTCGGCACCGTTATGAATTTCGATCGTACCTGGCGCCAGTGAGCCCAAACCTCCCATCCCTACGTGATCGTAGTGAGCGCCGATGACGATGGTTTGGTCAGCCAGGGCACCTACGCCAGGCAGAAATCCGACTACGTTCCGCACCGGAGTCCGCGACTGTACGATCTTAGTCTCACCTTGGCATTGAATTCCTGTTAACACGCGACTGCGAGGTGCAACTTGAGCATCGATGGCCGCTTCCAGTTCCGCAAGTGACTCCCCAGTGGAGCGGAGCAATTGGTCGACCACGCCGCGCGCGCAATAGAGTGTGGGAATCTGCTGGTCACTGACGGCGCTACCTGCACCTGACACGTCAGGCATCTGATCCCGGCCAGCCGCGTTGACGGTTGCACCGTCGTTGACAACGATCATTGCAGCCGCTCGGTGCAGGGCGGCATTCAATTCCTTCGTTGAGAAAAATGCGTGCTGCGACGGACGTTGGCCATCGAATTTGCTGTTGGGATCATTTTGATTGGGCTCTTTGCGAAGTATGATGACGACCTTGCCAACCACGTCCAACCCGGCATAGTCATCGTAATTCTGTTCCGGTGCGGTGATGCCGTAACCTGCGAACACGACTTCGCCAGAAAAAGAACCAGCGTTCCCGAGTGCCACCGGCGTATAGTCGACACCCAAAGCCAATTCAGGAAGACCGGCAATGCCAGAGAAGCTCAGTCTGTTCCGCTCGGTTTCCCCCAGCTTCGGTGGACCGGGAATCGTGAACTCTTGAAAAGGATTTCCAGAGAAACTGTCGGTCTTTAACCCTAGTTGTCGAAAACGCTCGGCGATAAATTGACCCGCCAGCTCAATCCCCGGGCTCCCCACGTCACGTCCAGCCAGCTCGTCGGACGAAAGATACTGTAGATCTTCCGCGAGTCTAGTTTCTGCGCCGGCGAGATAATTTCGCGCTTGTCGTTCCTCTCCACCTGCGCGCGATAGAAGCGCGAAGAAAATCGTGCAGGCGATCAATTGGACAGCTCCAAATTGCGTTGGAGTCCAGCCTTTAGCGGCCGTTGTCGCGTTCGACATGCAACGGCGGCTAAAGGCTGTACTCCAACAAGTTGCATTGAAGACAATAGGCGTGCAGCGAAGTCGGTTTGGCATTGTCGAACTTTCGAGTTGGCGGAAACAATCTGGTTTATTGTACGCAGCTTGCGGCGACTTCTGCTACGACAACAATTTCTTTGCAGCTCGTAGAGCCAATTGCATGGTAACAGCATTTGTATTGCAACTGGGCAAGGTGGGGAGGACCGATGCATCGACGACGCGCAGATCTACCAAGCCGTGCACGCGAAACTCGTTGTCTACCACCGCTTTTTCGGCTCCCGACATTTTTCCACAATCCATGCGACACGTCCCGACCGGGTGAAAGATCGACTGAGCAAAGGTCTCCAGCGACTTGCACAACCCTTGCTCGTCGACTCGTTTAGCTCCGGGCAACGCCTCGTGTTCAATAAGTTCTCGCAATCCAGGCTGTGTCGCCAATTGTCGCGTCCACCGGATGGCCGACAAAAATCGCACACGATCGACGGTGGTGGTGAGATAGCCGGGATCGATATGGGGCTGCCAATGGCCCGCATGACGCACCAACCGTACCTGCCCACGACTGCGTGGGTGTAAATCGGTGACACCCAATGAGAAGAAAGAATCTCGCGAATCGAGTCGCGGATACTTTAGGTAGTGGGTTGGTGTGAAGTGTAATTGAAACTCAGGGGTTGCCGCGTGTTCCGAGTCGTCTGCAATGGGAATTTCCGTAGAGACATCACCAGTACTGAACAGTCCACCCGCTTCGGCGATATTGCTGGCTAGCGGTCCCGTTCCTGTGTCGCGATAAAGTTGTCGATCGGCGGGGGAGTGTCGACGTCGTAGTCCATGCGCATCATGGGTTGCATAGATCAGCGGATAGACCAGATGATCTTGCAAGTTGGAACCTACCCATGGCAAGCGGTGCAGGCAGGCGATCTTCTCCGCTGAAAGTTCATCGGGATTACCAATACCACTGGCCATTAGCAACATGGGAGTCCCAATTGCACCGGCGCACAGTACAACTTCCCCACGGGCATGAATCGTATCCAGCTGACCAGCTGGAGAGAGTATTTGCACGCCAATCGCGCGGTCTTTATTCAGCAACAATTGCGCGACGTGCGTATTGGCAAAGACTTCGATGTTTTTCAGTTGTCTGTGTTCATCGTCGCTGAAAAATTGACCGGTATGGCATCTTCGTCCATGCCGCTGGGCTAACTGGTAGTAGCCGCAGGAATCAATTTCCGCTTTTGACCAGTTCGCCATGCGCTGCAGTCCGACGGCTTGAGCTGCTTCCAGAAAGGTTTCGCTCCAGGGATGGGGCGTTTGGACCGGTGCGCTGTTCGGCAGGATGTCCAATGCACTCGTTGGCATCGCGTCGGAACGAGCAGCAATCGAATTGTGTTTTAGCTGTGGTAGGGGCCAGCCCCAACGTTCGAAATCGGCATCAGCGGCTTGCATGTTGATCAGCGCGTTGATGGCCCCGCTCCCACCAAGCAGTTTGCCGCGTGGCCAAGCGATACGCCGTCCAGACAAGCCCGCTTGCGGAACCGTCGCGAAATCCCAATCGAGTTTCGAACGAAATGTTCTTGGATAAAAGTTGGGGACGACGGTTCGAACATCGGTGGCACTTTCCCGTCTGCCCGCTTCGATGAGTGCTACTGGTTCGCTTTGCCCTTGGGCTAATAAGCGTGCCAGCAGACAGCCTGCACTACCGGCACCAACAATCACGTACCGAAACTCGCGCCGCGTCGAGACGTTAGTGTTATACATTGAACAAGAAGTGACAGATATCGCCATCTTGCAAGATGTAGGTTTTGCCCTCGGTTCGCAACTTTCCCGCACTGCGAATTTCTTTTTCGCTCTTGAAGGTTTCCAGATCGTCCAGCGTAAAGACTTCGCAGCGAATGAAACCACGTTCGAAATCGGTGTGAATCACCCCCGCGCCTTGTGGTGCGGTGGCACCGACGGGGACCGTCCAAGCACGCACTTCCTTTTCACCGGCGGTGAAATAGCTCTGCAAACCAAGCGTGCGGTACGTTTCGCGGGCCACGGTCGCCAAGGCGGGTTCGGCCAAGCCGACAGACTCGAGCATCTCACTCCGATCGGGTTCTTCCAATTCCGCCAATTCGGCTTCCAGCTTGGCGCACACAGGGACCACGATCGCTCCAACTTGTTCGGCAAACTTCCGCAATGCAGTTGCCATTTCCCCCTCTCCGTGTAAATCATTTTCATCGACGTTGGCGATGTACAACACCGGCTTGGCGGTCATTAGACCAAAACTGGCAATTTCCTTTCCTTCAGTTTCGGGCAGCATCAACTTTCGCAAGGGCAGGTCGAGCGCGAGATGGTCTTGGCATTTCTTGATGGCTATCGCGCGAAGCTTAGCTTCCTTGTCGCCACTTTTGGCCGAACGCTCCGCCTTGGGGAGTGCGTTCTCGAGCGTCTGCATGTCGGCAATCATCAACTCTGTTTCGATGATCTCCACATCCGCGACCGGATCGACTTGACCGCTGACGTGAATCACATCATCATCCTTGAAGCACCGCACGACTTGCAGGATCGCGTCGACTTGGCGAATATGACTGAGGAATTTGTTTCCAAGTCCTTGACCTTCGCTGGCACCCTTGACGATCCCTGCGATGTCGACCAACTTGAGATAGGCGGGGATCAGCTTTTTGGGTTTAATGAGAGCCGAGATGCGGGCCAGCCGATCGTCGGGGACACTCACGATTCCTTCGTTGGGCTCGATGGTACAAAATGGGTAATTGGCTGCTTGAGCACCCTGGCTGCTTGTGAGCGCATTGAACAGCGTACTTTTGCCTACGTTTGGCAGTCCTACAATTCCAGCTTCCATTTCCTTAGGCTATCTTCACTCTCAGAATTGATCGAAAAGGCCTCTGCCCCTCTCCGGCCAAGTCAAAAATATTGGTAAAACGACTGCCCGTTGAACGCGGCAGCTCTCAGTTGCGGGGCCCTGCACGATACGCAAGGTGACGCCGGATGTTGCGACGCCCACTCCCCCCGAAAGCGAATATGGTAACTTCCTGGTTGAAAAACGGAACAGGCCGCAATTTTTTAGTCGGCCTGTTGTCCGTCGCGTGCCTCGCCGTCCCCCTGCATGCCCAAGAGTCGGCTACCAATCTAGTTCCATCGGTGTCCGTGGAAAATGACCCCAGTTGGTTGGACCTGAGAACTAAGATTTTGCTGGGAGTGGTGCTGGTGACTTTGGGAATCGCGTCCCTGGTCGGCCAGTACCTGCGGCGACAGCCGACCGAATCAGTCAATCCAGCGTTGGTGCAACGCTTTCGGCAGCGATTGAGCGCGTGGTGGTTGATGTGCGCCATCTTAGTATTTGGACTGTTGTTGCAAACGATCGGTACCGTCGTATTGTTCGCGTTGGTTTCGTTCTGGGCGCTGCGCGAGTTCATCACCATGGCTCCCACGCGCCGCGGGGATCATCGAGCGCTTTTCTGGGCGTTGATCGTCATTACCCCCTTGCAGTACGTACTGATTGGTTTGGAACATGGTCAGTTTCGTTGGAGCAACGGCAAGCCGATCGATTTTTATGGTTTGTACTCGATCATGATCCCCGTTTACGCATCGTTGTTGGTCCCTGCCCGCATTGCGCTCTCTGGGGATCACAAACGTTTCTTAGAACGTTCTGCGCAAATCACGATCGGATTGCTGATCTGCGTTTACTCGTTGAGCTACGCGGCGGCTCTGGTGAATCTCCATCTAACCAGCAGCGCTGGAGTCCCCTGGACCGGCAGTCCGGCTGGCTTGTTATTCTTTTTCGTACTGATCTCACAACTCTCAGATATTTTGCAGTGGTCCTGGGGACACTTGGTGGGGAGGCGGATCATCGCTCCCGACGTAAGCAGCAGCCGCACGTGGGAGGGTTTTGCAGGAGGGACGTTGTCGACTGGCTTAATCGGCGCGGCCCTGTATTGGGTCACTCCGTTTTCGTTTTGGGAAGCAGCCTGTATGTCGATGGTGATCGGTGTGATGGGGATGTTCGGTGGGATGACGATGAGCGCCATCAAACGCGACCGAGGCGTCAACGACTATGGTTCGTTGGTGATGGGGCATGCCGGTGTGCTCGATCGCATCGACACACTCTGCTTCGCCGCCCCGGTATTCTATCATTTAACCCGATTCTTCTTCGCTACCTAAAAAAAGCTTGATTGTAGAGTAGAACAATTGTCCCCAATTGTTCGGCATTCGATTATTCGTAACCGTTCACGGCTTTTAGCGTTGAACGTTTGGGTTCTTAATTTTAGTCGTACTCTTAATCCTAATCTTTCCGGTAGCGGTATGCTTGAGTCGAATTCTTCAAATGCATTTGGCGCGATAGGTTTTCTAAGGCATGGCAGGGAAAAAAGAATCGCTGTGGGCGAAAATCACTCAATACTCAAAAGCAAAGCCTCGATAGACTATCAGTCCTACCCAGGCCAATCGAAGCATTATTCCCGCCCTGACTTGGCTGTCCCTTGGTAGGCATGCTCCTTAGCAGAGCTTACCACCATTTACTGGGCATACTAGGAGTAACGTCTTCATTGCCGCTCAGGAAACCAAACACAATATTCTTTTTGCCCTGCCATGCCTCGTAAAACCTTCCCTCTGGAGTTGTTATCGACTGGTTCTTCGAGTCATCAAAGAAAGTCGGTCCGGGTGGAGCCATCAACGAGGGTTCGGCGTCTGCGGCTATGTTAAGAGGAGCTTCTTCTGGTGGATTTGCGGTGTTGACTTGCCTGTTGCGTTAGTGGATTAGACTGGGTGCCGCAGATCCACTTAACTTGGCCTCAATCGATGCGTGTAGATACTCGAAAAAGTTCTGCTGCTGTTTCTGGCAGGTAGCAATCGCGGTCCACATCCGCTCATTGAATCGTTGGCCCGATTCGCTGCGTGTGCCCTGAGTGATTCGGCGGTCAATCACCACATGACGAACTTGCTGCTCGCTATGGTTGTTAGTCGATTCCACACCATTTGATAGATAGCCCCGCGAAACCGGGACACCCAGCACGTCATCAAAGTATTGATCGATCGTCGAATAGCTGC
>JBGSJT010000323.1:0-20335 GCA_041741715.1 Pirellulaceae bacterium | reverse complement strand
TCGTCGTCGGTCCGAATCGTGATGGAGGTCACTACCATCGATTCGGTAGGAATAGAATCTGTCGGAGTTGCCTCTCTTAATTTCGTGGCATACCACTGCGGATTGCCGCGCTCGTAAAGCATTGCAGCGGGTTCGCCGCGCAATTCTTCGCTCCCAAGTGTCGATTGCAGCAGCGAACCAAACTCCTGCAAGGCTCCGCGACTGGTGGGCCTAACCAACATGTGCAGTGCTTGCCGCGCTCTGGTCATGGCCACGTACAGCAGACAGAGAGATTCAGCGACGCCCCGTTGTTTGTGGAGCGCAAAAGCTTGCTGCCAATTCTCCGGCAACATCGCTTGTAGACTACTATTCATATACCGCAGCACTCCATTGGGAGGCTGACAAGGATCAGCGCCACGCAAGACCAACAGACTACTGGACGAAGCTAGATCGATATCCAACTCTGGTAAGAAAACCGCGTCAAACTCGAGCCCCTTGCTTTTGTGAACAGTCATCACTTTTACTTGGGCCTCGGTTGGAAGAGCCACGCGACCACGCAGCACTGCCTCCTCGAAATCTCGCAAGCGACCACTATAGTTGGACTGATAGTCATAAGCCGCACGGATGAATTGTTCCAGGCGATGTTGATCCCACCAGGAGAGTTTAGGCGCCACATGTTCGGCGATCGACTCGAGCGTCTGCCCCAATCCTTTCCTAGCCACTTCGCTGCGCAACCAGTGCGCGCACTCGTTGGGCTCCCCGGCGATCGAATACGGGAACGCTGCGGCCAGCGGTGATGTCCCCACATGAAATGCGCAGGTGCCATCGCCAGGATGATCGCCAAAGTGGATCAGTGACAACATCAATTCGACCGCCGCCGAGTCGCTTAGTGGATTGCCACCATCTTGGCTAGCCGGAACACCCAATTCACGCAGCAGGCTGATCATGCGTCCCACGTCGGCATTGGTACGGAAGAGCACTCCCACGCTGGCGGTGCTGTTCTGTGTCAACTCGGCAATCTCCTGGGCGGCGATCCCAAGGTAAATTTCCTTACGCTGTTCAACGGGGAGTTTGCTGTCGAGTTTCGGACCATTCCGCAAGCAGACATAACCGGCTAGCGAGCTGCGTGAAGTGCGATGCTCTGGAAAATCTCGACTCCATTGTTCGGCCACGATCTCGCATTGCGAAAAATTCTCGTGCTTATTCAGATTGAGAAAGACATCGTTGACAACTTGCATCACTTCAGGACTGCTGCGAAACGAATCGCTCATGGCAGTCTGTTGAAGTTCCGAGACGGAGCGATCGACCGAATCAAAAATTTCTGCCACGCCACCTCGCCAGCCATAGATGGCTTGCTTCGTATCCCCCACGCAGAAGAACGAGCTATCACCGCGCGGCGCGCCACCCAGCGGTGTTGCCAAAGGACGAAGGATCTGCCATTGCTCGGGGGCCGTGTCTTGGAATTCGTCGAGCAACAAATGCTCGACGCCACAATCGAGCCGAAAGGCCAATCGCGCCGCCGCGCTGGCCTGGGTCGCTGGTGATTGTTTGACCTTCGATTTGGAAGAACCCTCTGCACCCGAAGGACGCTCACCTCCCATCCAACGCGAAAGATAGTAGGTCACATCCGAAAAGGCGAGCGCGCGGCGACGACGAATCAGGGCTGAGTATTCCTGGTCGTAGGCTTGCAGTACTTGGTAGCTGGCCAGCGTTTGATTGCGACGAATCGCCAAAAGTTCCGCCGCCGCTCGTTCGGACAACACCCGCAAGGCAGTGATCAAGCTCCCGTCAAGTTCGCAGCGATAGTAGGTCGGCGGGTCCGCATCGATGTTGTTGTAGAGGCCGTGACCGATGACCCCCTCCCAATCACCGATGCTGGCGAAGTGATGCAACTTCTCCAATCCAGTTTTGACGTTCTGGTTGACGCTCCCAGACTTGTTAAGTATCTCGGTCTGTTCCAGTCTCAGCAGCGCCGACTCGATGGCCGTTTCACTCGGTGGCACAGGGACAGGCAATTGATCCCAGGCTTCAGCCTCACTGGCGCGATACGGGGCAAAACCACTCGCCACCGTTTGGCGAATTTGATCGGAGATTTGCCGACCCGCATCCCCTTTGGAGAGCATCCGCACCAATTCGACTAACGTGCGCCGATCGTGATTGTCAAGCATTTGACCGATCGCCTGCAATTGGACTTGAGGCTCTTGTACGGGATCGAGCGCCGTCCAACCTGGTGGTAAGCCCATTTCGAGACTGAAGGTCCGCGCCACTTGCGCGAAGAAACTATCCAGCGTACCGATTCGCAAGCGATGAATCGAACGCGTGATCCTTCTGAGTGCCGCCAAGCATGACGCGGCAGAAGTGTCGACACCAGTTAGGTGCTCGGCCATTTCACCTCTCGCGCGATCATCGATGCAGCCCAGCGCCAAGCGTTGCAGTACGCGATGCATGATCTCACCGGCGGCCTTGCGAGTGAAAGTGCTAGCCAGAATCGGATCGACCTCTTGACCAGACAAAATGATTTGCAGCAGGCGATTGGTCAATTGAAACGTTTTACCCGTCCCCGCCGATGCGCGAATCAGCAGCGGTGCAAAACTCGGCTGCGACAACTCACCGATCGTCAATAGACGCTGGGCCTCGGCGATAACCTCGGGGCTGATGGCGTCGGGGCGTCGTTGATGGCGCGATAGTTTACGCGGCGGCGGAGCAACTGACACATGTTGCACATGGGTTTGGCAGATGCGTGCGAAGTCGTCGTATTGGGGTTGCTCGAGCGGCTCGGGCCAAAAGTCACAAGCGACGATTCGCGTGGCGAGTGTATGGGCCAGTTCGTCTGCCTCCGTCAGTTGCGCATGCGTAAACTCCGCCTCGTGAAATCCGATATCACATGCCTGCTTGGGGAGTGCGATGTAGCCCAAGGATGGAAACTCCCCCACACCGAAGACCTTGGCTAGTGGACGATAGAGTGGCAACTGCAAATCCTTCCACTCGTTTTTTGATAAATGGACCGAGAGCGGATTTTTCGCATTGTCGCTGGTCTTGTAATCCCAGATGGCCCACTTGCCGGAGCCAGGATGATAGTCGATGCGGTCGATCCGGCCAATCAACGGAATCTGCTTGCCATGTCCGAGCATGACTTTGTGTTCTTTGGTGACAGCGCATTCAGTGAATTTAATTTCCCATCCCGCCTGGGCTCGTGCCGCTTGCAATGGAGCGAAGACCTTTAGTCGCTGCTCGGCTTGCTCGATCTGAATCAACACCGCCGACGGTGGATTGGGACCGTAGCGATCGAGCGCCACTTGCTGCAATTGGCTCAGCAGAAATAGTTCGATCTCCTCCGCATCTTGGCTCTTGGCGACGGGGCCTTTGCCAAGTTGCTCCAGGGTGTCGTGAATTAGATTGCCAAACATGGGAGCGTCGAGTTCCGCATCGGCATCTTGCTCCTCGCGCAACTTGAGCACGTGCCCCAAATAAAAGCGATAGGGACAGGCGAGGTAAGAACGAAAGGAGGTGACAGTCATGTGCCCGACTGTTCGGCCAGGAATCGGTCGAGGTATCAACAACTCACTTGCGCCGCCACGTTTGGTCCAACGCTTCTTCACTGGCGGCAAGACATCTAGCTCGTCTTCCTTAACCAAGTGCAGCACGCGTTCCGGAAGCTCGGCCAAGTTGCAGGCCATCAACAAACGACTGGGGACCAAAGGATCGCCATTGGCATCAGTCTTTCCGACAATAATTCGCACTTGCTCTCGTGAACGCAACATGACCTGCAATGAATAGATGTCGCGCGCATAGCGTCGCGCGTTGTCGATCATCCCCAATTGTCGTCTCAAACCGTTGGGTAGAAAAGCGTCAGCACTCGCGCTTTCGGGAACGACGCCATCGTGCAAGCCGGTCACAATCAGCGCTGGTGCGTCGTCAAGAGCTAGTTCCAACCAACCCAGCATCTCGACGGCAGCCACATCGGTCGGTTCGGGAATGAGCGCTCCGCTCAGACCTCGCATTAGCCAATCAATAAACTCAGATACCGTCATCTTCGGTTCAAGTTCACTAGGGATATCGCTGAGCGATACGATCCCATCGCACAGTCCCGAGGCGGCTGTATACAGTGAGCCTTGCACTGCATCCTGTAGATCGACGGTCTGCCGATGATAGGCCGCCGAGAGTACTCCCAGCAACGGTTGCACCCACTTCGAAATCGCTCGGGGGCGCGAACTCAGTTCATGCAACCAGCCATTGATGGCTTGCGAAACAGCCACATAGGACTCCGCCCCCTTGGCCTCTGAGTTCACAAAGCCGTCGACTTGCTTGGGCAGTGCGGTACTGTAGTACTGGTCGATCTGCGCCAGCCAATCGTTGGGGAGTGCGAGCTGCAGAGCTGTCAGCAGCGACGAGATTGCCGGATGACGCACCAGTGCAGCGAACGACGCGAAGCTGTGCGTGTCGACATATTGCCCCAACAACGTCAAGAGCATAGCCGGTTCCGATTGAACCAAGGCGCTCCCCGCACCATTCCGACCCGTGATGCCAGCTTGATGTAGTTGATGTTTCAGTTCGGCAATCAGCGCGGCATCCGGAATTCCAATCGTTACTTCGCGCGCATGATACCGAGTGCCGAGTTCAGCTAGTGCAGCGCAAGTCAGTTCGGCTTGATCACTGGGGGAATTACCGACCAGCAACGTAGCGTGTGGAATATCGACTTCAAAATCTTGCCAGGCGGTCCCTTGCAGACTGCCGAATTCATCGAACAGTTCAGCCGCTGAGTCGGGGGCAGCGATCCACACCGCGACTTGTTCGGCCACTTGTTCCAGGAAACCGCGCTGCGTGCGATTGAGGTCAACACACCCCACCACGATGATTTGCTGTGTCGTGGCCGGTTCATGAAATTGCAATGCGCACAGTCGAGCTGTTTGAATGTCCCACAGTTTCAACTCGTCGAGTGTCGCCAGATAACGAGCTTGGATTTTAGCCAGTGTCTCCCAGCGGGCTGCTTCGGGATGCGTTCCCAACGCCTTTACCACGCGCTCGAAGTTCAATCCATCGCTGGCCAATTCGCGATGCAAGCCCGAAAAGATTTTGGCCAACTCCAACCAAGCCTGCGACGCTTGCTTGGCTGGGGGCACCGGCACAACTTGAGTTAGCTCGGGGGTAGGCGTCGAGCGCAGCGCTTTGACCCAAGCGAGTTGTTGGATGAGATCACTGGCAAACGGGTACTTGGCCACATAGAGTTGCTCCGGGAGTGTCCCCAGCGTTACGATACGCGGTGGGTAGAGCACCTTCCCCTGTTGCTTGGCTGTTAACGCCAACAGTTCGTTGAGCCGTCGACGCGCCAATCCACCAGGGAGCACTAGCAGTATCTGCCGCATATCCCAGGTGTCGCCCGCCGCGTAGTCATTGAGTAACTGTTGAGCCACACTTGGCAAGATTGGCTGATCCCAACTGAGCCAACGACGATGCGGCTTCGCGATTGGCTTCGTTTCTTTTGGCTGCTGAGTTGACGTACTCAGTGGAACGTCCCTTGGCTTGGTGCGAACTCGAGACACAGGGCTCTCTCCTTAGAGTTGTTGGTGGCGGTTGTTCCACTCGGTTTAAGCTATCGCCGTGACACCTTTGGCAGTCTGCGGCAGTTTAGCTTTGAATGTTTTCTAGCCATTGTAACCCGCTATATCATGGATAGTGGAAAGACAGTGTCGCACTGACAAATGATCAATTCACACTAGCCAGGGGCCGATTCAGTTTCGCCTCATTGGACAGCCGAGCCAGGCCGAAATTCACGTATCTTGTCCGGAGCACGCCACGAGCCGAGTGACCATTTTTGTCAGCAAACACAGTCCTCGCCAGCCTCACGTCGAGGGTCTGCGTGTTGATCTGTTCTGACGTTCCTCCCAGCGGCAGTACAGCAGTAAGGTATGTGCCAGCTGCATCGGCGAATCAATTCCCAGCTTGGACGATATGTTTGCCCTGTGGACATCCACTGTTCTGGGGCTGATTCCCAATCTTGCCCCAATTTGCTTAGTGACCAAGCCATTGGAAATGCATTCCAACACCTCTTGTTCCCGGACAGAGAGTTTGCCAATTCGGTCAGCGACCATATCTTCATGGATAGAATTGTTAAATCTCGTAAATGCCTGATCGATGGCGTCGTTAACTGCGCCTAGTAATTCTTCCCGGCTAAAGGGTTTGGTCAGGAAGTCCACTGCCCCTAACTTCATCGCCTCGACAACCGAACGAACATCGCTATGTCCGCTGATCATGTCCACAGCGCAATTGGCGTTTATTGGCAACAATTTTTCAATGAACTGTATGCCCGTCATCTTGGGCAACAATAAATCGAGCACAATGCAATAGGGTTGTGAAGGTTCTATGGCATTCAGACAATCCATTACATTGCCAAACGTCTGTACCTTGCATCCAACGGAAGCGAGTGTCCACTGGATCGAGTCGCGCATTTCCTCGTTATCGTCGACGACCCAAACTTCTACTTTCTTGTAGGCGGAATTAGGCATCATGAACTTCCAATTTCGCTTGGCAGGCTGACGCGAAAGATCGTTCCACAGGCGCCTCTACTTTCATATGTCAAACTCCCACAACGGGCGCGCACGATGCTTCGACTGATCTTGAGCCCCATTCCCAAACCGTTCGATTTGGTCGTGTAGAATGGCTCGAACATGCGCTCCTCGGTCTCGTCGGAAATACCGATACCGAAGTCATGTACAGTGAATAGCACGTTATTACCGAGGGCAACAGCACTCAAGTCGATCCGGCGATCCGCGGAACAGCACTCCTGCACTGCTTCAATGGCGTTTAGCACCAGGTTGAGCAACACCTGCTGTACCTGGATTCGGTTGCCGTTTATCCACAACGGCACCTTGCTAATATCCAAATGCAAGGAAAATCCCACTTGCTTCCGCTGGTAATCAATTATAGCGATGACATTCTGCAGGGCCTCGCGGCCATCGAATAAAGTGTATTTCGATGTTCCTTGACGCGAGACAAATGAACGCACTCTATCGATGATATGAGCGCACTGACCAGCCAATGTCGAGATCAGTTGCAGCTTTTGAAACAAGGATTCAGGTTCATCACTGATGGATTTAATATCTTCCAGGCAGTTTTCGGCATATAGACGGATGGCGGCCAGCGGTTGATTGAGTTCGTGGGCGAGACTCGTGGCCATTTCCCCCATCGTTGCCACCCGACAAGCGTGTGCAAGTTGCAGCTGGGTTTCCTCGATTGCCAAGCGGCTTAGCTCGAAGAGAGTGACGTCTTTGTGAATGATGACCGCCCGCTCTGAACTGTTTACGCGCAGCGCTTGTCCATAGCACACGAACCATTGGTCGCCGTCGGCGTTATGGCAATCATACGTGAACTGAAATCTCAGACTATCTCCATTGAGCAATCGTCGAATTTCAGATGCGGCTCGCGCTGCCCCTTCGCAGTTTGCGTCAACAACGGGCTCGCAAACAGCCAGGTAATCCACCCCTTCGCTCACAGTCCGCCAGTCCAAACCGGCTTGGATTGCTGCTTCCCTCCAGGCCTGATTCGTAAAAGTGATTTTACCGGACTGGTCGAGAACTGCGATTCGTACTGGCATCGCATCCAAAAAAATGTGCACTCGATCGGCGATTTTTCGAAGTAGCAGCACGGCGTGGGAATCCTCGCTGTCTAACAGGTCCACAGCGGATTGCAAAGCCAAATACGACTCGAGCAAGTGCCCCTCAACTATGGCTGTTTCCCCAAGATTAGAGAAAGAATCTCGGAGGCCTTGCAGACGTTCAAACGCTGGCAACGGGGCGATCGGTAGTGTTTTCTGGCTAAACGAATCCTTTTCCATGCGATTTTCCGTTTCCCTTTCCGCGGAAATTCTCTAGACAGCCTCTGCAGACTCAAGAATCGGAACGGCGACGATAGTTAGTAGTTCAGCAACAGGGATGGCCTACTCTTCAGCAAACAGCGTGCCAAGGCTAGAACACGAACGCATGACTAATCGAAAGGATCCGGAGAGCAACTTCCATTTACATCCAAAAGGAAATCAACGATTGAATGGGGCAGGAATCGTTGAGTGTCAGTAATCGGGGCGGGTAGATCTGGTGCATGCCGTCGAATCTAAGTGATTACTTTTGCGGAAGTTAAAATAATCTGGCTGGCCGGCATCTTAGCGGCATAGCACATTAGGTACTAGGGGCGGCCCAACGTCCAGCGCTGACATCGATGTCATTGGGGCCGCGAGACGAATCGCGTCATCAGTTGCTGCTAAAGGGAGTGCGGTGTCGCTACCGAGCTACGTCTGTGTTCATTTGACTGTTTTTGCTTGCCAGGTGATCAAACGCGCACAGCCGAAGTACTCAGGGACTTCTCCGCCCCCCCCGTTCTGATGCCGAACGTTGTGTCGGCTCGCAAGCTCCACCGCATTCTGTTTAGTTGAAAACAGTAAAGCTTTCTTTTTGCCCGACTAGGGAAATTACTTAGTTTGACTGCGGAAACACACTCTTTGACTTTTACGATTCCGCAAGGCATATACCTAAGGCAAGATATGCACCCTGAACTCTTTTAGTCAGCGAAGCCTAGTCCTTCACAGCTACTTTCCAATCGAAATTCAAATGAACCTACATCAGCTGCAAAGCAATTCTGAACGTTCGCCACGAGTGCTTGTGGTAGACGACCAGCGGTTCGTGAGACGCCTTATCGGCAGTTGGCTGTGCGACGAGGGATATGAATGCCTGATGGCTGAAGACGTGCAAGAAGCCAAGGCTTTGATGGTTACTAAACCAGTAGATGTCATCACGTGTGACATCACGATGCCTGGCCAATCGGGCGCAGAGTGGCTGCCGAGTTTGTTTTTAGAATACCCCCAAATTGCCGTGCTCATGCTGACTGGCTGCGAGGACATTCGTCTGGCGGTCTCGACGCTGACGCAGGGTGCCTGGGGATACCTGATCAAGCCCGTTAAGAAACAAGAGCTTTCGTTTCAAGTTTCGAGGGCACTGGAACGACAGCGGATGCTTTTGGCCCAACGCGACCATACTCGAATTCTCGAAGGTAAGCTGCGAGCTCAGGAGCATCAATTACGAGATGCACACGAGGAAACGATCGCGCGACTAATTGCCGCCTCTAAGTTGCGCGACGATGAGACAGGTGAACATGTTCGTCGACTGGGCGTGTTGAGCTCGATTGTCGCCCGCCAATGCGGCTGGTCCGCGAGGGAGGTCGAAACGATTCGACTAGCAGCGCCCATGCATGACATAGGCAAGGTTGGAATTCCAGACTCCATCCTGCTCAAGCCAGGCAAACTAACGTTCGATGAGCGCGAGATTATGAAGAAGCATACCGAAATTGGAGCGCAGATACTGTGCGGTTCCCGCCAACCCATGTTGCAAATGGCGGAGCAAATTGCCCGTTGGCATCATGAACGATGGGATGGCCAGGGATACCCGGACGGCAAGCAAACAACGCAGATTCCACTGGCAGCCCGAATTGTTAGTGTGGTGGATGTCTATGATGCTTTGTCGCATGACCGTGTCTACCGACCAGCCCTGCCGAAAGAAACAGTGCTGTCAATCATGAGCGAAGGCCGGGGCAGTCAATTCGATCCTAATGTGTTGAATACATTCTTTGAAGTCTTGCCCTTGATTGAGCATTTCTTGGATCGAGACGAGCAGCATTCTAAGCAAGTTCGATGTTGCGGAACGGATGTCGCTCAGTCTCAAGGCAGGTCAATAGGCGAACTGTCGTGCAAAGTTGGTCAAACGGAGCCGACAGAGCCAATGCCGGTCGACCGCCAAGAACTCCCGAGACGCTTCCCTTACTCAACTCAAGTTCCGAGGTTTTCACGCGTTTCTTGAGTCTCATACGAATCCGCAAAGTGTCACCAAGGCTATAGCTTAAAAACTCCGTCCAGGAAATGAATCAATGAATATCGAAGATACAGAATTACTTGCTGAGTTTGTGGTCGAATCCCAAGAGCATTTGGAGAACGTGGAAAGCCAGCTTCTCACGCTAGAAGCTCAGCAGGATTGTATGGATACCGCCTTAGTAAACAATGTGTTCCGTGCGGTACACTCGATCAAGGGAGCTGCGGGGTTCCTAGGGCTGGCAACACTGGAATCTCTCGCACACCGCGAAGAGGAAGTCTTGAATCGGCTAAGGAATTCGGAGATTCGACCAACGAACCTTGTCGTCAGTACGTTGCTCGCGGCCACGGATCGTCTCAAGGGATTGTTGGCGGCGATCGATACTTCCAATGATGAGGATGTGTCGGATCATATCGAAGCCTTGCAACAACTGTTGCAGGAGCAACCAGCAGCAGCGCCGGTGAGCGATAGCGACCGTGAGCAAGATTGCCAAACAGTAGGCGAGCCGCCGTCGTGCGAATCCAGCCAGGCAAGTCCAAGGCCAAACGAAGCTCAGCACCTCACGCTGGACGCCCAGCTTCCTGACTCGATTAGCAGCGAGGCACTGCGGGAATTCATTATCGAAGGCTATGACAGTCTGGAGCAAATTGATAGAGATTTGGTCAATCTTGAGCGTGATCCCTCAAGCCGCGAGCTGATCAACGTCATCTTTCGAAACATTCACACCATCAAGGGTAGCGCGGGCTTCTTGGCCTTTGGCAATCTTGAACGATTGTCGCATGCTGGCGAAAATCTGCTCGGCAAGATGCGTAGCGGCGAAATGCAACTCACGGAATCGATCAGCAATTTGCTGTTTGCGACCGTCGACGCACTTCGCAAGTACATGCTCAATATTGAACACAGCGGGTCCGAAGGCGAGAACTTTACAGATGAATTGATCGCCAATATTAATATGGCCAACGGTGGCCATCACGTTGCAAAACCGTCCCAAGCCGCTGCTAGCTTTGCGCAGCCAAACGCATCCGTCAAGGCTGAGCCCACCAACCGACCCAGCGAAGTGCGCAGCAGTTCGGTCAAGAAGTCGATACCCGCCAGTTCTGCAAATGTGGAAGCGGCCACGGTATCTGCCTCCGACACCACGATTCGTGTTGATGTGGCCTTGTTGGACAAGTTGATGACACGGGTTGGCGAATTGGTGCTGGCGCGCAACCAGATCATTCAGTTCACCGGCATGCTCGGAGACACTGACCTGCTGAGCGCCAGTCAACGCTTAAATCTGATCACGACCGAACTGCAAGAGGGCGTGATGAAGACACGTATGCAGCCGATCGGCAACGTGTGGAGCAAGTTCCCTCGCATCGTGCGCGATCTGGCGAGCGCTTGCGGTAAAGAAGTTCGAATTGAAATGGTGGGCAAGGAAACAGAGCTCGACAAAACGATTATAGAGGCGATCAAAGATCCGCTCACTCACCTGGTTCGAAATTCAGTGGATCACGGTATCGAGCGACCCGACGTGCGCGTGACCAATGGAAAATCGATGGAAGGCTGCTTGTTGCTCCGCGCCTTCCATGAGGGCGGACAAGTCAACATCGAAATTTCCGATGACGGCGCCGGCCTCAATCCCGAAAGAATCAAAGCCAAGGCCGTGGAGAAGGGATTAATCAGTCAGGATCAAGCCGAGGCCATGCTGGATCATGAAGCCGCTCAATTGATCTTTCTGCCGGGATTCTCAACGGCCGAGAAGGTCTCCAACGTTTCTGGGCGTGGCGTGGGGATGGACGTTGTCAAAACGAACATCGAAAAAATTGGCGGCATCGTCGACGTTCAAAGTCAGTTTGGTCAAGGTACGGTCGTCAAGATCAAGATCCCGCTAACTCTCGCGATTATACCGGCCCTCGTGGTCACCAACGACGGTAACCGATTTGCGATCCCGCAAGTTAATCTACTCGAGTTAGTCCGGCTCGATGGTGAGCAAGCCAAAAAGAGCATTGAGTGGATTCAGGGTGCTCCCGTGTATCGTTTGCGTGGCAGGCTTCTGCCTCTGGTGTACATGCACAAAGTGCTGCAGACGGGTCTACAACAAAGGGAGCCCGCGGAATCGGTCAATATCGTTGTGTTACGGGCTGACGAGCGACAATTTGGGTTGGTCGTCGACCAGATTAACGACACCGAAGAAATTGTCGTCAAGCCGCTTGCCAAACAACTCAAGTCCATCCCGGTCTTTTCGGGTGCGACCATCATGGGGGATGGCAAGGTCGCTTTGATTCTGGACGTGATTGGGCTGGCCTACACCTCCAATGTGGTTTCCAAGGAAAGGGATCGCAAGCTGCTGGAGGGATCAAATCAAAACCACAACGTTAAGAATCTTTCACAGACTTTGCTTATTCTCGGAACGGGTAGCAGGAACCGTTTAGCCTTGCCGATTTCGCAAGTCGCACGCTTGGAAAAAATCGAAAAAGATTCTGTTGAAGAGGCCGACGGCCAAGAGGTTGTGCAGTATCGCAACGAAATCCTACCGCTCATACGCCTGTCGAGAGTCCTGGGAGTCGAAAGTCGCGAAGCGACCGACGACCCGTATTTGAATGTGGTGGTGTACAAGGAACAGTCACGCAGCGTTGGCTTGGTTGTCGACCGTATTATCGACATCGTTGACACCACGCTCGACGTCGCTCGGCCAACCAAACGCGTCGGCTTGCTGACCTCGGCGGTCATTCAAGATCGAGTGACCGATGTGGTCGATCTACCGGCTGTGATTCGCAAAGTTGGCGTGTTCAGCGCCGACACAGATGTTCGCTCTAACGCGGGGATAAATTGAAGATGCAATTAAACACTGAAAGCCAACTCTGCACGTTCTACCTCGACAACCAAATGTTCGGTGTCGACGTGCAATGTGTTCAGGAGGTCATCCGTTATCAGGAAATGACCGATGTGCCTTTAGCACCCGATGCTGTGTGCGGTCTGATTAACCTACGCGGCCAGATTGTCACGGCCATCGACCTGCGGAAGCGCTTGGGACTGCCGGTTCGCCCGCAGGCTCAACTTCCGATGAACGTCGTGGTGCGTGGCGAAGAGGGGGCCATAAGTCTGCTCGTGGACCAAATTGGCGACGTGCAGGAGATCGAAGAGGAGTGCCTGGAATCTCCGCCGGAGACTCTCAGGGGAGCCTCGCGCAACCTGATCAAGGCAGCTTACAAGTTGAAGGATCGCTTGTTGTTAATTCTCGACACAGAACAGGCCATTAACGTTTCTAAGAGCGAGAAATAGTCCAAGTTAGCCGAGATTTCTCGGCTGACAAAACGTCGTCGATGAGTTGGGCATTTGTACCGACTCCATTCAACTTACCTGGTTTTCCAATAGTTCGAACAAGATTCAGAAAGAGAGCATCCCAATGGCAACCGCAGTTAAAGCAGCCAAACCAACGTCGAAGAAACAATCACAGGCCAGCAACGTGGACTTGCAAGATTTCGCCAGCTATCGTGGGCAGATCGAAGCACTCAACCGTGTTCAGGCAGTGATCGAGTTTAACTTGGACGGTACCGTCATCACCGCCAATGACAATTTCCTCAACACGCTCGGCTATACGCTGGCTGAAATCAAAGGACAGCATCACCGGCTCTTTGTCGAACCCGTTTACGCTTCCAGCACTGAATATCGCCGGTTTTGGGCCGAATTGGCCGCCGGTCAATTTCAGGCCGCTGAGTACAAGCGCATTGGCAAAGGTGGGAAAGAGGTTTGGATTCAGGCTTCCTACAACCCGATCATGGACGAGCAGGGAATTCCTTACAAGGTGGTCAAATATGCGACCGATGTCACGGCTACGAAACTGCGCGCCGCTGACGTTCAAGGGCAACTGGACGCGATTAGCAAGTCGCAGGCAGTGATCGAGTTCGAGTTGGACGGGACGATCATCACCGCCAATGATAATTTCCTCAATACGCTCGGCTACACCCTGTCCGAGATCAAGGGTCGGCATCACAGTCTATTTGTGGACAAGGCTTTGGTTGCCAGTCCGGAGTATCGACAATTCTGGACGGACCTAGCTGCTGGGAAATTTCAGACAGCTGAGTTTCTACGCTTCGGAAAAGGTGGCAAGGAGATTTGGATTCAAGCGACTTACAATCCCATTTTTGACATGAATGGCAATCCCTTCAAAGTCGTCAAGTTCGCTACGGATATCACTGTCCAAAAAGCGGCAGTCTTGGAGAATACACGGATTATCGCCGAGATATCTGAGAATGCGACGGCACTGGCAGGCGCTTCGGAAGAGTTGACGGCAGTGAGCACGCAAATGACCAGCAACGCTTCAGAGACTTCCTCTCAGGCCAATGTTGTCTCAGCAGCGTCCGAGCAGGTCAGCCAGAACGTGAACGTAGCGGCCACCGGCATCGAGGAAATGAACTCGGCGATTCGCGAAATTGCCAAGAATGCCGCTGATTCGGCTCGCGTCTCCCAACAAGCGGTGACCATCGCTGAGACCACCAACCGAACGATCGCCAAGCTGGGAGAAAGCAGCACTGAAATTGGCAAGGTAGTCAAGGTGATCACGTCGATTGCCGAGCAAACCAATCTGCTCGCGCTCAACGCGACGATCGAAGCGGCTCGGGCAGGCGAAGCTGGCAAGGGCTTTGCTGTGGTGGCAAACGAAGTTAAGGAACTGGCCAAAGAAACCGCCAAGGCCACTGAGGATATCAGCCTCAAGATTGAGACAATTCAATCCGCTACAAGTGGTGCGGTTGAGGCCATCAAGCAAATTAGCAGCGTGATCAACCAGATCAGTGATATCTCCAATACGATTGCCAGCGCTGTGGAAGAACAAACAGCCACCGCCAACGAAATGGGACGCAACGTCGCCGAGGCCGCCAAGGGAACCGGAGAGATTGCCGAGAACATCACTTCGGTGGCAACGGCCGCCGACAACACGTCGCAGGGCGCCTCCAACACTCAACAAGCTGCCGTCGAGCTCTCGAAGATGGCCGCCGACCTGCAACAGTTGGTTAGTCGCTTCAGGGTCTAAGCGGAAGCATATGCGTAATCGAGCTGGAATCACGGTAAACCCATGGTTCCAGCTCTTTCCGGGGCATTGGCCAGTCAGTAAGTGTGCACAAACGAATCGATGCGCGAAATATTTCAGATAGGGATGAGATGTCAATGAGAGCTTTAGTTGTAGATGATTCGCGAGCCACGCGCAGAATCGTGGGTGACATCATGCGGCGCTTGGGCTATGAGATCACGGAAGCAGGAAATGGGCGCGAAGCGCTTGACCGGCTCGAGGAATTTGGGGCACCCGACGTGGTGCTGGTCGATTGGAACATGCCCGTGATGGACGGATTGGAGTTCATCAAACACGTGCGGGCCAACGAGGCATTCGCGCTGCTGCCTTTGATGATGATTACGACGGAGACCGAAATGGAACGCATGGCTTATGCCTTTGTGGCGGGGGTAAATGAATACGTCATGAAGCCCTTTGATGAGGCCACGATTCACGAGAAACTCCGGTTAATCGGAATTGGAGTCTAACAATGACACGCAAAATACGGGTACTCATTGTCGATGACTCGACCGTCATTCGCAGGTTGTTGTCGGATACTCTGACAATGGATCGGGATATCGAGATCGCCGGCAGCGCTGCCAATGGCAAGATTGCCTTGGCCAAGATTCCGCAGGTCAATCCAGATGTGATCACGCTTGACATGGAAATGCCGGAAATGGACGGTATTTCAACCTTGGTGGAGATTCGAAAACTCTATCCGAAGCTGCCCGTGATCATGTTCAGTACGTTGACCGAGCGCGGCGCGCACGCGACCTTCGACGCGCTGGCCAAGGGTGCAAATGACTATGTCACCAAGCCGGCCAATGTGGGGAGCGTGGCAGAAGCGATTAACAATGTACAGACCGATTTGACACCCAAAGTCAAAGCACTTTGTGAGTGGTATGCAAAGCTGAATACAACGGAAGTTTACCAGCGACAGTCGGTACGCAACAATCCGCGAGCTACACGTGACTTAAGGCTTGGGCCAGTCCGCATTGACGTTGTCGCCATCGGTGTCTCCACCGGTGGTCCCAATGCGCTGGCTACGGTCTTGCCGCAGTTGTCAGCGGACTTCCCCGTGCCCATCGTCATCGTCCAGCACATGCCACCGATCTTCACTAAACATTTGGCCGACCGACTCGACCAAGCATGCCAAATTAAGGTCAAAGAGGCTGAGGCAGGTGAGACACTCCGTCCAGGAACGGCACTCGTCGCACCAGGCGGCATGCACATGATCGTGCACCGGAAGGGAACCTCGGTCACAGTGGGACTCAATCAAGATCCGCTGGAGAATTTTTGCCGCCCCGCTGTCGATGTTTTATTCCGTTCCGTGACTGAAGTCTTCGGAGCGCGTACCTTGGCCACCGTACTGACGGGAATGGGACGCGACGGATTACTGGGCTGCGAACAAATTCGAGACTGCGGTGGCACTGTCATTGCACAGGACGAAGCTACGTCCGTTGTGTGGGGTATGCCTGGGGTTGTTTCGCAGGCCAACCTGGCCGATCGAGTTCTACCATTGAACCTGATCGCGGGCGAGCTCATACAACGGACGATGAGGAACAAAAGACAACACGAGGAAGCCGGAGAAAGGCACTTAGCATGACTAGCATGGCAACAACTCTCGATCCCACTGCCTTCGGCTTCCTGAGCGCTTTTGTTCGGCAAAGGTCGGCCATCGTGCTGGACGCACAGAAGTCATACCTGATCGAATCGCGACTGACGCCCATCGTTCGCGCACGCGGATTGGCTTCACTCGAACACTTGGTAAACGAGCTTAAGAAGCCAAATACGGCCCAGCTCGCGCAAGAAGTCGTCGAAGCGATGACCACTAATGAAACCAGCTTCTTCCGTGACATGCATCCTTTTAACGCCATGAAGTCCCACATATTGCCCGAACTGATCGGCAAAAGGGCGCGCGAGCGAAAGTTGACGATCTGGTCCAATGCTTGTTCGAGCGGACAAGAGCCGTATACGATCGCCATGCTGCTGCGGGAAAACTTCCCCGAGGTGGCCGGTTGGAATTTAAAAATCATCGCCACGGATATCTGCACCAAGGTGCTCGAAAAGGCCAAGTCGGGTGAGTTCAATCAGACCGAAGTAAACCGCGGACTGCCCATGTCGTTGCTACTCAAGTACTTCACGCGGGAAGGGATGAAATGGATCATTAAAGACGAACTCCGCAACATGATCGATTTTCGTCTGCTCAACCTGGTTCAACCATGGACCGGCATTCCACCTGTGGACATCGTCTTTCTGCGCAACGTATTGATCTATTTCGACGTCGAGACAAAGCAGCAGATTCTTTGCAAAGTGCATCGTAGCCTGCAAGATGATGGCGTCTTATTTTTAGGTGGTGCGGAATCAACCCTTGGCCTTAATACAGATTTCTCTCGAGAGCAGTTGGGACTCGCAACCTGCTACCGGCGATCAAAGTCAGTCAAACCGAACTAGATGTCTGGCGCCTCAGTCGTGCTCGCAATTAACTAAACCGGAAAGGAAAAGTCACATGGTATCCACAGAAGATATACACACAATCACCAGCAGCGTCTGCACAATGATGCTGGACGTCGACATTGAGCCCGCTGAGGCGTTTGAACTAACTCATAGGGACGACCACATCACCGGTTGCGTGCAAATCTCAGGAACGTGGAACGGAGTGGTTATGCTGCGAACGACGAATGCCTTTGTGTCTCGTGCGGCCTGCAAGATGCTCGCATTGGACGAAGCAGAACTTGAATTAAGTGATCGCCAGGACACCATTGCCGAGCTGACGAACATGATCGGCGGAAACATCAAGAGCCTGGTCCCCGGCCCCTCCTTCCTGTCGCTGCCAAGTGTCACGATCGGCAAGGAATTTGATATCCGCGTGTACGGCACGGTCTCGGAGACAGAGGTGCCCGTCCGCTGCTTTGGTGAGCAGCTTTGCATCCAGGTCTATCGGGCACTGAAGCAAGATGCCTTCAACTCTGTGGGCTGATTGTTCACACGGCACGTTCGTCTGCTCGATCCCAAAATAGTCAACTCTTTTTGTCAACTCTCTTTCATCTTTTAGCCAAAGGAAAAAATTACATGAAGACTCTTGTTGTCGATGATTCCGGTGTCATGCGCAAAATCATTATCCGCGCTTTAAACGGTTGCGGTCTGACGGATCATGTCGAAGCAGCCGATGGTCAAAAGGCCTGGCAGTCCTTTCAGGCCAACCACTACGATTTAGTACTGACCGACTGGAACATGCCCGAAATGACTGGCCTGGAGTTGCTCAAGGAAATACGTGGTGCAGGCTCCAAAGTTCCCGTCTTCATGATCACCACCGAAGGTGAAAAAGGAAAAGTTGTCGAAGCCATTCAGGCCGGAGTTACCGACTATCTCTGCAAACCGTTCGAGCAAGAGGATTTGCAGGCGAAAATCGATAAATACCTTGTAGATTAGAGTCGCAATTTAAACTTGAAAAACCGGACCCTTGATATGCCTTCGAATCCTGTACTCGATCCAATGTTAAACGATTTGCTTGCTGAAGTTTTGCAACGCAACAGCGATCGACCGCTAGCTGAAGCTTCAGCCCAACGGCTCGACGAAACTGTGTTTATCGAGCACTTGATCAGTAGCACTTTAAGTGTGTTTAGGAAAATGTGCGGAATCGAAGTAACCATGCTTGGAGTACCCCATCCGGGCTGCGCAATCAAACACTTCGAGATCAGTGGATTCGTGGGAATCGTCGGTCCGGCACAAGCTACTTTGGCGATCAATTTGCCGCCTCAATTTGCATTCAAAGTAGTTGAAAAACTGACTGGCTGCTGTCCCTCCACTGTGGATGCGGACGTAATTGATGCCGTGGGTGAAATGGCCAACATGATCGCTGGGAAGACCAAGGAACGCCTGGGTGACCAGGGGCTGACGCTTGGTCTACCCACGGTTATCGTAGGACCGGGGCATCGCATTACGTTCGGTGCTAATATGAGAATTCATTTGTTACGGTTCAACAGTGACGAAGGTCCATTCCAAATTGAGCTTGGCATTGATATTCCGCGCTGTTAACGACTGGTAAACGTGTTATGTACTGGCTTGCAGCCAGCGGCAATTTTTAGGTCGAGCCACAACTCGGAAGGCTAGTCAGTTACTAGCCCATGTCCTAGAAAATACCAACGCGAAGTGCAAATCGACTCATTGCGGGAAACTGCCGACTGGCCTTGGCAGATATACATCTACTCAGGACTAAGAAGCTAAGCCAGTGAATTTGTTGGCTGCAAAACGCATTCGCAGGCTTCCTGTTTTCAAGCAATTTCTAGTAGCTCGTACTCCCACTCGCCATAGCACGCATTGAAATCGCATAACCGTGAACACTGCTCATAGCCTAGCCTTTACAGATTCGCAGTCGACGGATCAAACTATCGAAAGGTGGCTTAAGGAGGCGTCCATCGCAAATTCGTATAACAAGCGTGAACATACCCGCTATCCGTTTTTTCGTGCGGTTACGGTCAATATTGGAGTTCCGCATGAGACTGAGATATTCGCGTTCAGTAGAGACATCTCGCCAAACGGCATCGGTCTTCTGCATCGCGTGAATCTGCCATCGCAGCAGCTGAATTTAACAATCCAGACAATTGGCGGGACTTTCGTTACCTTCCAGGCGGAACTCGCTTGGACAAAGCCTTATGGCAATGGCTGGCACCTTAGTGGCATGCGCGCAACAGACATGTCAGCCGCGCAATCATTAAGCCTGCTGGTTGATGTATTCGTGAAAGAGCTCAAAGAGCGTTGGTATCAGCGCACTCCGTTCTGTCATCCAGCTACTATCACACTTAATGGCCAATGCCGCCGTACCCTGCCTGCGCTTAGTAGAGATATCTCCTCCAACGGCATCGGCTTAATTCACCACGTAAATGTGGATGCCAAGAATGCGGTTTTGCGAATCAGCATTAATGCCGGTCCACAATTAGGCGTCTCAATAGAATGCGTTTGGTGCCGTCCTAGTGGCCCTGGGGTATTCCTGAGCGGATGGAAATTTTGGCAGCCAGACATTGTTGAGCTCGAACCGTATTGTCCCTAGCCCAACTTAAGTTGAAGTTTTCGACCGACAAGTAGGCTATCTTGGCATGTTTCACTGCTAGACGTTACTACCATTCGGAGGGGCAATTAAGCCCATGTCCTTGCCCCAACGATTCCCCAGTACAACATATATGCGAGCAGTAATCCGTTGGCGACCGAAACGCAACATGCATGCCACCAAATCCAACGTGTGCCTTCCGACTGACGCAATAGTACAACTAGGCACAAGCTGAATATCGTGAGCGCAGCAAACAGGTAGGTGAGTATTACTAGACTTACAGACCAGACCGTCGGCTTGGCCAGTAGAACAATGGGATCATCCAAGCAATGAAAAACGACTGCCAAGAAACTCAGCAGGCTTAGCACTGTCATCGCTGGCAACAGTCGAACAACTAGCTGTTTCCAATTGTAGGTTCGTCGAAACAGCCAG
>JBGSJT010000322.1:0-52918 GCA_041741715.1 Pirellulaceae bacterium | reverse complement strand
TGTCTCAATGGTTCACCGCTTCCGATTGCTTAACACCGTCAAAATCCTGAACAATTGGGGACAGTTGTTCTACTCTTAAACTTGAACCAAGCGTGAACCTTGAAAACCGTCTCCGAGCGTTTCATCTTTTTGCCGCACATCTTTTTGTCGGAGAATAATAGTCGTTTATAGGTTGAAGAGGCCTGTCGACTTCGGCGCGACGCAGACGGGGTAGGACTTCAAAGGCCCACGCGCCATCGATGTTCGAGTACAATCAGTGAAACCCTCACCCAGACTATAAATCCCAAGTACTTAGAGCAATGCAGTGTCCCAATTGTCTCACAAGCCAATGCGTGATGTCTCACGAATAGTTTTCTTTTCTCTCAAGCTGCTGCTGTTGCTGACGGTAACAATTGGTCTTTGCAGCGCGAGTGCCATAGGGCAGACGCGGCCCAATTTTGTCTTGGTGATGGCAGACGACATGGGCTGGGGACAGACCGGCTACTACAACCACTCGGTATTGAAGACGCCCAATTTGGACGCCATGGCAGCCAATGGGCTGAGGTTCGATCGGTTTTATGCTGGCGCTCCGAATTGCTCACCCACGCGGTCGACCGTTCTGACGGGGCGCACCAACGATCGCACCGGGGTCCAGGATCATGGATACCCGTTGCGGTTGCAGGAAAAGACGATCGGTCGCGCACTGCGCGACGCGGGCTACGCCACCGCGCATTTTGGCAAATGGCATCTCAACGGGCTCAGTGGTCCCGGCGCGCCGATTCTCAAGGATGATGAACGAACACCAGGAGTGTTTGGGTTCGACACTTGGCTCTCAGTCACCAATTTCTTTGATCGCGATCCCATCTTAAGTCGCAATGGAGAGTTTGAGGAATTTGAGGGAGATTCGTCTGAAATCGTGGTCGACCAAGCGTTGAGCTTCATTGGTCAGATTGCCAAGACGGACCAGCCCTTCTTTACCGTCATTTGGTACGGTTCGCCGCACAGCCCGTACATGGCGGCCCGAGACGACATGACCTCGTTTGCCGAATTGGACAATGATTCGCGCCGCCACTACGGTGAACTTGTCGCGATGGATCGGAGCATTGGGGCTCTGCGGGGCGGTCTGCGAGAACTGGGGATCGAGGATCAGACAGTGCTGTGGTTCAATAGCGACAATGGTGGTCTACCTAAGATTACACCCGAGACCGTCGGTGGTCTGCGCGGTTTCAAGGGGACGGTCTATGAAGGTGGACTGCGCGTGCCGGCCATTATCGAATGGCCCAGTCGAATTGCGACGCCGCGTGTTACCGACTATCCCGCAGGGACCGTCGATATTTTCCCAACCCTCTCCTCGCTCGCGGGCCTCCCAAATTCGGTTTGGCTAGAACCTCAAGATGGGCTCAGCCTGGTGCCGCTTTTCACGCAAGAATTGCAAACGCGCAACAAACCACTTGGCTTTCGCCACCAGCGACGCGGTGCCTGGATCGACAACAACCACAAGCTGGTGACGCAGAATATCGAGGGTGGGAAATATGAGCTCTACGATTTGGCCAACGATCAGAACGAGACCACCGATTTAGCCGACGCACAGCCGGAAGTACTTGCCCGCTTGCGTGGTGATTTTGAAACGTGGAACAAAGCGGTGAAAGACAGCGTGGCTGGAAAAGACTATCCAGAAGGTCGCGTCACTGACGCAGTGACCGAGCGACGCAACTGGCCAGACTTGGACATCTACCAGCCGTGGTTTGAGCAATGGAAGAAACGTCCCGAGTTTCAACCTTACTTAGATTAAACCAAGGCGGCAACAGTCGTGCAGGGTTCAGGTGGATGTTTATTGCGTCACGCTATCCCAGGCCAAACCGACTGTGCATAGCCACCCTAGGATCAAGCACATTCCGCCAGCCGGGACGATGGCCCAATGCCCCATTTCTCCCAAAAAAACCATGCTGTACAACCCGCCGCTAAACAGCGCGATGCCGAGTAGAAACAACGTAATCGCCCCGCGCAAGCACATTGATGCGCGTGGTGCGGTGAGCCCTATGGCTAGCAGGGCCAGCACATGGATCATGTGATAGCGGACCGCCGTGTCACACTGCCGTAACCGATCGGCGACTTCCTCCAGCGGTAGGCTTTGTGAGAGCAAATTCTTTTCCAGGCCATGCGCAGCAAAGGCACCAATGCCTACCCCCAACGCTCCCAACAAGCCAGCCAGTACTACGCTCCAACGCATGATGACGGTTCCTTTTCTCTTGGTTTCGAATTACGCTTGTGTGAATATAGCCGGTATAGACTTTTCGATTGATATATCGTTGGGCTGACAGTCGACAACGCAAGGGGAGCCATGACTAAATTTAGTCATATCGGCTGCGAGTAAATCATCTTTTCGCCGCACATCTTTTTGTCGAAAAGTGCTCGGCGTGGCCAATTTTCATTTCCTAGTGAACCTCAGGCGTTATACCCTGGGCGTCGCTGTAGGTCGGCACCCACGGCGAGCGCCTGAGGTTCACGACAGGCCGCGCTTTCCGACAAAAAGATGTGCGGCAAAAAGATGAAGAATACTAGCTGCTATAAATCGGTTCGAGCTTACTTCTTAGGTAGTCGACCAGCGGTTGAGATGACAGCGATTGACCGCAGGCATTTTCGATCAGCTCCACCGGATGATAGCAACCACCGAAGCCATGGATTTTTTTGCGCAGCCATTCCAACAATGGTTGAAACTCGCCGCGTCCGAGAAGTTCCGCCAGATCCCCGAGGTCGCGCGTCATGGCTTCCACCAACTGCGCCGCATAGAGATTCCCCAGCGTGTAGGTTGGGAAATAGCCAATCAAGCCCGCGCTCCAATGCACATCTTGGAGAATTCCATCGCGCGCATCCGGTGGCGTGATCCCCAAGTAGTGCTCATAGCGTTCATTCCAAGCAGCGGGCGCATCGGCCACAGATAGTTCTCCATTGAGTAGTGATTGCTCGATCTCGAATCGTATGAGAATGTGCAAATTGTATGTCACTTCGTCTGCTTCAACGCGGACCAACGAGGGTTCAATGAGATTGGCATCGCGGTAGAGGCTGTGGGGATCGAGTCCGTTCCAAGCCTCGGTCAGGTTGCTGATTTCTGGAAAGCACCACTGCCAAAAGGCTTGGCTGCGTCCCACAAAATTTTCCCACAAGCGTGATTGCGATTCATGCACTCCCAAGCTGCAATACTTGCCCGCCGGAAAGCCATACCACTCGGTCGGCAATCCCTGTTCGTAAAGACCATGCCCCGCTTCGTGCAACGTACTGTAGAAAGCGCTCGGGAAATAGTCGGCTTGATAACGACTAAGAATGCGGCAATCGTGGGGGCCGAGAGTCGTGCAAAACGGATGACTGGTTTCGTCGAGTCGTCCAGAGTCAAAACTATATCCGATCCGCTCGGCGATCCAGGCACTGATCTGGCGTTGCTGGGGGATTGGCATCTCACGTTTCCAAGCAGCACCGCTGGGTGGATTGTCGCTGCACTGTAACTGTTGCACCAACAGCACTAGTTCGTCGCGCAAGCCAGCGAAGACTTGAGTAAGCTCCGAACTTTTTGCCCCTTCTTCGTACTGATCGAGCAATGCGTCGTAGAGTGAACCCTCGCCTTGCAGGATCTCTGCTTCTTGACGTCGCAGCGAAAAAATCTGTTTTAGATGCGGTTCAAACAACGGCCAATTGTCCGTCGGGCGGGCTTTCTCCCAAGCCTGTTGACCAAGTACCGTCGCCTTGGAGGTCGCTTCTACCAAGTCGACCGGGAGTTGCGAATTGCGACGAAAGTCCTTGAGCAAGCGTGCGATGGACGCACCTGTTGGCGAATGGATATCCGAAGCCCAAGCACTCGTACTGAGCGATTCTAAATTCTCCCCCAGCCAGGGATCAATCTTGCGTCGATGAATGATCCCGCTCAGCAAGGTAATCTGATCGGCCCGATAGGCTCCAGCCTGAGCGGGCAAGCCGGTCCGTTCGTCCCATTCCAATAGTGCGGAGGTCGCCTCCAACAGAGCGGTCTCGCGGATCTGTGCTGAGACCTGATCAAAAATCTGTTCTGGTTTCATAATACTATTTTATTGTGATAGTCGCTGATCGCTCCGCCGATCAGTGCTGAATGCGAATGGTATATCGGTAGTGTCAAACTACATGGTAACGCCCAAGCACAGTTAGGCGGAGCGATCAGCGACTATTGCGTGAACGGTTACCTTTTTTCAAAGCTCTATTGTGTCAATCGGTTCGTAGACAGTCTCGGCGTGTTGTTTGATACTGGCCATCAAGATGACTTCGTCAACTTCACAGCGAACGGCGATTTGAGCAGCGACACTCTCGATGGCAGCTTGCAGTTTTTGCGCGTCAGCCCCGCGCCCGACGCGCCCCAAAGTCAAATGCGGAGTAAAGAGGCGTGTCTCGCGTGGGATGCCGAGAGTGGCTAGTTGTTCGTCAAGTCGCTCGGCCAAAGTGCGCAGTTCGGCGGTCCCCTCTTCGACTCCTACCCAGAGCACGCGGGGTGGCTTGTTTTTCGGAAACGCTCCCAAGCCGCGCAGTTCCAATGGGATGGGCTCTATATCCGCGCAGGCCGCGCGAACGCGTTCGCATAATTGCGGAAGCTCACGATTGTCGATCTCTCCCACAAACTTCAGGGTCAAATGCAATTGCTCGGGGCGACACCAGCGCACCCCCTGCACTTTCCCTTTGAGTTCCTTGATCACGCGTTCCAGAAAGCTAGTGGTCCCCCAGCCTAACTCCACTGCCACAAACGCACGAGTCGATTCCATAATATGGGCTTTCTCTTTGAGCCAAATGCCACTTCGAGCTGGTTCTTACGCCACTTCGCGTGGCAAGCAAAGTTGCCCATTTAAGAGACCGCTGACTTCCAAAGCTCTTGAGCATTTTGGTGGAGTCGCGCCCCGATTTGTGTGATCACTTTATGGCACATGAAGTTCGCGCCCCGTGCGGCGACCTCGGGTGCATAGCCATGAGTCACACCATACAGGAACGCTCCGGCAAACATGTCCCCTGCCCCAGTTAGATCCTTGGGTTGGCATGCGACAGCCGGAACGTGCGATTGTTGGCCATCGAAGTTGACAAACGCGCCGTGCGGACCATCTGTCACGACACAATTGGGAACCATCGATTTTAGTTTGTCAAAAGCAGAGGAAGCGTCGTCCGCCTCGGTGACCGCGATCGATTCGGGAGCGTTGCAAAATAGCAGATCGCTATCAGCCAGAGCGGCTCGAAACGGCTCGCCAAAAACTTCGGGAATGAAACCATCGGAACAAGTCAAAGCGACTTTGGTGCCACTTTCCTTGGCTATCTTAATCGCCTCGCGGATAGCGTGTTGTCCCGTTTCAGGATTGGCGAACACATAACCTTCGATAAACAACCACTCAGCAGCGGCAATGCGATCGCGATCGACGTGCCGCGCGGCGAGGTGGCTGGAAACCGCGAGGCAGGTGCGCATCGTCCGCTCGGCGTCTGGAGTAATGACTGCCACGCAGGTGCCCGTCGTCTCACCCACCAGTACTGGATTTCCGATATCGATGCGCAATTGTTCGAATTCCTCTGCGTAGTGCAAACCATAGCGGTCATCGCCGACGCAGCCGATAAATGCGCTTTGCCCCCCAAGCTGCGATAGGCCAATGATCGAATTGGCTACTGAGCCACCGCTAACTAGCTTCAAATCGTGCGCACCGTCGTGAAAGCGTTGGAGCAATTGTTGCTGTTCGTCGTTGGCGACCAGGCGCATGGTCCCCCGTTCGAAGCCCAAGCTGGCAAAGTCGGCATCGGATACCTCGAGAAAAATATCGACAATTGCATTGCCGAGCCCACATACCTGGAATTGCTTTTTCATACTAAAATTCTTGAATGGGAAAGATGATTGACCCTTGACCCCAGAGGTGCTCCTCTGAACCCAGCCGTGCCCCTCGTTCCCAGGCTCTGCCTGGGAACGCACTGCACCAGAGGCTCCGCCTCGTCTGCTAAGTCTTATCTGCTAAGTCTTATCAGGCGGAGCCTGCGAGGCAGTGGGTTCCCAGGCGGAGCCTGGGAACCAGAAATCCTGGGCTGGCGATTATCACCAAAGGAAGCGAGTTTGACTACCGTTGAACCGGCCAATCCACGTAATCCGTGTTGTAACCGATGACAATTTCCCCCTACCGACCACATCCCTTGTTGCGCAGCGGCCACCTGCAAACACTGCTGGTCGGCGTATGCTATGGAGAGCGACCCGCTCACAATGCGCAGGCGATTCACATTCCGCTGGAAGATGGCGAAGCCCTAGTGGTCCATGAAGAGCTGGGGCCACCTCTGCCCGACTCAGCTCCCCTAGCCGTACTGATTCATGGTCTGGGCGGGGATCACAGCAGCCCCTATTTGCAACGCATCGCCCATAGTCTTCGCTGCAGTGGCCTGCGTGTGTGGCGAGTTGATCTACGCGGAAGCGGGTTGGGGATGGATCTCGCTTGGAGGCCAGCCCATGCCGGTGGCAGCGACGATTTGGCGGCGGTGGTCGAGACAGCTTGTGAGCAGTATCCGCAGGCCGATATGCACGTCGTCGGTTTTTCTCTCAGTGGCAATATCGTTCTAAAAATGTTGGGAGAAGTAGCGGCTGGGGCCGCACATCCGCAGCTTGACCTAGCCAGAATTAAATCGGCCACCGCTATCGCCCCTCCAGTCGACCTGCATACCTGCGCCAACAATATGGAGCGCTTCAGTCGTCGTATCTATACGCGATATTATTTGAAGATGTTGGCCGCACAAGTGCAATTGCGTCAAAGTCGTTGGCCGCAATGGAAGCAGATACCGACCCATCCACCCCTTAAGACCATTCGCCAGTTCGATGCGCGATACACGGCTCCCATGTGTGGCTTCTCTGATACCAATGACTACTACACTCGGGCCAGCGCCAAACTATGGTTACCCTCCATCACAACACCGACCACTCTGCTGGTCGATCGCCACGATCCGATCGTTGCGGTCAAGTCGTTTGATCCCTCGAAAATCAATGCCGAGTCGACTCGTTTATGGTTGACTTCCCACGGTGGCCACATGGGCTACTTCGGACGTGATGCCAGCGGTCGCAACATTCGCTGGATGGAGCATTTCGTCGTTCAACACCTAAAACGCATCGCCACCGGCGATGCAACTGGCTAGCCAACTCATGCACCATTGGCATCTCTATGCTTTTCCGCCAGCAGCCCGACCAGGTCCTGGCTTAAATTTATCGGGCCGTACTTTAAAAACCATAGCTTGTCGCGAATCTGAAATCGCCAATACGGTGTTTGCTGTCTCCTTTGAACAAGCGGTCGAGCGATTACAGAAACTCGATCGGCTGTTCATCGAGCTCGATGGTTCTTTTGTGTGGAGTGGTCATGATCAAGATCAAGCCTGGCAGATCGACGGCATGCTCTATGACACTGGCCAGCATCTGCAGCGCGTCGAGCTAAAAGGTTGGTCTCCACCATTGGCCTGGCGGCAGTTGTTGATCTGTTTTGAGTGGCCAGACCAGCGATTGCTGGTTCATTGGATTGATTTAGAGTGTTTCGTCGATATCGACGAGCTTTTCTCAACTCTTGATGGTATTGCGTCAGCTTAGACTCCTAACACGCGGCCGGGATGAAAATGCACCGACAAAAAGATGTACGGCAAAAGGATGTGCGGCAAAAAGATAATACGGAGTGTGTTCGCGGGGAGCGTAACCCGGCAAACTAATAGGTAGTCAGGACTGATTTTTGAAGAATGAGCATGCCTCACGATCCACAACAGAGCCTAGCACACAATCGCCAAGCCTGGAATGAAATGGCCGAGGGTAGGCATGTGCTGGCGCGCCCGGCTACGGATAAAGAGCTCGATGATCCGTTGCGGACTGTTGATCAAGTGGGTTGGTTGAGTGGCGGTATTGAGGGCTGGAACGTACTCTGTTTGGCCGCGGGTGGTGGCCGTCACGGACCACTCTACGCGGCGGCTGGCGGGCGCGTGACCGTCGTCGATCTGAGTCCCGCCATGCTCGAAATCGATCGACATGTTGCCAAGCAGCGAAAACTAAATGTGAGGACGGTGGAAACATCGATGGACCAGCTTGGTATGTTGGCGGATGGTGAATTCGATTTGGTCATTCACCCTGTCAGTACTTGTTACTTGCCGAGTCTGGAACGTTTGTTCCCCGAAATTGCTAGAGTTACTCGCAGTGGTGGCATGTACATCAGTCAACACAAGCAGCCGATCAACTTACAAGCGTCATTGGTGACGTTTACCGGGCAATATGTGATCGAGCACAGCTACTACGACGGTGCCCCGGTCCCAGCCGCAACCGAGCCCAGCAAGCTGCGCGAACCGAACACGCGCGAGTATGCGCACAGTTGGCAAGCGATCTTGGGTGGCATGTGTCGCAGCGGCTTTCATATTGCGGATGTCACCGAGCCGAAGCACTCTCAGCCCGATGCATTGCCAGGTAGTTTTGGCCATCGCTGCACCTACATTGCCCCCTACCTGCGTCTGAAAGCTATCCGCGTAGGGGAAAGTACCATTATTTTACCGTAGCCGAAGTCGCCAGACTTTGGTCGGGCTGGTCCAAAGTCTTGCGATTTCGGCTACGACGGGTAAATCCTTTAGTGCCGCTCGCTTAAGCATCGTGCTCAGAGCTACGCGGCTTCCCAAGGATTGCACCAGTCTCCCCATTGCTCTAGATATTGGGCATAAGCGGGATGCTCGTCCGCTTGCGACTCGAGCAACTGCTTGGCTTGATGCACCAATTCTTGTTCTTGGGACAACGACAGTTTCCCCATCAGCAGTTTAGCCCGCAAGAAAACGAAATAAGTGTCGAGCACATCGCAGCGACAGTACTCGTTGATCTCCGCCACTTTGCCTGCACAGTACAGAGCGTAAACCATATCCCCCTGCACATTCATCTTGCCAGGTTTACCCAGGAGACTAGCTGCCAAGTTCAACCCACCACGAAACCAAGTGCTGCCGTAGTTCGTCAGTATCTCCTGTAAATCGATATGCGAGCCGAGGTTATAACGATTGCGATTCTGGTCGTAGGCACGCTGTTCTAGATTGAACCAGCGCGGTACGGCAATTCCATAGCGAAAGGCGGCGTGCTCCATCAGTGGCAGATCAAAAGTACGTCCATTGAATGTCACCCAAGTCGGTTGCTCATAGGCTTCCCAACCAGTCCAAAAATGTTTGGTCATGATATGCGGACGATGTTCGGGTTGATCGAGTGAGACGATTTCAATCAACGAAAAATCGGCGCGGACTTTGGCGATCACGATGGCGATAGGCAGATGGTAGGTGTACGGTATAAAGTCGCGCCCGGAATTGGTAAGCAATTCCTGCCTGATGCGCATGATCGCATCGGCGGCCGTAAAATCGCGATCTGGATAACGCGTCTTGGCAATCAGCTCGCCATCGGGCACACTCTCGACATCGAAAATTAGATAGCGAACTTCCTGAGCCACAATGCTTGCCTAACGTGAGATTCGACGAAATTAACTTGGTGGCAGTATGGTGGTTGAGCAGGCGGACTGCAACTAGTGTGGCTTTCGTACCTATAAAATTGGCCGATGGAAGAAACGCCACCCTCTGGTTCCCAGGCTCAGCCTGGGAACCCAAGGCATTGCAGGCTCTGCCTGCCGAAGTGTCGTTGGTTCCAAGGACGCGGGAGGCGGAGCCTCCAAGACAGTGCGTTCCCAGGCAGGAGCCTGGGAACGAGCGTGTGCGTGGTGGCGTTCAGCGAGAAATGTCCTTTTTTGTAACCGTTCACGCTTGATTGAAGAGTAGAACAATTGTGACACTTCTCGCTGATCGCCGGTACTGATAGAAGTTTCTACCCTCCCGCGCGCCCGAGCTCGCTATCAAAAGTCCATGTTTTCGCGGGAGGGTCGCTAGGTGAGTTCTACGAACTTAGCGGGGAGGGCAAACAAGTGTTTCCCCTCCCCGGAAAGCTCGCGTTACTCGCTTGCCGACCCTCCCGCGAACTCGTCGATTTCCTCGTTTTCTCCAACGCGCGGGAGGGTGAAATCAACCTTTGTACCGGCGATCAACGAGAAGTGTCACAATTGTCCCCGATTGTTTGGGATTTTGACGGGGCCAAGCAATCCCCAGCGGTGAACATAGACAGGCTGTTGCAACATTCTAAAATGGCGACGAATTCATTACTTCAAGGCGTTTGAGCGCGATTGGGCTGTGCACATCCAACGCTTCGATCTCCACCGGCCATGCCAGTACGCCCCCAAAGCAACTCACTTCCACCTCCGTGAATTCAATTCCACTCTAGCAAGTTTCAAGATATGACCATGCATCGCTCGATCAATGCTCAACGTTTGCTGGAACGCTTTTTGCGCTACGTGCGCGTCGACACGACAGCCAATCCTGACAGTTCCCAGTATCCCAGCAGTGAAGGTCAGTTGGAGCTTGGGCGACAATTGGTTGAGGAATTGCGCGGCATGGGGGCCAGCCAAGTCGAACAGGATGCGCATGGACTGGTATGGGCTACGATCCCAGCCAATCTGCCGCACGCGGAGGTGAGTAGTGTCCCTATTCTGTTGTTCAACGCCCATTTGGATACGTCCCCTGAAGCTCCAGGGGAAAACGTATCACCGCAAGTGATTGAAGCCTACGCCGGTGGCGACATCCCCTTGCCTCGCAATGGCAAGGTAATCAGCGTGGCGGGTTGTCCAGAGCTGCGCGACCTAGTCGGCCAGTGTTTGATCACTACGGATGGGACGACGTTGTTGGGGGGCGATGACAAGGCTGGCGTGGCAGTCATCATGGAACTCGCCGAACATCTGCTCGAACAGCGGGAGTTATCACATGGTGAAGTGCGTATCCTCTTTACATGTGATGAAGAGATTGGTCGCGGTGCGCAACACATGGACTTAGCCAAGGCGGCTGCGCTAGCCGGTTATACGCTTGACGGCAGCGGGCAAGGGAGAGTTGAAGCAGAAAATTTTTCTGCCGATCAACTCATCGTACAGGCACTTGGCAACAACATTCACCCTTCGCTGGGCAAGGGAAGAATGATCAACGCCGTTCGCGGTCTGTCCCTGCTGTTGGCTGAACTCCCCTTAGATCAGCTTTCACCGGAAACCACTGAGGGGCGCGAAGGGTTTTTGCATCCGTACGAGATCAAGGGGAGTGTCAATCAAGCCGAAGCACGCATTCTGCTGCGTGATTTTGAAACCACGCGACTCGACGACTACGCACGGTTGGTCCAAGCAGCCGCAGAAAAGATTGAACGTAGGCTCCCTGGGTTGCGGTTCGAAGTTACGCGGCAGCGGCAGTATCGCAACATGGCCGACTTCATCCTTCGCTTGCCGCAAGTAGTCGACGTGGCCACGCGCGCCTGGCAGGAGTTGGGACGGCCATCTGAGTTAGGGGCCATCCGTGGCGGGACCGATGGAGCGATGTTCAGTGAACTGGGGCTGCCGACACCTAACCTCTCCGTCGGCCAACACAATATTCACAGCGTGCTGGAATTCGCTTCGCTGGATCAAATGGTCGCCGCTACTGAGCATGCGATTAAAGTTCTGGAGTTATGGCAAGCGCATGTGAGAGTTTGAATGGCGCAAAGTCGCTGACCGCTCCACCGGTCAGTGCTTGTCATCGTGCGGAAAGGAACAGTTGTAGCTACGTTTAGACGAGGCACTTACTATTCGGTCAGTGCTTGGCTGCACATCGCCACGCCGCGTTGGAGTTCAGGCTTTAGCCGCTTACACAGCGTTCGACACTAATTGCTTGATCGCAATTGAAAAATGCCCAGGCGAACGGAGAAGTGATCGTCGCCAGAAAATACAAAGTGAAATGTGCGACCATCCGCGCTCATCCACTTGGTGGGAATACTGCCGGACTCGCCAGGGCCGACATCCCATGATGGGTTCCACTGGACGGTCGTCCAGGGCCCCCAAGGAGCGGGCGCGTCAAATATAGCGAAGCCCCCTGCAAATCGAGTGTCGGGAGGGACCGAAGAACCGGGCAAGGTTTGACACCAAAGGTAACGCCCCAGACCCGCGTTAAACGTAATACCGCTGCGATAGCAGTTCCCTGTATGCTCAAACACAGCTTGTCGCGCGTCGATGTCACTGGACCACAACGCTCCGACTCGATCCATGCCTACAAAAAACTCGTAGGCACTGCGATTACGGATTTCACGTTCTGGCACACGCGCTAATACCATGCGGTCGGCGGGGACATAAGCGCTGTCGCTATCATGAGAGTAGATGTAAACATAATCATCGCGCGCGTCAGCGTAGTTGGCTCCAAAGTTTAAGAACGTTGGGCAACCGAAGCTGGTCGTAAACTTCCAATCGCTCCAGCTCCAAGTTTTCCCATGATCGCTCGACCAGGCCAATTGCGAATTGTCTGCATTGCGTCCCCACAAATACAACACTCCATCTACCATCAAAAGGCCACTCGCCTTTTTCCCGCGTTTGTCGTCTCCCCGAGTTTCGAGCGTCGGTGAGCGGATATTCTCGCCGAAAAAATCATCTGCCGAGCCTGTAATGCGCGCCAGCCCCAGACTCAGCTTGATATCAACAGGCGGTTCGAATCCTTGGCCGTCACCATAGGCGGTGTACAACAGATCGTCGTCACCCCAAGTGATCGGCCAATTGTCGCTCCCGCGCGCGCGGCGCACGATCGACTCAGCGGGTGACCACTCGATGCCCGCGACGACTGGGCTGGGAGGATAAGGTGGCTCAAGTTTCGGAGTTGGAAGCGAGAGGGAGACGGGCGAAGGGCTTGGTCGTTCCAAGATGTCGTCTTGAGCTGCTAGAGCAATGGGACTAATAAATGGTTTGAGTACGTCGTAGTGATCTGCGTTGGCTGTGCGATGCCACGCCTGGCCAGCTCGTGTGGCGACGATATCCAAACTGGGGATGACCACTATTAGACTATCGTACAGCCCCCATGACCAATAGGCATCTCGCGGTACATCTCGGAGAGTCGCGTCTGCGTTGTTCCACCACAGCAGACCATAATGCTCCGAGGCATTGCCAAATTGCATTGGATCAAGTTCAGGCAAGCCGACCACGCTAGGGACGGTGGTGCTAACTCGCCGCACAAAATCTTCGGGCAGAATGCGTTGTTCGCGCCACAGACCACCACGCAGATAGAGTAATCCGATACGGGCCATGGCATCGACATTGCCACTGAAACCGCTACCAAACTCGCGGCGTGGAATGCCTTCGATCAGCTTGTCTCGATAGTTGTGTTTGCGCCACACCAAATCAGTGCGTTTGATTCCGAGTGGAGTAAAGACGCGATCGAAGAGGAGTTGATCGAGATCTTGTCGATAGCTTAGCGTTACACACTCCGCCAACCAATTGGGACCACCATCGCTGTAGGCCCAGTGGGTACCCGGTTCGAAAAGCAATTCCGTGTAGCCTCCTGGTTTTTCAAAACCCGCAGTCTGCGTCGCTAAATGCTCGAGCGTGATTTGCTCGATCCAGGCTTGTTTCGATGCATTATGGTCGGGTGGTATTCCTAATCTTGGCTGATAACGGATGGCGAGGTCTCCAAGCTGCATCTTGCCATCGAGGATCCCGAGCCCCAGTGCGGTGAGACCAATCGACTTAGTTGTAGACTTGAGATCGAAGCGCTCCACGACATCGCCCCAAGCGAGGACAAGTTTTCCGCCGCGAGAGATCATTCCTGCTCCACCACCACTGAGTGCGTAATCGCGAGCCGTCTGTAGTTGCGCCGCGTCGAGTCCAGTTTGTCGAGGAGTGGCGGTTTGCCATTGAGCCTCAGGCCAACTGCGAGGTTGCGCATGCAGACTGACGTTTGCAATGAGTAGGACTAACGTTGCTGCCAGCGTGAGTCTAGTTGCAGTATTCAAAGTCCAGCGTCTCCTTATAAAGCAAAATACTGGCTGGCGAACCTTAGCCGCTAGCCGTGGGCTCAACGTGATCCGCATGTGCCCTCCAAAGCCCACGGCTAGCGTCTGAGGTTCACTTGATCACAGCCCGTTAGCAGTCCCACGATGTCGCGCAACTTCCCAAAAACGCGATCTTACAACATTCCGGGAAACAACTGCGCCAACCGCTCCGTATCGGCCTGACCAGCGTATTCGCTGATCTCAAAGACTTCGATCGTCGTGCATTCCTCAAGTTTTTGCCTGCGCTCGACTAAAGCGGTCTGGAAATGTTGGCGGCGTCGACGATGCAATTCACGAAACCACTGGCATAACCACTCGTGGCGACCGGCGGCACCTGCGGGAACTTGGTCTAACAATCCATCGTGAAAGGGGAGCCACTGGAAAAACTGCGATGCATGACAGGCGGACATCTGCACTGCCAAATCAAATTCGTCGCTAGTATCTAACAACACGTCTGGTCGTAGTGGATTGGGACGCGTGAATAAATCACACATGTAAGCCACCACTGGGTCGCGGGATAGGGTGGGCGTCTCCGGGCAGACATGCGGCACCGTGACCAGATACGAAGCATCTTGCACTGCGACACCAACCGCGCGGTGATCTGGATGATAGTCGTTGGGTCGATGGGTCAAAACTAGATCGGGAGCGAACTGGCGTATTTCGCGAATGATCGCTGAGCGCACGGCCAGCGATGGTTCCAACGCACCATCGGGAAAATCCCAAACAGCGTATTCGGCACCGACCCGCTCGCCAGCTTGAAGCGCTTCCAGTCGGCGAATGCGTACCAGTTCATCGGGGGGGATTTCATGGTGGCCACTACGTCCATCGGTTACTGATACCATCCGCACACTTGATCCTAGTCGGCAATGTCGAACCACCAGTCCACCTGCCGAAACCTCGGCATCGTCGGGATGCGCGCCGATTACCAAGACCCGCACTGGTCCCTGCGCGCTTGACTGTCGGTTAAGCACTGGGTGCCTCGTAGGTCAGGATGACTAGCACATCGGAGACGGAGAACGAATCGGGTGCGGTGGGGAAGTGAGTCTGCGGAGCGATGTTGCCAGAGACGCTGATCAGTTCCGCGCCGCTTTCGGCCAGCCACGTGTTGATGTCCGTTTCGAGTCCAGACAATTCGCTCTCGACTCCTTTGAAAAGTTTTACTTTGCGCACGCTGCTTCCCTATTGACTGTTGTGGCGCCGAAGTCGGCTTGCCGCTGGTCGTGTTAGCTTGAGACCTTCGCGGACGTCGAACTGTAAGTATAACGCATGCGGGGCGGCGCAGCGACGAACGATGCTGCGAAAAACAGTATGCTCCTCCGGCCAAGGATAGGCATAGATCAAATCGAAGTCCTCCAATTCCATATTCAATTCAGCATAGGCGTCTAGGTCGTTGGTGTCGGTGCGATGGAATTCGTCGCCGTTACGCAAGCTGCCGTTGAACTCATTGGGAATGAACGAGCCGATCGCAAATTTCGGCCGAGCATCAAACTGCATGGCCAATTCGCGGGCCGCGTCAACCAACTCGCGTTTGACTTCGATGCCGTAGGAGTCGAATCCAAGACGGCTAGCCATAATTGCCACCACACCCAAGCCCGAGCCCCATTCGAGAAACGTATGTGCTCGTCCCCGCAGTTTCAAAAGGCGCGCATAGATCGCCGTGAAGTCAGCACTCACATAACCTTCGTAGGCAGTTTCCGCTTCGTGAGCATTCCAAATGGCTGCCGCTGCAGACCACAGGTCCCGCAGTTCATCATCACTAATTGTTGGTTTGGAAGTTGACAATCAAAACCTTTCTTACGTACGTCAGGCTTTCTTGCCTGACCCACTACACCTATTTCCCGTTCGATGCTAACCGCTCCTGCAACCATGCATAAGCCTGATGCCGAATCACTTCTGGAAAATCGTGCTCCGCATCGGGATAGACAAACTCAGTTTGATCAGCGGCACCCAACATCGTCAGCAACGGTTTCAAACTTGCTTCGCATTTGCGTACTCCCGCCACAGCAAAATTGCTGTCCCTCAGCGGTGCGTTGACCAGCAGTGGGCGTGGCGCGATCGCGGCCAAAACCTCGGGGAAATCAAAGGGCATTTGGGTAGGATTCTTATCAAACTGAGCAGCGATTCGCGGCATGTAGCGATCGCTGCTCCAACCCTTTAAATCACCGTCGTAGTAATCCGCAAACGCATTGAACCCACAACTGGTGATTACACAGCGAATGCGTTGATCGAAGGCGGCGGTGAAGAGTGCATTGTGTCCACCCAGTGAATGCCCAATTGCACCCACAGAATCGCGATGGACGCATGGCAACGTTTCCAATAAATCCAATCCACGGATGTTATTCCAGATCGCCTTCATCGTGCCGCTGGCATAATCCCCCTGCCCCATGGTGAAATCGTAGGGATAGTCGGCAAAGCCTGGATAGTCAGGTGCCAAGCAGACGAAGCCAGCTTCTGCCAATTCATGCGCGTAGAAGCGGCTGGGCTCTCCACCCAATCCACAAATCTGCCCCTTGCCCAATTCAAAATTGGTGGGATGCAGACAGAGCATGGCTGGGAGTGGCTGCGAGCGATCGTGCGGTATCAATAAATAAGCGGGTACGCGATCGACTCCCAATGCGTCTGCCGTTCCTCCCGGAGTATCGTCGGCCGCGTAGGTGAGTTTGATCCGCAGATACTTTCCCGCATCTTCAATCTGCTCAATTTGAATATCGAGTGGAATGCGGTCGATCGACTTGGGCAAACTCCCCATGACCCGCTCCATCTGACGCAAAATCTGATGCCGCCTTACACCGTGGGCCAACGGCGTGTCCAGGGGGACCGGTCCCGCGCTGGTCTGCAACGTTTCAAAATTGTCGTGCCGATCGTAGGTCTCCGCAAAGTGATTGGCGGTGGCCTCACGCAATAGCTCTTGCCTGAGACTCTCCGGACTGTCGTCGCTCCCCAAATTTTCCAACCACTGCAAACCGGCGCGAGACGGAGCCAAGATATCGATGTCACCATCTCCATCGAGATCAGCACAAGCGGAATCCAAATCGATCGCGCATGTGCCACCGTATGAAATCCAATGCGACTGCCAAGTTCGACTGGCCGGTTGAAACTCATACCACTGCACGCTCAACGGATCATTTTCACCAGGGTCCTTGCCATCGTGCCCCATGAAACGCTTACCAGCCACGAGATCATCGCGGCCGTCACCGTTGATATCGGCCAACATCAGCGTATGGGCGTTGGACCAGCTGGTATCGATCGCATGCGTGATCCAGTTCGTCTGCTCAAGACTGGGTAGCGCGCTGGCCAGCAACTGAGGGTCGATTGTAATTCCGCTAGCCAACGAGATCGATGTTTGGCTTTCTCCGACTTGTTCGGTCCAATACAGTCCAATGTCGTGACCGCGTCCCCAGATTAAATCCAGGTCACCATCGCCGTCCACATCGTGACACAGGATCGGGAGTCCGCAATCTCTAGCAAGTTGAAAATCGGAATGCCACAGCCACCTGCCTTGATCGAGATCGGCGGGGGCCTCAGCCCAGCCCTTGGGGCCCACGACGTCCATTCGGCCATCGCCATTAATGTCTCCCGCCCCTACTCCATGGCCGATCAATTCATCGGGCAGGTTGTGCCGCTGCCACCGCAACTGCGTCGCTCCGTCGGTACCGTTTAGTTTGACTTCGTACCAAGCGGCGAAGCTAGTTCCGCTGGGGAGTACATCTGGTCGACCATCGCCATTGATATCTGCCAAGCGACCTGTTTCGCTAGTACCAGGTTCATCAATGATAATTTTTTCCCAGAGGGTTGGAGCAGAGGGAGCGGTCGGTTTTCCTGGATTGCGACACCAGTACAAACTCTGGCTGCGGTAGTTGACGCTGACGATATCCATGTCACCATCGCCGTCGACATCAAGTGGCAGGTTCGAATAATCATCGTAGCGACCGCGTATTTGTTCTACTTCGCGAAAGTGATGTTTGGTCCAGTTGGGAGCTTCGTACCAATACGCTCCGCTGACTACATCCACTCGTCCATCTTGATTCATATCGATGGCGGTGGCAGCGCTGAATTCCGACTCTGCATTGAGTAGATGAGTTTTGAAACCGCGATGTGCTTGAGCATTGACACTTGTTGCACCGACAGACAGCCACACAACGCAAGTTAACCCGCAAGCCAGTTTTTTCATGGTTTTGCTACCGTCCAAGTAATGAATAGCGCTCGTCAGAAGAGACTAGTTTCTCAGTAGTTCCCAGCCCTGGACAGTATATCAGCTCGACGCGCAAGTTTTGAAGTTGCCCATTCGTGTTTTTCCTTGGGAAATGGTAACCCGCCGCGTGAGCAAGGTGGAAGTCACTGTCTTTTTTTCCTTGCTCACGCGGCGGGTTACCAAAAACGTGCAACTTCAAAACGCGCCAGCGAGTGGGTCTATCAGCTCGACGCGCTAGCGAGTGGGTCAGTGGCATTGCGCGCTGTTGACGACCGCAGGGTTCAATGTGGTGACCCACTCGCTGGCGCGTCGAGCTGATAGTTTTTCACTGGCACCGGAGTCAGGCAGAAAACCTGACGTGCGGGTGAGACTGGTGCGTCGAGCTAGCGGCGTTTCTTGTCCTTGCGTGTGCCGCGTTGGGTGGTCGATTTTACGGCAGGTTTCTCAAGCATCCGCATCATCTCTTCAAATCGAGTGGCAGGTTTATTCTGCGCAGTCTCTTGCCCCTTGCGACGATCCTTGGGATTGGTTCGCGCAGGTTCCTTGGATTTTGAGTCGTTGGCCTCGACGACCGCTAAGTTAGTCGTTTTTTTTTCTGGATTGCTCTTTGGCATTGTGCGCTTGACCAACTGGCGTTCGACCAACGACCAAGCGCTGGATGTAATAAAGTAAATGCACAAACCGCTGGGGACTTTGAAGAACAACACACCCATGAAAATGGTCATGATCTGCATCATGTTCTGGGTCATCCGCGTCTGCTCGTCGGTCGCCTTAGGCATCAATATTTTTTGTTGCAGCAAAAACAAACCAACTGTGACCATCGGCAAGATATTGAAGTAAGGTCCCAGCCATCCACTACCACGACCGGCGATGAACTCGGGCATCCAACTGCTCCAGTTGATCAATTGATCGGGGCCAGCCAAATTGGAAGCCCATTCATAGCCAGGGATCAAAGCGGCTTGACGCAACGAAATATCAGTACTCAAGCAGCGATAGAGTCCGATAAAAATTGGCAACTGAATAAACATCGGCAGGCAACCGGCTAAGGGCTTGAAGTTATGCTTGGCGTACACCTCCTGCATGGCCTTGGCACGCTTTTCCATGTTGTCCTTGTAGAGCTCGTTGATCCGCTTCATCTCAGGTTGCAACTCTTGCATTTTATGCGCATTGAGGGCCGCCTTGCGACCGAGCGGAAACATGCCACCACGTACCAGCACGGTCAGCATCACAATGGCTATGCCGTAATTGGGGATTAAGTAGTGGAAGAAGTGCAGGATGGCGCTGAGCGGTTTGGCGATCCAGGGGAACCAGCCGTATTCAATCGCTTCTCCGAGCCCGTGGGCCGCCAAAATATCGGTTGCTTTTGGACCTACGAAGATTTGGTAGCGCTGCGTTAGCTCTCCACCGGCGGGAACCTTCTTCTCTTGAGTCTCAAACCAGAACGAAGTCTCGCTGGCTTGTAGCTTGGCTTTGTCGATTCGTTCCGGTGAGTGCGCGACAGTGAACGCGGCTGCGGTGCGCAAATCGTCCAAGGCATCTAGGTCACTGGGATGCGGCAGTATGGCTGCCGTGAAATACGGCGCATCAACGCCGATATAATTGAGCGACCTAGTTTCCAACGGCTCACTTTCCGAGAACAAAATAGTCGGCAGGCCAACTGGCGTGTCGGGCGGAACGGCACCGAGCTTTGCCAACATATCTAATTCCGTCTTGCGAGCCGTATCGACTACGCCGCGTGTTGTGGCAATTTCTTGATCCGCCACAGCGTTATCATAAATCACGTCCCGCTGCCCCGCCCCAGCAAACATGTGGGGGCTGATCTTTACCGAATACCACCAACCCTCCAGCGTTAAACCGTTCAAACCTTCTTGGCGAAACGACAGACTAACTTCGGAATCGTTGCGATTGACAATCACCGTTTCCAAATCGAGCAGATATCCGTCGCTCTGCTCGCCGGCAGGATACAGTCGATAGCGTTTGACCAAGTCCAATTCCGCGGGTCGTCCCGTTGATGCCAGAAAGCTATCCAGTGGCAAACGATACTCGACTCCTTCACCTCCCTGCACTTCCAATGGTTTTGTTTCCCAGTCGATACCGAGCGTCTCTTGCAAGGCGGGTAGCGCGTACGCTCCCTGCGGTATCTGCGTTCCACCCAACGAACCGAGGGTCGTCATTAAACTAGGTCGCTGCAGGTTGCCTGCCACCGTTTCGGACATTCCCGGTCGCATGCGTATCTCGTCCAACGGTGCTTCGGACAAAGTGACGGTCGCTTTCAATCGTTGCGGTGGAGCGTTACCAGCAGCGTTGTCTTCGCCGTCACCAGCGCGTTCAATGGCCAACTCGGCTCCCTGGCCGGGTTTGGTGCGGCTAAGGATTGCTTCCAAACCAGCCGGAGTCATTACAGATTGACCGTTGAGTTCGCTGATTACATCACCAACTTGTAGTCCCCCTTCGATTCCCTTAGCCGATGCTGCAGGTGAACCGGGTGGTACGGTCCGGATTTTTAGTCCCGTAGTGGTTTCACTCAGCCCCAAATAGCCCAGATAGCCACCGTCATGTTCCAAGGCGCGAAAGCGAAGTTTGCCGTTGTCGGTTCGCTCAATTAATTCAGTATGCTCGACACCCGCTCCGCGCGAGGTGAGAGTTACTTGTAATTTGTACCCCTTAGCGGGATCTCCCAAAGTTACTGCGGAGGCTGGGTAATTCGGTTTTTGAAGTTCGGCTGCATTGGCCACTTCGGCCTGCACCGCTGGTTGCTTTCCGTCGAGTGGCTGCTTGTCGGCAGCTAAATCTTCCCCAGCGACCGGGGCTTCACCGGGCGCCCGCAGAAGCGGATCAGCGTTGGGAACAGGCTTAACTGGAACCGGCTTGGGCTTGGCCAATTGCTGTTGGCGGACGCTGAGATAAAAGAAGCAGAGGGCTGTGGTTAGCATCAGCCAGGTGAAAAATCGTCGATCCACTGGTGGGGGTCTCAGCTTGCTTAGGCGTACGGATCGCCTGTGGTTACGGTCGGAAAGATGGACGGCTCGTGCTTATTCTCCCCCTGATAGCCATTCTTGGCTAGTCCAACCTTTTTCCCGCTAAACGTCGCGATTTTGCGCGAAACCGTGAGCAACCAAGCTCGATGCGTTAGTTTTATGGTGCTGATTTTTTACCGTGGGCGCGCATTATCTTTTTGCCGCACATTTTTTTGTCGGCGAGTTTAAGTCCTGTCACTCCGCGCAGCGTTGCCGTTGCAACCCGGATTATTGATGACTACCTAATTCAGGCCACAAGTTACCCTCCCGCGTGCGGGAGGGTCGCGACGGGCACCGACGCGGAGCGTTGGTCGGCGAGCGGGGAGGGTTTTAGCACAGTGCTGTCACGCTCAGTCGCCCCCTTCGCTCGCATTACTCGCAACTCCCCCGCAGGGGAGTACATGAATAATCCGGGTTAATCGTTGCTCGTCGTCAGTAGCGGGGAATTTCCGACAAAAAGATGTGCGGCAAAAAGATGAAGCACGGTTTCGTCGTAGCGGCGGCGGTCGCCAGACTGCGGGGAGTCCCCGTTCTGGCGAAGGCAGCTAGGGAGATTTAACTTCACGCGGGCTATGCATATTCGCGATTGGTTACTAGACCCGGCATAGGGACCGAATACTTTCCATCGGCGTCAGCTTTGATAGGCGCTTCGCTTTCCAGCGTCAGTTTATCGACGTTAGGTGCAAATTCGTGATCGCATTCCATCAAATCTTCCAACGTAATGACTTGGCCGGTATGCGCGGCCATGCGTCCCATGGAGGTCACAGCGCTGGCCATCACGCCCCGTTCGACTTCGTTATAGGGCTTATCTTCGCGAATGGCGTTGATGAAATCGTTCCATTCGAGTTGATAGGGATTCTGTTCGTCGGGACCAAATTCCCAAGCGACTTGATTCTTAGTGAACTCTTGCCCCGTGTAGATTTTGCAGCGGGCTGGCGAGTGGGCTTTGGAGGAAATCGTGGCGCAGCCTTTGGTGCCATGCGCAAAGCTCGCAAACTCTTGGAAACAGCCTGGTTGCGTGCGTCCACCGAGCAGCAATTTCGTTCCGTCGGCGAAGGTGTACTCGACTGAGTAGGTATCAAAGTTTTGATCAACCATATCGCCGCGATAATGTCGGCCACCGGCCGCCTTGGCTTCCACCGGCCAAGCGTCCTTCATCCAACAGCTTTCGTCGATGTTGTGAATCAAGAAGTCACTGTAGGCACCACCGCTGGCCCACAAGAAACCGTGGAAGTGACTGATCTGGTACATTAACTCGGACATCTCTTCGTTTTTGGGTTTGGGTGGCACTGACGCGGAACCGGTGGGGCCAGCCATGCGATAGGCGCGCAACATTAGAATGTCGCCGATCTGTCCATCGCGAATTCGCTGATACAATTCCCCTCGCGCTTCGCAGTGACGGCACATCAATCCCACCGCGACTTTCAGATTCTTGGCTTGAGCTTTCGCGTTCAACGCCAACATCCGCTTGCTGGAAGGACCATCGACGGAGACCGGTTTTTCCATGAAGACGTTCAAACCACGCTCGATGGCATAGGTGTATTGCACCCAGCGAAAGGCTGGCGGCGTGGTGAGCACCACCACGTCACCTGGATTGAGCATATCCATTGCTTTCTTGTAGCCGTCGAAGCCGATCACTCTGCGTTCTTCGGGGACATCTACTTTTTCCGCAAAGCTCTTCGACAGCCCTTGATAGCTGGCGCTCAGCTTCGATGGGAAGACATCCGCCATGGCCACTAGCTTGATCTGTTCTTCGGGGACAGACAAAGCATTCGACGCCGCCCCCGTGCCACGCCCACCGCAGCCAATCAAGGCAACTTGCAACGTTTCATTCCCGGCAGCATGAACGCTCCGCATCGAGCCCTGTACCAGCGAAGCGGTCGCCGCTACGGCACCAGCCTGCTTGATAAATCCACGTCGCGAGCTGGGGAGGATAAGGTTGGAGGTTGAGTTCGATTGATTCATGAAAGGCTCCAGGTGAGAGAGGGTGAGGTAGTGAGATGTAGCTGCAGTCGCCAGACTGCAGGGCGTTCAGGTTTGGCAATCGTGGCTACGGCGATTGTGTAGCTGCAGGCGCCTGGCTGCAGAACTTCCAAGTTCTAGCCAACGTGGCTACGGCGGTCATATTGTAGCTGAAACCAAGTGTATCCGTGCGATGCAGGCCAGCATTTCAAGGGAACGCTTATCGGCGTAATGCTAATCAGCCCTGCGGATCGTCGACTAACATTCGGCTAGTTGTTCGGCAGTGATCGGATTGTCACGTGAATAGAAGACTTCACTCATGTTACTAGGCTCTGTTTGGAAAGGGGTCTGACCCTCTCCGGCAAAACGGAAAACACGGCAAAAACGACTTGCCTCCACAGGGTCAGACCCCTTTTTTCAAACCGAGCCTAAGTCTTGATATCGGCTTTTGGACCGACACGTTCTTTTTGTACTGGCTCGGATTTTTCCCATTTGGACTCCTTCTCGGTAGAGCTTGGTTCGACCAGAGGGCGCACGATGCGAAAGCCGACATGCTGTGCATCGGTCAGATACCAAATGCTCTTGGGGATCTGTGGATCTTGCTTGATCCATTCCTCATTGGAACCTTGCCGCGCGGCAGAGCGTAGGTCCTCCGGGAATTGATTCCAGCCACCTCCTCGAACGACCCGTGGATAAAGCGTCTTGGGGATCGCCAGTGGATCTTGCGTCTGGTCAACGATCACTTCATAGCCCGCTTCGTCGTATTGATCGAGTACCCATTCGGCAGCGTTGCCGTGCATATCATACAGTCCCCATGGATTGGGCTTTTTCTTCTTGACACGTTCGTAGCCTTCGTCGGTGTTGTCGAACGACCACGCGTAGTCCTCGAGCTCATCGGGATCATCTCCAAAAGAGTAAGCGGTAGTGGTTCCAGCGCGACAAGCGTATTCCCATTCGGCCTCGGTCGGTAGACGATAGTAGCGACCCGTCTTAGCGTTCAGCCACATGCAAAACGTGCGCGCGGCGTGTTGGGTCATACTGATGGCGGGAAAGCCCCGCTTGCCCATTCCAAATGTCATGTCGGTGTACGGCAAGGTGGGTTGGCTGAGCTGAAACTTATCTGCCAGTGCATCGCGCGGTGAAGGCGCCAGCTTCATTACGTCGCGACGAAAGATATCCAAGTCGGACATCCACACGTCATAGATGTCCCAGGTTACTTCCGTTTCGCTCATCCAGAACGGTGAGACCTCGACTTCGCGTCGCGGACCTTCGTCCTCGCGACGATCCTCTTCGTCCTCAGGACTTCCCATCAGGAATCTACCACCAGGAATCGGGAGCATGACAAACTCCGCATCTGCCTGTTCGACTATTTCCGTGTACGGCTTCATTTCAGCGGCCGTCGATGCTTCCGAATTCTCGATTGTTACTGGCGGTACTTGCTCCTGTCCCCGCGCAACGGTCCCAAGCAGGCAGATCGCAACCCCAGACAGAATTCCGTAACTCATCGACACATGCATTACGAACGATTTCCCCAACATAGAATTCCCGATTAGAATAAAAGTTATGCGAATCTTTTTTTCATGTTACCGAAGCAGTTCAGCGAAGGTTGGCCGAACGTGGCGTCGTCCAATTAGTTTAATCGCCTTGGCGCTGTTTGGCTTGCTCACTAATGGGGCTATGGCGCAAGAAAACCTAACTCCGTCTACGGGCTCGCCGGCTACTGCAACAACTCAAAAAGTGGTGAGAGGTTACGAAATCGCCTTTCCAGCCTTGGGAACTCGAGTGGAATTGAAGGCGTTTCACCATGACCAGGCGACGGTAGAACGGGGATTTGCACAAGTGAAACAACAAGTCGTCGAGCTGGAGGCGATCCTCACCGACTACGATCCGACCAGTGAGACGCGACAATTGAGCAACCATGCACGATTTGATTTCGTAAATGTTAGCGATCCGCTGTGGGAGGTTTTGAGCGCCTCCGATCGCTGGCATCGGCTCAGCGATGGTGCCTTTGACTCGAGCCTTGGGCAACTAACACATTTGTGGAGCAAGTATCGCCGCACAACGCGTCAGCCCAGCCCTGATGAACTCAGGTCGGCACTTGCTCATACGGGTTGGAAACACGTCGATCTCGATGCCGACCAACACCGGGTTCGTTTCGACTGTGACGATCTGCGACTCGATTTTGGCGGTATCGGCAAGGGCTTCATTGTGGACGAAGCCTTTGCGTTACTCGAGCAACATGGACTCGACTGCTCACTCGTTAATATCAGTGGCAACCTGCGGGCTGGTGTACCTCCCCCCGAGCGTAGCGGTTGGAGGATTGAGATAGCGCCACTAGAGCGCGGCGGTCAACCGTTACGACAGATTACGATCGCTTCCACATCGATCGCCACATCAGGTGACTTGTGGCAGTTCACTGTTATTGACGGAGTTCGCCGCAGTCATATTCTTGATCCCCGCACCGGACTAGGAGTCGCAGGCCCACTCTGTGCGACTGCCATTAGTCCGCAAGCCGTTGACGCGGATGCCCTGGCTACCACAGCAGTCATCTTGGGTTTTGAAAAAGCTCAAGACATCGCGAAGCAATTCGAAGGGACGGAGCTATTGTTGGCCAGAAGGATCGTGAGCGCTGATAGTGATGAGCATATTGCCGAGAACGAAAAAATTAGCACCAAGCAACGTGCGGCAACCTTGCAGGTGCAACATACAGCCAGCTTTCCACAGTCGCTTGGGAATCGCGATAAATAAGTTGCGAAGGTTATTTCCCTATACGAACGCAACTGGCAGTTTTTCTCCGGGCCGCTTGTCCAGCCGCTTGTCCAGCCCAGGGCAAGCCAACGCGAGTGGAGCGAGCGGTGACGTCGCCCTGGGGTGCGATTGCGTAGCCCGCGTCCCCACCGTGGGTTCGGGCGGCATATGCCGCCCAAACCCACGGTGGGGACCTTGGATTTTTTGGGCCAGAGACTCGCGCTTAAGAGTGTGCCCCACTCTATTCTCAGACTTCACTTGCCTTCGGGCACTTGAACTCGCCGCGATACTCGCGCGAGACCAAGGCGGTCGCTTCAGGCGACTCGGGGAAAACTTCTTTTTGAGGGTCAAACTTGAGCATCGGGCCCAACGAAATTGGGTACTTCTCTAGCTCCACACCATTCTTGGTCAAGTGAGCGATGGTTCGTTCGAGCGTAGCGGAGTTGTCGTCCAAGCTCTTGACACCTTCAATCGCCGCTCGCAATTCGTTGGTTGAAACGTGGTTCTGTTCTCCCAAGTAGTAAGAGATGTTTCCCAGGTGACTGATGGCGGCCGACAAGTGCCCTTCGCGAACATCGGCTCGCAGGATATTTCGATCGCGCCGCCGACAGGCATCGACAAAGTTACCAAAGTGATCCCCGGAACCGTTGAATTCCTTGACCACGTTGAAGTCTTTGTCGTAGGCTGTGCAATGATCGTACTCGCGCTGCGCCACATAGCCATTGCTACCGTAGAAGACCACACCTACTTTGTTTCCTTCGGTGGAAGCGAACAAGCGATTGAGTTCTTCGTCGTCCGAGTTGTCTACACTCAAGCCGCGCGTTTCAAAGACAATGCACTTATCGCCGTAATCGTAGATCGACACCTCAGTGTTAGCAGTGTCCCCGGCGTCGACGTAGTTGGCATCCTTACGCTCAGCCTGATAGCCCAGGCGTCCGCCGTAGGTGATCACCGAACTGGGATGAGTGTCGACGCCTAACCCCCAGCGTGCAATGTCCGTTTGATGCGGACCTTGATTTCCCGAATCGCCGTTGCCATATAGGCGTTGCCAGTGCCAATCGTAGTGAAATTGTTTACGGGTGAGTTTGGGTTCAGAATAGGGAGCTGGTCCGCTCCACAAATTGAAATCGACATTGCTCGGAACGGCATAGTCCCCCAGAGCATCGATCGACTTGCGGCGTTTATAACATAGAGCGCGTGCAAGTTTAACTTCGCCGATTCCACCCGCATTCATGAAGGCGATGGCATCGATGATGGCTTGGCTGCTCCGGCATTGAGTTCCGACTTGGCACATTCTGTCGTACTTGCGAGCCGCTGCGATGAGCGCGGTCCCTTCGGCGATGTTGTGACACACCGGCTTTTCAATATAGGCATCCTTACCAGCTTGCATGGCCCACAGTCCGGCCAAGGCATGCCAGTGATTGGGGGTGGCGATCGTCACAAAGTCGACCGACTTCTCATCCAAAATGCGGCGCAGGTCGCTGTGAAACTCGGGTCGCTTGCCTTGAGCTTCCTCGATCTGCTTGCCCCGTTTATCGCCGATCGCTTCGTCCACATCGCAGATGTGCGAGATCGTAACCCCTTCGGCCTTCAGCATTTCTTGAATGTGGGAACCACCGCGACCACCGGTGCCAATAATGGCCACGTTCATTTCCGAATTGGGTGAACCACTTTTTTCACCGGCGGCTTGCGAGTGCACAAATCGCGCATGGCCGAGCGTGGCCAGAGCGGTGGTTGCAGCGGCGGTGTGACGGATAAAACTGCGACGGTTTTGTTTGGACATGTCTGGCTCCAGAGTAGGGTAAGGTGGGAATTTTATCAGCTCGACGCGCCAGCGAGTGGGTCGCTGAGCAATATCAGCTCGACGCGCGAGCGAGCGAGTGGGTCGCCGGTTTTGTGGGACGTAACGTTAGGTCGAGAGGCCAAGTAGTCGACCCACTCGCTGGCGCGTCGAGCTGGTATACACGATGCTGGTGACTACTATGCTCGATATTAGCAATCGCTATGATACCACAGCATAACTGCACTCGCCATCAATTTACAATACCGCACTCTTGACTAAGTGCGTGATAGAGATGAGGAGCTGCCAACCATGCGAAAACGCCAACGTGCCGAGGTCGTCCAATCGCGGTTGGCCGAATTGTATCCCGACCCAGCCATACCACTTGACCATCGCGACCACTACACGCTGCTCGTATCGGTGCTACTGAGCGCTCAATGCACCGACAAAATGGTTAACTTGGTCACACCCAATCTGTGGGCACTGGCCGACAACCCGCGCGACATGAGCTGTCGCGACGAGACGGAAATACTGGCCGTGATTCGCAAACTGGGATTGGCTCCTCGGAAAGCCAAAGCGATTAAGGGACTGTCTCGAATCTTGGTCGAACAATACGACGGCCAAGTTCCCGCTGATATGGAGCTCTTGGAGCAGTTGCCCGGCGTCGGGCACAAAACGGCCAGCGTGGTAATGGCTCAAGCCTTCGGCATCCCCGCCTTCCCGGTCGACACCCATATTCATCGACTAGCGCAACGCTGGGGACTAACCAATGGTAGGAACGTCGTGCAAACTGAGAATGATCTAAAGAAGCTGTTTCCGATCGAATTTTGGAATACAATTCATTTACAGATTATTTACTACGGTCGTCAGCACTGCACGGCGCGAGGTTGCGATGGAACCGTGTGTGAATTGTGCCGTACTCTGTTTCCAGATAGAAGACGTCCAGTGGTGACACTTAAGAGCTGAATGGGCTCGGATGGTTTTGAGGCAGCAAGATGATATGCCTCGTTCCCAGGCAGAGCCTGGGAACCAGGCGGGCTGTCGAAAGGGGCTGTCGAAAGGGGGCTGTCAAAAAGGGGCTGTCAAAAAGGGGATGGAGAAAGGCACGCCATTCACACCCATCCGTGTCAAACACTTTTTTAAACTCTAAGGTGAAAATCATGGACATGCGTAGCGTATCGGCGATTCTTGGCTGGTTGAGCTGCGTGCTCAGTGCCCATGTCGTGGCGCAGGAGAACGATCCTCAGGCAGAACAACAGACGCCCATAGAGAATAGTGAGTTCTTCGAAGTCCCACTCAAAACGACGATCACACAGCGGTTTGAAATCTATGACCCGCATTCGATCGACGATCTACGAGCCATACAGTCGATGGGCTTCGATCAAGTGATCTTGGATCAGCCCCATCTACATGCCGCCGCCACCGAGCTGGGGCTGGATGTCGTCTTGGCCAATTGGTGGCACCAAGACACCTCCACCGCCACCATTGATGAAGCGCTCGCTTTTGCCACCCAGGTCGATCCCAAGCGGTTGCGCGCGATTAGCGTGCAAGACGAACCCGAACGCAATTCGCCGGATACGCCCTTCAAGTACTATGTCGATCTCTATCAACAACTCAAGCCGCGCATGACAGGCCCACTACGCGAAGTACAACTGGAGATCTCGTATTGGGGCCCCCTGCGTAGTTGGGACCAACGTTACTACGAGTACTTTTCCTATCTCTATGAATCGGCTGATACGATGCGGCTGATGCCCTACCCCGATCTGCATGAAGATCCGCTGGGTGAGATCACGTTGATGATGCATCGCAGTCATCGCGCAATGGGACTCGCCGCAGTTGAGATCCCAGAGATCGTCATTCTACAAACCTGGGTCATGCCACCGGAGAATAAACTTCCGACATTGGAAGAGTTGCGGGTCATGGCCTACCAAGCCATGTTAAATGGTGCCGAAGTCGTTTCCTTTTTCGAATACGATCCTGAGCTATGGGAGCAAACGCCCGATTTTGCGAGCGGCTTTAGGGAGTTGATGCGCGATTTGCGAGGGCTGAGCGCGCGCTGGAAGGAGGCTGAGCTGTCGAGCGTGCTGCATGCCAACGGAGTTTTTGAATCGCAGGCTGTCTGGCCCAGTGGAGGAACAGCCACGATCCGTATCAACACCAATCGCGAGCCTACGGACGATCTGCTCGCGCTTGAGATTCGCGACAGTTCACGCGCCATATCCAGCACGCCGTCAACAACAACGCTGGCGGAATCGAGTGTGGCTGATTCCAAGGTTATTGATCGCGGAGCAGCTACTCAATCGCCTCAGTTTTTCGGTCCAACCACGTGCGTTACGATAGAACAACAGCTTCACTGCGCGTCGGCTCCAATCATCGACGCTTGCCAACCATTGCGAACTACCGCCGTGTGTGGCCGCACAAAGTTGTTCCCCAATCGATTGAAGTGGAACAGCGCAAGGTTAAGCCATGCGAACTGAGCGCAACGGGTACGAGTGCCAGAAACCTTAGCATCGATCGGAAAATAAGTGTCCGATCTTAAAAGTAGCTGCCGTCGCCAGACGGCAGGGAGTCGACGTTCTGGCGAACGTAGCTACGACAGTTATTTCCCGAACGATGCTTTAAGTTCCGTCCGTATGCATTTCCGTTAAACGTGTACATCCATGCTGGCCAGTGGCTGCCAGGGGGGAATGTGCGGCGCGGTAGATCGTTCGATGCTCTCTCCACTGGCCGATGGCCCCCGGTGCAACGCGGCGATGCGGCGATAGTCGACTTGTCGACCTGCGGCTCGTTCCCCACGTTCAGATGTGTCTTGCGGAGCAGATTGATTTGTGTTGGTCGCATCGGCGTTGTTGTCGGCCACTTCGACTTGAAACGAAGCGATCTCAAATCCCTGCTCGGCGAGCCGTCCACGCAGCACGGGTAGGCTTTCCAGAATCGCGTCGCGAGCGGCGCTCGATTCCGTCGACAGTTTGGCGGTCATCGAACGTCCTTCCATGCGCACTTGAACGTTCAGCGAACCAAGCTGCGGTGGATGAAGTTTAATGTTGATCGCACCACCCGAGGGTCCGAGGCGCGCAAAGCTGCGCGATACGCGTTGCACCAAGCGCACGCGCTCGGCCTGAGTCAGCGGATTGCTCCGCTCGGTGGCAGTCGCGGTCGCTTTCGCTTCCGGTGAATTGGTCTTGGCCGTATCAGTTTTGGCGGAGGAACTGTTCAGTTCGACTCCTTCGGCAATCCGCGCTGATTCACCTCCGCTCGCCTCAACCGTCAACGGCGCGGATTGAATTTGAGTTGAATTACTAGCCGACGCGCCGCTAACGAGGGGGACTACGCCGTCGATCGCCGGCTCAGGGGGCGCGCTCGGAATGGTTTGACTTTCAGTCGGTGCTGGCGTCGCTGTTGCCGTGTCGTCAAGTGCTATGGGAGACGCTGATTTGCTACCCTCATCAGCGCTCACCGTGGTTGACTCGTCTACGAATGATTGCGCTGTCTGTGTATCTTCATTACGCTCATACCATTTGCCGCGTTCGCTACCGCGCTGTCTGCCACGTTCTTCCGAGCGCCGCGACGCGGTTTGGTCTGCGCTGGCCGATTCACTTGTCGGACCTTCATCGTCAACCACAGTATCCACTTTACCTGCCAAATCATCGACCCCACTTTCGTCTGCGGCTGGTTCGTTCGCTGTTGTCTGTACAGAGTGCTCACTGGCCGTCGTGTTGCCTGCATCAGCTACTGGCCGTGAAGCTGATTTGCCAAGCGATTCTGTCTCGTCGTTGACGTCGCTGGTTCCAGCGTGTGCGAGCTTTTCAGAATCTGCGAGTGTGTTCACTGTGTCGGTGGCAAGCAGTGGTTCCTGTGAGCTTGCATCATCGCTCCCACCCTGCTCTGCTGATGTTTGCGCAACGCTCTGCGAGTCCACAAACGTTTGCGTCGGAAGCTCTTCCGGTTGTTCTTCGGCATGTGTGTTGGTGGTCGGGACGGTGGCGGTTAGGATCGCTACTTGATCTTCAACGGCTCCCTGCTCAGCTTCCTCTTGTGCCGACTGCTGATCGCGATCGGGCTGACTATCTGTAGCCGCCGAGTTTACGGAGCTGTCATCACGCGGCACGTCGCGGACTTCGTCATAAGTCCCATCGCGTGTTTCATCGACTGAGTGGCTATCGGCGTGGTCGGCTGGACCGCGCTCGCGTGGCTGAATGCTGGCCGGTGCGGGTAAACTGAGTAGTTGCTCGAACAACCCCGCTTGCAGCGATTGCCCCGACTGTGGAGTGGAGCCGGATTGCGCGCCCAATTGAAACTTCGTAGCGAGCTGCCGAGTTGCCTCGCTACTCGCGCTCGATATCGCACCGTTCATAAAGTCCCCCCGGACTCAGAACGAAGTTTAAAGAGCTGAGATATCTCACCTCTCCAAACGCGTTCCTCAAAAAAGATCCTCGCGACCGAGATTCATCGGTCGGTTTGCTTGGGGGAGTCTACTCAATTGCCGCCTGCTCGCGCGCGTTTTCAATTAAGCTCGCTTTGGGATCTCCCTGCCTCAGGGTGGTGAGGATCTCGTTAAGCTTGGTAGTCTCTTCCGCTGTGGTAAACTCTCCCAACACCTTTCTTCGTTTATCCAGCGGCATCCCTTTAACAATTGCGACAACATCGTCCATTTGACCTGCCTCCAAGAATTTTTTCAACTGTTCTTTGGCTTGGTCTGGACTGAGCGACTCCAACGTGCGTTGCACTTCCTTGAGACTCTCGTTGGCAAGATCTTGCTCAGCGGTTTCCAAAAAGCGATAGAATTCGTTTTTCCTACGGTCGAAATCGGCGATCACCTGCTTGTGTTCGCTTAGCAACTCTTCGACTTGTCGCTTGTATTGGACTATGGAACGCTCGCGCATGTCCAGGCTCTTGCTTTGACTAGCCCGTTCAGCTTCCACATCTTCATAGGTTGGGTTGGGAGCTTGTTTGGAATCTTCCAGCATTTTTTGCAAGCGATCACCAGTAATGTCGACCCCATTGATCAGCGCTACCGCTTTCAGAAAAGTCACTTTGTTGAGATTGCCGCGGGCACCTGCCATCCCCAAGATGATCGCTTGTGCTAGCACTGTCCCCACGCAAAAGGCGACAAAAAGTTTTAATAGCATCCGCATTGGTTTACCTCTGCGATTCCTTCCAGTGTTTGAAGCTGCCCCATTGATCCAGGGCATCTTGTTCGCGACTCAATTGTTGGGTGTTCCACTCCGTCAGTTCCTTTTCGCGTAGTTTTTCCAACGAACGGAGTGCCTGTTCTTTCGTTACCAAGATCAATCGGCGTTTCTCGCACTCGGTCTCGATCAGTTCAATCTGTGCACCGATGGACTGCATCTGCTGAATTAAATAGAGTTGATAGCGTTGCGATTCGATTAAGCGCTGCGTGTTGACTTGTCCCGCGCTGACGTCCGCTTGTAGCGGCATTTGCTCGGCGTGTTCTTGTTGCAGTTCGTCGACTTGGGATTGTAGTTTGGCTTTGGCCGCCAGTGCTTCTTTGTGAGAGCCCGCCGCCACATCCCGCTGCCGCTCCCGCAGGTTGACGATGTTTTGCATTCGAAACGAAGGTTTAGTCATTTGTCATTTGTCATTTGTCATGAACACCACGCCACTTCTGGGTGGCACTGGCATAGCCAGTGAAGATCGAAGTACCACACACTGCCTTGCAATTCCGTTGTCCAACGTATCGAAGTAAGCGAAGTCCAGACCACTGGGAATATTCCAACACGTTTAGCTTGTCAGCTGGCAGTTTTTGACTCTCACTTAGTTCCACTGGGAAGACCCGTGGTAGACGAAATTCATTACTTCGAGCGCTCAAAACGTCACTGGTGGCCCCAACTTCCCTTCTTCGACACCACTGGCTATGCCAGTGCCACCCACTCAATTACTACATTACCAACGCCCGTAGCGCGGCCAAACTCTCGTCGCGACGGGCGACATCGCGGGCGGACTGTCCGAGAAACTGTTCGATCTTGGGCTGCATGGCGATGGCGCGATCGATTTGGGGATTGGAGCCGCGCTGGTAGGCGCCGATCGAAATCAAATCCTCATTGTCCTTATAGACCGACATCCAATTCCGCAGCGCGATTGCGGCCGCTTGTTGGGAATCATCGGCCAAATGGTGCTGTAGCCGACTGAGTGAACTGAGCACGTCGATCGCAGGATAGCGACCGCGGTGAGCGATCGCGCGCGACAGCACGAAGTGCCCGTCGAGTAACCCGCGCAGAGTATCGCTAATCGGTTCGTTGGCATCGTCCCCTTCGACCAGTACTGTATAGATTCCTGTGATGGTGCCACGTGGTCCTGTTCCCGACCGTTCGACTAGACGCGGGAGCATGGAGAAGACGCTGGGGGGATAGCCGCGAGTCGTTGGTGCTTCGCCTGCGGCCAGTCCAATCTCGCGTTGGGCCATGGCGAAACGTGTCACGGAGTCCATCATCAGCAATACATTTCGTCCTGAATCGCGGAAATACTCGGCGATTGCCGTCGAGGCCATGGCGGCATGGACGCGGCGCAGCGCTGGTTGATCGCTGGTGGCCACCACGGTCACGCACTTCTTACGCGTATGTTCGTCTAACTCGCGTTGTAGGTATTCTTGAACTTCGCGTCCTCGCTCACCGACTAAACCGATAACGACCACGTCGGCATCTGTCCCGCGGGCCATCATCCCCATCATCGTGCTCTTACCCACACCTGATCCCGCGAAGATGCCGATCCGTTGTCCACGTCCCAGCGTCAGTAGCGTGTCGATCGTGCGCACGCCGCTAGTCAGAATTGTGTCGATGGGTGGGCGTTGCATAGCGGGTACGGGAGGCGCGTCGAGCGGAACTTTGGCAACGGTGGCAATAGGTCCCAGGTCATCGATGGGGTGTCCAGCCGCATCGATCACGCGTCCGATCAGTGCCGGGCCAACTCGCAGGGTGGCCGACGAGTCGCAGAGGATGACCCTGTCACCGGGAGCGATACCGTCTGATCCGTCAAGCGATGCGAGCAGCGTGGTGGTCCCTTCGAAACCAATCACTTCAGCCGGGATTGCCGCGCGACCGCGACGTTGAATTGTGCAGACGGCTCCCACCGGGACTGGCAGAGCGACTGCCTCGATGGCGTTGCGTCCCACCGACCAGATCGTCCCCTCAATGCGACTGGGGATGGCATTTCCGAGCGTCTGAGTCAAGCGTTCCAGCTCGATGTGCTGTGGGAAGTCGAGGCTGGTCATTGCAGTTGTTCTACCAATCGTTGGAGTTGCGTTTCAAGTTGTTGGTCGAGTCCCCCTTGGGTTGAGCGGACAATACAGCCTCCTAGGCTAACTTCCGGATCGGGGAGGATTTCAACGCTGTTGGCCTGAGGGACCGATTTGGCCAACTGTTGTAGGAATCTACCAGCCACTGCAAAGTCGTCAGGATGAACCAGTACACGTAAGTCGCGCACATCACGCATGGCCACGATGGCTTCCTCCATCCATACGCGAAGCGTCTCTTCACTGCTGGACATTTCACGCCGCAGAATTTTTTCGGCGATTTTAGCGGCCAACTCAACTGTTTGATTGCGCCACAGCGCCAGCCACTGAGTCGTCTCCCGAGACAGGGTTTCGACGGTTGCCTCACACGTGGCGATGGCGGTCTTACACCGCGTGTCGCTCAATTGTTGCGCGGAGGTTTGAATCTGCTTTTCGATCGTCGCTTTGGCTTGCGCAATGCCATCCAGTTTAGCTTGTTCCCGAATACGAATTGCCTCTAGCTTGGCTTCGGCTAGCATCTCCGCCGCCTCCCGCTGAACTTGCGTCAAGTAGTCGCGGGCGCGGTTTTGAACATCTTCGACGTTGAACACGACGGTTTGCGGATAGTCGCTACCGCGTGAGAGTTGTTCTGATTTGAGGACGGCTGCCATGGTGGATTAACTATCTGTGATTTCATCTGGACAACAAGCGACATTCAAAATCGCTTCACGTTTCTTCATCTTTTTGCCATACATCTTTTTGTCTTCCCGCTTAAGACGTATTCGCTTCTGCAGGGCACCAGTGTCAGGCTATGTTCCCAATCGACTGCTAGTATTTTCCGACAAAAAAATGTGCGGCAAAAAGATGAAATACTTGGATTCGATATTGGAGAAATCTGATAACGGTTTCCTAGTCGGTGGACGATAGGCTCAACTATCACCTGGGCGAACGACATCACTGAGCTACGCAGCCGCGCGCCGCACATGGTCTTGGTTCATCGTGGCGGCAGGTGGTTTGGTCAGTTTGGCGGCGTTCTCAACAATTCGTCGCTGCGCGTCGTCGACATCTCGTAATCGAATCGGGCCGATGCGTTGCAATCGACTCTGTAGTGCCTTCGCATCTTGGCGGTCTAGCATATTTAGAAAGCGTTTCATGAATTGTGGTGTCGCGCCAGCCAACGCCAGCAGCACGTATTGCGAATCGGTATTGCTTAGTAGTGAGGCCAGTGTCTGTGGCGGCAGTTGTAGAATTTGTTCGAATTCGAGTTGCATCAGCGAGCGATCAACGGCAGATAACTCTGCGCCATTGGCCGTTTGCGGGAATGGAAGTATTTGCGATTCGTCGATCGTCGTGGTAACGCTACTTCCGATATCGAGAACATCTAGGGAGGGTGTGGGCTCCGGCTGTTGTTGCGGTGCTGGCTGTTGTTGCAGTGCTGGCTGTGTGACATCTTCTTGCGCATGTGTGTCGCGCTCAATGTCTGTAGCGGATTGATGGCTACCCTCTGATGACAAGATCGCGGACCATTGTTCTCTCAAATGCGGCGGGGCGACGGATAGCAGCGAGTCGATGCGGCGCGAGTTCTCAAGTTCACTTTCGATATTATGTTGGTACTCATTCAATCGCTGCGACAAGTGCTCGTCGATAGCCTGCATAGCTTCGGGGTCGATCTCTTGCAGGCGCGCCAGTCGCAGCAGAACGTCTCGACTGATTTCTGGCGACAAGTGTTGCAACACGTTAACGGCCACTTCGGGGTGCAGTTGGCTGATCACTACCGCAGTCACTGCCGGTCGTTCATTGCGCACGAATCGCACCAGCGCCGCTGGTTTCAAATGCATCCATGAGTTGTTTTCGGGATAGGCCCCCTCAGTCCCTGTCCCCCGCCCCGCGGCCGTCACACCCCATGCGCCTGAGCGCCGGTGTTCGCCCTGTGGCAGACCCCTCATCGGAAACTCGTGGCTGACATCACCCCCTGCCGCACGATCCATCGACTGGGCGGCCAGTTCATCCACGGCCGCCTCATAGCGACTGTTGGTCGTGTTGTACCCAGCAGCTTCGTTGATAGTCGGACGCGTCGCGTTTGTCCCAGGCGAAATGCCTGAGCCGGAGCTGTTCGACTTGGACGCCGCCGAACGTTGGAATTCAGCCAGGATCTTCCGCTTCTCGTCGGCGGGGACGGTCCCCAGTTGGCTTGCCAATTCTCGCACTCGACGAGCTTTGTCGGTGGGGAGATGTAGCAGGATTTGGCGAGCCGCTGAGGCATCCACGCTGGAAATCAAGATCGCGATTTGTCGCAGTCTGTCCTGAGCGGTGGCCGTGGTCATATTGAAGAGCTTAGCCGGTTGGAATGCTAGTGATACGGGCGAACGAGAATTGTCATCCCCACATGTAGCGGCTGACAGCAAAGAGTGTCGAGAGCGATTGTGAAGAATGCGCCCGCTGGTTTGCTAGCAATTGATCGCATTGTCAACCATTCCTTTCACCGAATCGCTTCTCCGCAATTAGAAATACATGCAAAGGAATCGGTGCTTGCCCGCTAATGGGCGCCGATCCGCGCGAATGTCGTTCGTCATTGCTACCGCACAACGACGGTCCCAGCGTCATAGTCAATCTCAAGTTTGCGACCAGATAGAAGCATTGTCCCCAGCAAGGGGAACGCGCCGTTGTTGGCAACGATCTGCGTTTCGTATGTCGCGCCGAACCAATCGAGAAAACAAGCGTATGTTTCCAACTCGACCGTTTTCCCGTCAGCGAGAATCGCCTCAGCAGACGACTGTTTTGCAAGTTGCAACAATTCGATGTGCTTGTTAGGAATTACCAAGCCACCATTAAATGCCGTGTCGACCCAGACCGTCAATTCTGTGCGGTCCCCCGCGTTCGTCGCGGCTACTGGCACAGAAATCAGCGCCCGTAGTTTACTATCAACAAATCCGTTCACTGGCACATCACCCCAATATGAAACGCAGCGGCGTGGCCAATCCGAATTGTATGCGACAACTTCGACGGATACTTTGACCGCGCCAACTTGACGGCTGCATCGAACGTCTCGGCGACAAAGAACTCACCGGAATCGGGCTCGATCGCAACAAATTGATCTTTTCGGTCTTTCTCCAAAGCGGTTTTCAGCCGTTGCTCGTAAATCTCTTTCGCCCGCGCAATGACGGACGTTGTTTCTTCGGATACCATCATGCAACTCCGTTGGTCAGATTTTTTTGACAGCGTGTATTATAGCGACGAAAGCGCCTTGGGCACTCGTGATCCTGGCATGCGCCGCGAACGACCAAACCGTGGCGTACAAATCGGTAAAACCGGAGTTGGCTCGACTTTCGGTTTCGAATGTCAGGCTTCTTGACTGGAAGTAACCGCCCCAAAAGATTGCCGGAGCTGAAATAGCTGTTAGAATGCAGCCGTTGAATACACCTCGATCGAAAGAAACACTTATGAAACGTGCGCTCACACTCCTCGCGACGCTTCTACTATTCCCGCTAGCAATCGCGCAGGCAGCGGATGCGTCCAAGCCGAATATTTTGTTTATCATTGTGGACGACCAGTCTCCGATGGACTTGGCTTGTTACAACCCGCAGGCATCATTGCAGACACCGGTGCTCGACCGGCTGGCGGCGGAAGGAATGGTGCTGGATAGCGCGTACCATATGGGGGCATTTGTGGGTGGTGTCTGCACGCCATCGCGGCACATGGTGATGAGTGGACGAACGGTCTGGCATCTCCCCATTGGCCCAGGTGCCAAGGCACATTGCCCACCAGATCTGGAACAGAATACGATCCCCGCTGTTTTTAATCGCGCTGGTTACGCCACCATGCGAACTTGTAAGAACGGTAATAGTTACGAAGCAGCTAACAAACTATTTACGGTCCGCCACGACGCGACCAAACGGGGTGGAACAGCGGAGACCGGAAGTGCCTGGCATGGGGAGCAAGTGCTCAATTACTTGCATGATCGCGAGACAACCAGTGACACAAAACCGTTTCTAATTTACTTCGGATTCTCGCATCCACACGATACGCGGGACGGTACACCTGAACTGCTTGGCAAATATGGTGCGAAGAATCATACCGATAAAGATTCGCTTCCACCCGAGAACGCTAGTCAGCCGCCCCTACCCCCCAACTATTTGCCCGGTCATCCTTTTCCAGACGGCCATCCGGGGCTACGTGATGAAGTGGCAGTGAGTGGAGTTTGGGAAAAACGCGACCCTCAAACAATCCGCAATGAAATCGGCCGCTACGACGCCTGCAGCGAAAATATTGACATTCAGATTGGCCGCGTGTTGGAACAGCTCGCCGCCATGGGAGAACTCGACAACACCTACATCTTCTACACGGCCGACCATGGCATGGCCGTTGGTCGTCACGGGCTGCAAGGGAAGCAGAACCTCTACGAGCATACATGGCGCGTTCCGTTTATCGTCAAGGGTCCAGGGATCAAGGCTGGGTCGCGCGCACCGGGTAACATTTACTTGCTCGATACGCTCGCGACGCTATGCGACTTGGCTGGTATTGCTTCCCCAGAGAGCAACGAGGGGCTAAGTTTCAAAAGTGTGCTCGAGGGGAAACAGGCAAGCGTCCGCGATGTGCTCTATGGTACGTATTGCGGTGGCACCAAGCCCGGCATGCGGAGCGTCAAGCAAGGAGACTGGAAGCTGATTGAGTACGACGTGATAGATGGTACCGTCAGAGAAAAGCAACTGTTCAATTTGGCTGAGAATCCGAACGAATTCTTGGTGCAGCATCACGCTCCGAGTGTGATTGCCGTGACCGGTGTTACTCCCCAACCCAATCAACTCAATCTGGCAGACGATCCGCGCTACGCAGACAAGTTGGCAGAGATGGAAGCTCTGTTGCTAGCTGAAATGCGGCGTTTGGACGATCCCTATCGTTTGTGGCATCAACCCACCGACGGTTTAACGCCCCCCGCCGAACCCGCCTCGAAAGCGAAGAAGGCCAAAGCCAAGCAACCCTAGGCGAGTCGGTCGGTGGCGACGTGGTATTGCGGGTCTTCGGAAACGTTGATCTCGACTAGATCGCCAGCTTGATCGAGCAAACTGCGGCATTCAGGGCTGAGGTGGGTCAAGTGCAGCCGCTTGCCAGCCGCTTGGTACTTCTCAGCTAAACTGTTGATCGCCTCCAAGCCCGATTGGTCGTAGACACGCGTGTAGTAAAAGTCGATGACAACATCTTCGGGATCATCAGCTACTTCAAACATTTCCTTAAAGGAGGCGACCGAAGCGAAAAATAGTGGTCCATGCAATTGATAAATCTTGCTGCCATGCTGGTTGTACTTGACGTCGGCCATGATGTGCGTCGCGTGCTGCCAAGCGAAGACCAGGGCGGAGACAATCACACCTAAAATCACGGCCGATGCTAAGTCGTGCATAACTACGGTGTAGCCAGCCACCAGTACCATCACAAACATATCGCTGCGGGGCATTCGCCGAAACATTTTCAATGAAGCCCACTCGAATGTGCCGATGACGACCATGAACATCACTCCGACCAGTGCGGCCATGGGGATCTGCTCGATGAGTGGCGCGAGAAAGAGCACGAACAAGAGCAGGCAGACGGCGGCGGTAATACCAGACAATCGCCCGCGCCCGCCGGAGTTAACATTGATCAGCGACTGGCCAATCATCGCGCAGCCACCCATGCCACCAAACAGGCCGCAGATAATGTTCGCGGCTCCCTGACCGATGCATTCACGATTCCCTTTGCCACGCGTCTCGGTAATCTCGTCGATTAACGATAGTGTCATCAACGACTCGATCAGCCCCACGCCACACAGCACGATCGCAAATGGGAAAATGATCCACAGCGTTTGCAGGTTGAGCGGGACCAACGCGTGCTCCAAGAAGAAAGGGATCGGCAGTCCACCGCTAATACCGCTATGCTTACCAGCCAGCTCAGCCAAGTCGGTTTCGGAAAGCACTTCGCCGAAGGGAGGTACGTGCGGTAGGTGAGAGCTGGTATCGTGCGGGCTAGTAGTAAACTCGGCGGCATCGAGCGGTTGAGGGTTGTTCACTGTGGTAAGCGATAATTGCGCATCAGCCGTGGCCAATGATGCTGGTTGAGGCTTCCCCTGAGCGACGTGTGTTCCTGCGACCGTGCCGTTGAGATGAGCAAGGTTAGTGGCGATCGTATTAGTGCGGAGCATGTCCCCCACGGTGGCCAATGTATTGGAGCCATCAACGGGACTGGTTGCGCGATTGACCGCCATCGAAGCGAGGCTGACGACCAGGATGGCTGCTAAGGAAGCGGGGATGGCGCGGCTGAATTTCGGCAGCAACCAGATGATTCCCATGGTGACGCCTACCAGCAGCAACATGAGCAGCAATGAGTTTCCCTGTAGGAAGACGAGCGCGCCCTGGGGTGAGAGCGTTTTGAAGCTCCCCAACTGCGCCATTCCGATCACGATGGCCAAGCCGTTGACGAAACCCAACATGACGGGATGCGGCACCATGCGGATAAGCTTACCGAACCGCCCCAGTCCCACGGCGACTTGTAGCAGCCCGCATAGCATCACGGTTGGAAACAGGTATTCCACGCCATGTTCAGCGACCAAGGCCACGACGACGACCGCCATCGCGCCTGTCGCACCGGAGATCATGCCCGGGCGTCCGCCAAACACTGCGGTGATGAGCCCCAGGAAGAAGGCCGAATAGAGGCCAATCAGCGGTGAAACGCCAGCCACAAAGGCGAACGCAATCGCTTCGGGGACCAGGGCCAGGGCCACGGTCAACCCGGAGAGGACGTCGTTTTTGATTGATCGAGATTCTTGGCGGAAAAAATTGAGCATGAGCAGTCTGGGGCGGGACGTGACGGAAGGTGGAGCGGAACCAGCAAAAATATCGCTGTGCATGGGGACTATAGTTCCTGTGTGGCGTGGGTCAACGCGGGTTTGGCTCTGACCTAACCGAGTGCGCGAACTAGCAGAGAAGCCTGCCACGCGTGAATCGTCCAAAGGGGGAATGCTTCCCCGTTAGGATCTAAGCGGTGTGCCCGTCATCCCCAGTGAGCCACGCAAGCGATCTGCAATCGGATGAATCTTTTTTTGGTTTTTTTATCAAGGAAGAGTGTTGGTGGGTCGCTCTTGCCGAGTAGGTTGATGGAACCTTAGTATTGACAGGCTACTTGGCTGGACTTCGCCACCGGTGTTCTTCGGGATTTATGTAGGTCGATAACTAGTTTGCAAGCAGGTTCCTTCCACACGAACGATCTGATTTCTTCATCTTTCTGCCGCACATCTTTTTGTCGGCGAGTATCAGGTCGGACTGCCTCTCGTCAGCGATGATTTCGACAGCAATTCCCTATTGGCCGATAGCAGCTTCCGACAAAAAAATGTGCGGCAAAAAGATGAGCCGATGCGCATCTCGATCGTTCGTGTCATTCACTGTTGGTCCCAAGACCGTAGCCGTTACAGAATCTTTTTAAATAGGAGCGAGGAGCAAAGCGAATGTCGGCTAACATGACCACTCTTTCACAGTGTAGAGTGTAGAATGACTTCTCGATATCAAATTTATCCACCGCTGAACCGGTTAGCACGCTTGGGGCTCCTACCTGACGAGACGATCCATGAAATATTCACTTATATTGACGAGCACCTTGTTGCTCTCGCTCGCCACAAACTTTGCTGCGGCCGAGAGCTCCAAACCCAATATTGTGGTGATCTACACCGACGATCAAGGCTATGGGGACGTCAGTGTTCTGAATGCACATGCAAAATTTCAAACGCCGCATCTGGATCGCTTGGCCCACGAGGGGATGGTCTTCACGGATGGTCATTGCTCTGACACCGTCTGCACTCCGTCACGCTATTCATTGCTGACTGGGCGTTACAGTTGGCGAACCTCACTCAAGAGTGGTGTTTTGGGCTCCGAGGGGGATTGCCTGATTGCCAAGGATCGAATGACGGTCGCCTCTTTACTGAAAGAGAATGGCTACCACACAGCGATGTTTGGGAAATGGCATTTGCAAATGGAGTTTCCAGGTACCAAGGGGCATCGTGATTGGACTTTACCGATCACGGATGGCCCCAACGAGCGTGGCTTTGAACACTTCTTTGGCATACCCGCTTCGATGAACTATGGTGTGCTGACCTTCGTTGAGAACACGCGCGTGGTGGAGGCCCCGACGCGGTGGACACACAAGAAACAGGTATCAAAACACAACACTTTCCGCTTTATGCCCCCTTATGATGTAGAGCCACAAGAGGCTGGTGACATTGAGATCGCCCCTTCCTTTACCGACGACATCTGCCTCAAGGTCTGCACTGAAAAAACGGTGGAGTATATCGAACGCCAGGCCGAATCAGCTAAGGCTGGTAAACCCTTTTTCATTTATCTGGCGCTCAACTCACCGCACTTGCCACACTGCGCCGCGCCTGAGTTCGTCGGTAAAAGTCAAGTGGACGCGTATGGGGACTTTATGCTCGAGACCGATCATCGAGTGGGACAAGTGCTGACGGCGCTCGACCAGCACGGACTAACAGACAACACGTTGGTTTTCTTCAGTTCCGATAATGGTGCCGAGAATGGTTATGCAGAGCGAATAACCGAGTATCACCACGCCAGCAACGGGGAGTTGAAAGGTGGCAAGCGAGACATCTACGAAGGTGGCCATCGCGTGCCGTTCTTGATGCGCTGGCCGGGAGTTATTCAGCCTGGACGCACATGTGATGAACCTGTCGGACAAATTGATTGGTTGGCAACCTGCGCGGATATTGTCGGCGCGAAACTACCCGACAATGCTGGCGAGGATAGCAGCAGTCTGCTACCTGCCCTGCGCGGCGAAGACTATCCCCGCCCGCTGCGTGGTCCATTGATTCATCATTCGGCCAGTGGTCACTTCGCCATCCGTGATGGTCGCTGGAAGTTGAACTTGTTCCGAGGCTCAGGTGGTAGCCTCAAACCTGCATTTGTCGAACCCAAGTCGGGTGAGCCGCCCTATGAGCTGTACGATCTGCAGAGCGACCTGCGCGAGACAACTAATGTTCATGATCAACATCCAGATGTGGTTGAACGACTGCAATCGCTGGCCACCAAAATCGTCCGCGATGGCCGGAGCACGACAGGTGTAGCTCAAGCCAATGATGGTCCTGAATTGTGGCCCGAATTGACTTGGATTCCAGAAGCGGCCAGTCTGCCTCGCGGTAAACGCAAAGCGAAATCCGAATAAGTGTATTGGCGTGAGCCCGAGAAGGGTTACTTGGGATTTTATCTCGACGCGACAAGTTGAAACCTGTGCTGTCTTGTTTTTGGGGTAGTGCAGGCAGCAGTGGTAAGGCAAGTCAGGCAGGAAAGCCTGACGTACGGGGGATCAGGCAGGAAAGCCTGGCGTACGGGGTGCGAAATTAGTGTTGGCTATCGATATCAACTGGAGATTTCTAGATGCATAAATTGGCTCGCTACACACTTTGCTTTGTTTCTTGCGCGTGGCTGATGGAGTCTGCGCAGGGTGAGAATTGGACTCGCTTTCGTGGACCGAACGGACAAGGTGTTTCAAGCGAAACCAATCTTCCGGTAACTTGGTCCTCGACCGAAAACGTTGCTTGGAAGACGAGAATTCCAGGGACCGGTTGGTCGTCGCCGATTGTCTTTGAAAACAATGTGTTTCTAACTGCGGTTGAAGAAGATGGAGTCGCCTGTCATGTAATCTGTGTCGATCGACGTGATGGAAGCATCGTCTGGAATAAAGAAGTCCACCGACAGCGGACCAGCTCCATGCGCAGCCAGAATTCCTACGCGACGCCCACGCCCGTCACCGATGGCCAACGCGTTTACGCGGTCTTCTTTGATGGCACTGCCGTCGCGGTCGATTTCTCAGGTAGCGTGATTTGGAAGAATTCGGAATTCAAGTACTACAGTCTGCATGGCTTGGGAGCTTCGCCAATTCTAGCTGGTGCGCAACTGATCATGCCCTTCGACGGAAGCAGTCCGGACGAAGAAAAACTTGGTTGGAAGATACCCTGGGAACAAGCCGTTGTGATGGCGTGGGATTCTGCGACGGGTCAAGTGCGTTGGCGTGGCGCGCGTGGCGAGTCGCGGGTTGGCCATGTGACACCGATCCTGGTCGACGAAGGTCGTCAGATTGTAAGTGCCGGTGGCGATCGCGTGCAGGGCTTCGACTCTGTCAGCGGCGAGCGTATTTGGTCGATCTATAGTCAGGGTGAGGGCGTGACGCCATCTCCGGTCGCTGGCAATGGGATGGTCTTCACATCATCGGGCTTCGAAGAACCGACCATCCGCGCGATTCGACTGGGGGGATCGGGGGACATTACTCAGACGCACATTGCTTGGGAGCAGAAAACGGGAGTGCCCGTGCTGGCTTCCCCACTGTTGGTTGCTCCTTACCTCTACACGATTACTCGCGACAATATTTTAGTTTGCATCGAAGCAGAAACTGGCAAACCTGTGTGGCAGGAGCGGCTGACCGGTGTTCACTCCGCCTCGCCCGTGTTGGTCGACGGCAGAATCTACATACTGTCGGAATTGGGGGAGACGATTGTATTGCAGCCTGGCGATCACTATGAAGAAATTGCCCGTAATAGCTTGGAGGAAACATGCAAGGCGTCGATGGCAGTCTCGCAAGGTAACTTCTTTATCCGTACCTCAGAGCATTTGTTTTGCATTGGTAACACAGTTGCTCCCTAGTGAACCTCAGGCGCTATCCGTGGGCCTCGCCGCAGAATGTGGCTCACGCGACAAGCTCTTGGTGGACCTCACAAATCGAACCACGAACAATCTATACTCTTTCGATCGGCTGCGTGTCGCGCACTGTCCACACCTTTCAATTAGGATTTTAACTCCCATGACGCGGATACTTCTCACCGCCCTTTGGCTGGCGTGTTTATTCCTTCCCCCCACACAGTTATTCGCGCAGTCAGATTCTTGGCAAAATTTGATCGGCGGTGATTTGAAGGATTGGAAGAAGGTGGGTGGTACAGCCACTTATGAAGTAGTGGATGGTGTTATCGAAGGCAAGACCGGCGAGTCGGGGCCCAATACATTTCTGACGCGTGGTCCGTATGCCGATTTCGAGCTTGAGTTTGAAGTGAAATGTGATCCCGAATTGAATTCAGGCGTGCAAGTCCGATCGCAGGTGTATGCCAAGGATACGCCGCAGGAGTCGCAACCGAAGCGCATGCGTGAAGCGGGCGAAACGTACGGCTACCAATTCGAAATTTGCGGTGAAAGCAATAAAGAGTTTTCGTGTACTGGCAATTTCTGGGACGAAGGTCGACGTACTCAGTGGTTAGATCAAAAACTTGATGCAGTGGAAAAGCAACAAGCTTACAAGCCTGGAGAGTGGAACCGCATGCGGATCATTGCGCAAGGCAATCGCCTGCGCAGCTTTGTGAACGATGTCCCCGTTGCCGATTTCACCGATGATCGCGACGCCACCGGCTTCATCGGCTTGCAAGTGCACGCCATCAAGGCAGGCACGGGCCCCTATCAAGTAGCCTGGAAAAACATTCGCATCCGAGAGTTGAAGCCCGGCGAGAAACTCGAGTAAATCTTTGGGGCGGTCGCTCCTGCCGGGTGCGACATGGGTTAAAGTCAAGGCAATTGCTGCATGACTTCTTCAAATGTATTGTTGCCGATGTGGTAGTGCTGCCACTCCTTGAAATCGAAATGCCACCATTCGAACTCATAAACTGAAAAACCTTCGGCCTCCATGGTTTGGCGAAGCAGGTCACGATACCAGCGCTGACGAGATGTGCCACCAGGATACATCGGAAAGGAGCGGAATGAAAACTCGTCATAACCTGCCACCATTTGAATCGGCTTGCCAGTCTTCAAATCGTAAAGCGTAATGTCAACCGCGCAGCCACGGTTGTGACGCGAGCCGTTGGCTGGGTTGGCGACGAAATCCTTGAACTTGATTGGTGTTGCGTCCCAAAACATTTTTGTTACGTGCCAAGGCCGATATGCGTCATGGACCAACAACCCAAGTCCGCGGGCGTTCAACTGCGCGTTGGCGCGTACTACTCCCTCGGCGGCTGGACGTTGCATGAACGCTTTGGCCTGCTGGTAAAAGACCTCCCCCATGAAGTTGTTGGTCGACGCGTAACGGATATCGAGTTTGATCGTCGGGTCGAGTGCGGTCAGATCAACGAAGTCGGACTCTCGATACTCACCCACTTCATGTGGCGGCGTCGCAGATAAGGCCGTCGCTCGCAAATCGTCAATGGCGGTGACAGGGGCAATCTTGAATGTCTCGCCTAATTGCGTGCCAACCTGCCTCCGAATAAATCTCACTTCTGCGGCGACGACCTCGGTAGCGTCACCCTGCTCTGGGCGAGTGAATCTCAATCCCTCTCCGTGATACAAACCGTAATCTGGAAATCTGAATTCATTCTCGTTGACTTCGGTCAGCGGGTAATAATAGAACCATTCTATCAGAGCGTATAGTTTCCCTGCATCTTCGAGAATGTAGAGTGTGTTATGGTCCCAGCCGTATTCGCCAATCAGCCCTTTCCAACGTTCTGGAGCTTCAGCAGGGGGTTTATCCGTGACGCGGCCGTAGGTCGTTTCGCCGACCATCAATGTCTGGGTATCTTTCAGTTGTATTTTCAAACCCTGACCGAACACATCGTCGGTCAAGATCGTTCCGTCGTTCGCGTCAGCGCGAAGTTCATGACGAAACGATCCTCGCTTAATAAAACATCGACCGTCAAATTCGTAGACGCGCGCGATCTGCTCACCGCCAACTTCTTGATAAAGTCCCACAGCAGCCTGAGCACGGGGAGGCGAAATGGGAACTGACTGTTGATAAGCTGGGAGGGGCTGACCGTCTTGTTTGGCAATCATCAATCGCAAAGCAAACAAGCTCAAACGCGTCGCCACTCCATTGCTTCCATCCAGTGCAGAAGCGGCCACGACGCCCAGTTTGCGATTGGGTAGTACCTCGAGTTGAGTTGAGAATCCATAGACTGCGCCCCCGTGGCCAATCAACTTGTTGCCATCGAGATCATCAACCGCGAATCCGATTCCAAAGCTCTGCGGATTGCCGTCCACTCCAACTTGTGCAGTAGTCATCAGCTTCAATGTTTCCGGCTTGATGACTTGGCCAATTTTAGTCTTTCCGTCGTTGAAAATAAACGAAGTAAACTTGCAAAGATCAAGAACGGTCGAGTAGAGGTTTCCCGCAGGGCCGGTACCCAACAGAAAACTCGGTGCCTCGAAACGACGATCGTCATAGGTCCACATGTACGAGGTCGCCAGTCGTTCTGCGACGGCGGGTGTCAGGTCAAAGCTGCTGCTGTCCATTTGCAGCGGATCGAAGATCTCGCGTTTCACCAAATCAGCGTGGCGACCGTTCAGTTTGGATTCCAGGACGGCGCCGACTACGGCAATCGCGGCATTGGAATATTTGGTGCGTGTGCCCGGTTCATAAATGATTGGCGTACCATTCAGGCTGGCCACGGTTTGGCTCAGTGTGGGCTCATCGGGATCGAAATAATGGCCCACCGGTGATTCGCGTACGAGACCCGATCGGTGTGTCATCAGCATTCGCAGCGTGATCGGCTTCTCTGTCGTATTGTTGGGTTTGAAGTTGGGAAGGTAGTCGGTGACAGGGACATCGAGGTCGAGCGCGCCCTGCTCCACCAATTTCATGATACTAATGTCCGTCAGCAGCTTCGAGATTGAGCCAACTCGATAGATCGTATCTGCGGTGGCAGGGACTTTCCGGGAGGCATCTTGAAATCCGTATCCCTTAGACCAGATCACGTCGTCTCCTTCAACAATCGCCATGGAAAACGCGGGGAGTTGTTTTTGGTTGACTTCGTACTCGACAGCCGCCGCGAGAAGCTGAATCACATCCTGATGAGATTGAGCGTTGTCCGTCGTGCTGTCCGCGTCTCGAATGGACGGAGTACCCTCGGATTGCTCTTGAAACACGTCACTTGCTACGGACGTCGCCAGCCCTGACAACGTAGTGTTTTCCAGATTGCACATCAAGGCGATCGAAATACCTGAATCCGGGAACAGCAACAGCACGGTCGACGTTCCAGATTGGCCGCCGGTATGCAAGACTGCTTGCCTTCCCAGTTGTTTTGTAACTAGCCACCCCAGTCCATACCCGGTTTCGCTTCCCAAGTTCGTTGTTTGGACATTCCACATTTCGTCCATCAATCGACGAGGGACAAGTTTGCCCGAGTTCAAGGCGCACGCAAACCGAATAAGATCTGGGGCGGTCGACAACAGTCCGCCACCTGGTATTTTCATACTCGTATCATGCAGACGCGAATTGTAAAGTTCACCCTGCGTGATGTTGTGACCGTTTGGCAAGCTCTTGACAAACGCTGCGGTCGGTCGGAAGTAGCCGCGAGAACGCTGCGAAACGACTGCGAAGCTATCGTCTGCGCCGGTCTGCGACATCAATGCTGGCTCCAATATATGAGCATTCAAAATCGACATGAAGTCCTGCTTGCCAGCCCCTTCAGCCACCGAGCCCAATAGGTTGTAGCCAAAGGAAGAGTAGAGATACTTTGTACCAGGTTCGTGTAATAAAGGATCGTCCGCAAAAGTGCTCAACGCTGAGTTGAGCGTAAAGAAGTGCTCGGTTGAGTTTGACTCACCTGCGTACTTATAGTGGCGCACGCCACCCAGATGCCCCATGAGTTGCCGCACAGTGACGGGCCAATTCTTTTTCGGATATTCGGGCACGTACGCTTGAACGTCGGTATCTAGATCAATTTTTCCATCGTTGACGAGACACATGATGGCGGTGGCTGTCAACGATTTGGCAATGGAAGCGGTTCGGTACTTGGTGTCAGCGGACGCCATCACGTTGTTCTCTACATCCGCCATTCCAAACCCACGCGAAAATAAAAGTTGGTTGGCGCGGCCAATCGCAATTGACAAACCTGGGACCCCCTGATCCTTCATCAGTCCCTCTACCTTTACAACAATTTTCGATTGAGTTAGCTCTGACAGTTGCGATTGATTTTCACTAGGAGCCACTTGAGCATTTGCTTGCCCAGCATGTCCGCCAAGCAAACCCGCCCCAGTGAGGGCTAACACGCCGACGAAGAATAACGCAATTGCCTTGCAGAGAGATCTCAATTGTGGCTGGACCATGGTGCCTCCTTATTAGAAATTCGTTGCTGGGACCGAGTGAAAACTCCGCGAGTCGGATGAAAAATTCGACGACTTTCGTACGCACCTGTGCTACGAGCGTCTCAACCTGACATTTGGACTGTTGAGTTGTGCAGATAAGAAACGCATCTCCATTCATTAAGAATACCCGCCACTGGCTTGCTCGGGAGCCATCGAGCTAGGGATACCAAGTACTATACCCTCAATCGTCAGACCCGCTTCATCCGCTGTTCGCCGGTCCGTCCGAGGAAATGGTAACGGCGCTGATGGAATATCGCGATCTGGCACTCGGCTGGTCGATGGCGATTTGCGAATGAACATCGACTTCCGCAGTGTCTATCAAGAAGTCACCACGAATTGGCTCGGCGTGCGTCGGGACAACGACGCGCAGTTTTTACTTTCTCCGTTGACGCTCTTCAACGTGTAAATCGATCTTTGATGGCCAGCCTATGAAAAAGTATGCCTCTGAGCGCCTCGTGTTCAGACTCCGCATTCGGCCATGCCGCGCTATTCACCTCTCAGAACAAGACGTCGAAACGCAACCACAGATGAACACTGATAAATTTCATAAGTCAATCTGTGTTCATTCGTGTTTATCTGTGGTTAAAACCTTCGTAACCGCTCACGCTCGATTCGAGAGTAGAACAATTGTCCCCAATTGTTCGGAGTTACATTGTCCTCAAGTTTTCGAGATTTTGACCGAGTTAAGAAATTCGAAGTGGTGAACCATTGAGACAATGGTTCTACCCTGTCTCAATTCCCGCATTTACGTTAACTGTTGTATTATTTCTTCGGTCGATTCAGGAAAATGGGATTGACTCCATCGGAGTTTGCAACAGCGATATCAGCCAAGCCGTCACCATCTAAATCGCCAACGCACAGGCCATAAGTTGCTGATGCCGCAGCGCCAAATGCTTGTTCGCGAAATGAGTGATCACGTCCGCTGTTGAAAAAGACAGAGTTCTGCTGCGACACGTTTCCAACAACGATGTCCACATCACCATCGTTGTCCATGTCGGCAATTGCCAACGCGTAGGTTTGGCTCTTGGGCTCTCCCAACGCGGTCGAGCTCTGGGCTCCGCCTGTTCCATCGCCCCAATAGATTTCGTTGGGTTGCCCAATGTTTCCGACAACCCAGTCGGGGTTTTCATCGCCGTCGATATCCGCGACGACGACGGCGCGCGAATCGTCTGTCCCGGTCCCGAAGGGTTTGCGATGCGAGAAGCTCAGTTTACCGTCGCCAAGTAAAATCTCATTGGGCTGGCCATCGCGATTGGCCAGCACCAGGTCTTGATGACCGTCGGCGTTGATATCGGCCACGGCCAAATCGATGGTCGAATCACCTGGTCTTCCATAAGTAGGTCCCAGCGAAAAGTTCGCCACTCCATCGTTCAAGTAGATGCGATTGGCCTGCCCACGGCAGGTAGCCAACAGATCCAAATCTCCATCCAGGTCGATGTCTGCCACTGTCAGGCTTCGCAGGCTTGATACTTCGCCGAACTCAGCGTGCTCAACAAAGTCCCCTGCTCCGTCGTTGAGAAAGATCCGTCCCCGGGCCATGTCGTTGCCGGTGGCGATATCCAAGTCGCCGTCGTTGTCGAGATCGGCCAGTTCGCAAGCGTAGGTTGTTCTAGCATCTGAACCCAGCGGTCGCATGATAGAAAACTTCGCCCGGCCAGCGTTAAAGAACAGGTAGTTTTGCTGAGGCCAATGACGCCCGTTCGCGACGACGATATCCAAATCGCCATCACCATCCATATCTCCCATGCGGACCGAGGCCGAGCGTTCGTTTTCCATACCCAGAAGCAGCCTGTCACTCGATACGAATACGCGTTCTTGGCCGAGCAGCGCTGGTTGCAGAAGCTGACCGACGATTAGAATTTGAAGCAGGCCCGCTAGTCGGACGTAGTTGATCATAGCGCTTTTAGCAATCAGGTGGTAAAAGAGATGGTTGCAAGTTTACCGTAATTTGGCAGGCATAATCGTCAACTCGATAAGTTCATGGAGTGATGAGCGTGACGTTGGGGAAGTATGTCCGATAGCGAGACGAATCTCTCGTAACCAGTGTCAATCCGCTCACTTCAGCATGCGCGCCAATATAGAAATCGGGGAGCGGTGAGTTGCGTGTACCTTGACTGCGACGGTACTTTATGAAAGCTTCCGCCGCCAACCAGCCTGCCTCAAATGGCAGCGGGCTCCGCTCAAATAGTGTCGGATCAAGCCATAAATCAAGATCGGCCTGGGATGCAAAAGCCGGAGCAATTTCCGCATAAATTAGCGGATTGACAAGTATGGGGCCAACTGAAGACGCAGCTTGAAACTGCCCTTGTGACCAAGCCAACCAATTTTTGTCAGCAGTTGCAATGTCCAGCAACACATTGGAGTCGAAGAGTATGCCGGTCATTCGTTGTCACGCATCAAAGACATTATGTCATCCGTGGTTGCTCCGGGTTTAGCCGCACCGACCGCACGTTTGAGCCAAGCGTCAACAAGTGTGGGTGATGCTTGGCCTTTGCGATACTGCTCAAGCCAGCTCGCCAGTTCTTCAACTTGCGACGGAGGAAGATGCGAGATCGCTTGTGCAATTTCGGTGATCGTAGTCATTGTAGATCAATTCACTTGACGGAGGACAATATGGTTTTGAGCGTATTGGCGTGAGACGTTATGCTTCACCTTAGCTCCGCTTTCCATTCGAAGTAGCAGCTTGAAACTACTCTATGACACCAACTTACGAAACTCCGCCACGAGCGAAGTTTCGTTGACGCTCAAGCGACGACTTAAGGCAGTGCGGAGGGGTTCAAGTGGAAAGCCAGCGAGAGTTTGGCTGTGCGATTGTTCTTGGTAGTCGTCCTGGGCGAGTCGATACACCGTGAGCGTTTCATTCTGCCAGCGCCAGACTTCGGGGACGCGCAGCGCTGCGTAGATCGGCATTTTACTAACGGCTGAGGAGGTGTGTTCGACTTCGATTACGAGATCAGGTGGCGGCGATGATTCCAAGTCAATCGTCGCCAGTCCGC
>JBGSJT010000321.1:0-5077 GCA_041741715.1 Pirellulaceae bacterium | reverse complement strand
TCCATTTTCGTGGGCGTAGTGCAGGGCGTCACCGATCCGAGCAATCAGATCGGCACTGCTGTCGAAACTGAAATCACCGCGAGGCAATCTTGCGTCCAACGTTTCTCCATCGATGAACTCCGTAACCAGATAGCAGATGTCTTCTTCCGACCGAACCGTATCGTAGACGGTGACAATACCTGGGTGATTGAGCCGAGCGATACTTTGAGCCTCGCGGATAAAACGCTCGGCGTCTTCGTCGGTTGCAAACGTGCCCGCTCGCTGAACTTTAATTGCGACCCATCGGTCGAGGTGAGTGTCGCGCGCCTTGAATACGTAGCCAAACGCACCGACGCCAAGTTCGGATTCCAATTGGAATCGCCCGAGTCGAACGGGGCCAACCCTCAATTTGTTGGCCAGACGCTTGCCTGAATCAAAGGAAGCGGGCATTGCCGAAGCGTCCACGGCATTGCAAGCCGCCTTGATCAACGGTTCCAGAGCCACGCTTCGGCCCGCTGGCGTCTCGGATTCAAAATCCGTCACCTGCAAATTCATTGCACGAAGTTCCGCGACTAAGCCCCAATCGCTGTGCTCCGACGGCGCATCTAGGACCCTCCCGCACAACTCGCACTGGTCCACATGCTGCGCCAAGTGTTCCAGCCGGGCGTCTGCCAGGTCGCCAACGGCAAATGCCCATAGTTCAGCTGATTCGGGGCATGGAGATTTCTGATCGCTGGGCATTGGGAAGATCCAAGAGTGTGAAGGGCCATTGCGTACCGGCAAGTATCCTAACGCTATGGCGTTACACGTCCATTTTTGTTCGGATTTATGGTATTAGCGGTGCATTCTGCTCGAATGTAACGCAGTTGCGTTAGTATTGTCGTCACCACGATCTACTACGTTTGTGCGTTCGTGGAAGTTTGTGACGAACTACCTGGTACCGTTGCAATGCCCTATCGGCGGCGTACCGATGGACCTTCCATTTCCGCTGAAGACCATTTGAACCGCGCTTCTCACATACAAAGTACAACTCGGCTATGCCTTTCAAGCTCTATCGATTCAGCTTCCCCTTCCTCGTTTTCTTTTGGACCGCAGCGTTTTGCTGCGGACAGCAACCAGCCGATCTTCGATCATCCAATAGCACACCTCAAGATGAAAATTCCTTCAGAAATCAAGGAGACCCTGCAGCGCAACCAGATCCACTTCGAATAAGCGACTACATCCGACGGATATTTCAGGACCAGAAGGGTAACCTGTGGCTTGGCACCAACGGCGACGGAGTGTGTCGCTACGATGGCAAGTCCCTCGAGTATTTCTCGGTTGATGAAGGCTTTGGCGGCTTCGCGGTTCGAGGCATTGTTGAGGACAACGACGGCAATGTTTGGTTCGGAACGGAACGAGGCATCAGCAAGTTTGACGGACAGGACTTTACCAATTACACCGAAACGGATGGCCTGATAGGAAGTGACGTTTGGAGCATCACAATCGACAGCAAGGGAGAGATTTGGGTCGGCACCTTGGATGGAGTGAGTCGTTTCGATGGAAAGATATTTAGGCCATTTGAGATCCCAGAGGCAGAGCCCGACTACTCAAGAGGCGTTACAAGTGCCAGGATCGTCCATTGCATCATGGAGGATCGCCAAGGTCGGATGTGGTTCGCCTCCAACAACGGCGCTTATGTATTCGATGGCAATTCTTTGACCCATGTTTCGGAGAGAGATGGACTGTGCGACAACTCGGTTAACGACATTTTTGAAGACGCGCAAGGCAACGTCTGGTTTGCAACCCATCACAAAGGAGTCTGCCGCTGGGATGGCAAGTCGTTCACGCACTTCGACTCTAAGGATGGCGTCGAAGGCACCGAAGCATGGAAGCTCTATACAGACAAATCAGGGACCATTTGGTTTCCAATTGAGCATTCCGGTCTGTATCGCTATGACGGCAAAGTGTTTGAGAATTTCCATTGGAAGCAAGGTCTTAACAGTGGGGCCATCCAATGTTTCCTAGAGGATCGAGAAGGAAGGATCTGGGCGGGAGGTGCGTTCGGACTCTTTCGGTTTGATGGCGGCTCCTTTTCCCCAGTTACAAGAGAAGGTCCATGGAAATAGGGCCTTCGAAGTGCTCGTGCACTGAGATGACTCGTGCACTGAGATGATTTGCGGAGCAATGGACGCGACATGCTCGGGCATCTCGGTTGCCGATGAACTGTAACGCAGGTCCGCTAGGTTTATTGTCTCGTTATTCTGCCAGAACGTTTTTTAGGAATTAGGTCTTCCATGCTCAAGCCAATCATGGTTGTGCTCATCAACTTAACGCTTGCCGCTGGTTTTTGCAGCGCTCAAACTTCGAACCTAGCTCCCACTGTCGCTACGGGGTTCGAACAACAAATCCGTCCGCTGCTTGTCCAGTACTGCGTCGAATGCCACAAGACGGGGCAAATGCGTGGCCTCGACTTTCTAGCGGTGTCGGAAGCCGATATCGCAAAGCACCGCGGACTTCTCGCTGGCGTCGTCGAGCAGTTGGAGACTCGTGCCATGCCACCACAGGACTCTGATCAACCGAGCGAGCCGGAGCGAGAGCTCGTTATCACTTGGCTGAAGAAGACCCTCGACCTCAAGCCGCAGGACATCGACCGAGTTTCTCCCTATGTTGTCAGAGTCTACGAGGATCGCAAAGGCCATCTATGGCTCGGCACCATGTCGAAAGGCGCGGCGCGGTACGACGGAAAGTCGCTCGTTTGGTTCACGATGCAGGACGGTTTGCCTTCCAACACGGTTTCGAGTTTTGCTGAAGACCTAGACGGCAACCTGTGGTTAGGCACTCACAGTGGTGTGTGCAAATACGACGGAAAAACGTTCACACCGATGTGGAAGACAACGGGACGGCACGATCAGGGTGAAGGCTGGATGGGCGTTAAAGCGGATCGCGCTGGAAACATCTGGACGAGTACGAACCAGGGCGTTTTCCGCTTCGAAGGAACGGCATTCACCGAATTCAAACTACCGGCCGTCGAAGGCAAAATCGCTTCGTACAGCATTACTGCCGGCCGGGCCTCATTGGCTCTGGAGGACAAGCAAGGGAACTTGTGGTTCCGAACGGATGGCAACGGAGCATACAAGTTTGATGGAGAGTCGTTCACTCACTTCACGAAAACGGATGGACTGTGCAGCAACAGCGTCAACTCAATTGTCGAGGACAAGGCAGGCAACATCTGGTTTGCGTGCATGCAGTCCTTCCAACCTAAAATGACAGGCGACGGGGGCCTTTGCCGTTATGACGGCAGCAAGTTTACCAAGTTTCCGGAAGTGAAGGGCTTGAGCGGAAACGACATCTACTCGCTCTACGAAACGAACGCAGGGGAACTTTGGATTGGAGCAACGGGTGTTGGAGCCTATCGCTACGACGGAAGAACATTCACACTCTTCGATGAAACCGACCGACCGCACTTTACGCGATTCTTCGGCCTACAGTCAATTCTTGAAGCCAGCAATGGCACGTTGTGGTTTGGCTTCTCAGGTGGACTCTTTCGGTTCAACGGGCATTCCTTTTTCAACGTTTCTGAAGATGGGCCCTGGGAAAGTCTGGCCGTCATCATGTCAAAAGTCATGGTCGGCGATGAGACAAATGCTGAGTTTCTCAATGCGAACACCAAGGAGGCACTGGCGGAGATGGCCGCCGGCAGGTTCGATCACGCCCAGTCTGTTTTGTTGAATCTGCAGCATGAAACGCCCAATCAGCCAACGATTCAAGAACGCTCGATGACGATGCTTGGTTATCAACTGATGAACATCAACCGATTGGACTTGGCCATTGAAGTCCTGAACCACAAATGGGTTCCCCATGAGATACGCGACCAAGTGGTGGATTATTTCCAAAAGTGGACTGAAAAAACTGAAATCAGTCAAACACGAGTGCTGACCTGGGTTGGTGTCTGGCCTTCCACGTTCAGCAATTGGAAACGCTGTTATGGCAAAGCGTTCGAGCACAACGGATGGATACCGCGCGATCACTGGCTGGAGGACTGGGAAAAGCAAGCCATCATCAAGTTTTACTACGATCACCCACTCAATGGCTATCGTCGGCTGACTTACATGATGATGGATGCGAACGTCGTAGCCACCAGTCCAGGTACGGTCTACAACGTGCTCAAGGCTGCAGGGTTGATGAAGCGTGATAAGTCGCCTTCGAAAAAGGGGACGGGCTTTCAACAGCCATTGAAAGCCCATGAGCACTGGCATACAGATATCGCCTACCTAAACATTGCTGGTACGTTCTACTTCATTGCTTCAGTGCTTGACGGCTACAGTCGTTCGGTTGTTCATTGGGATACGATGCAAGGCGGTCCACTTTCTCCGATCTTAGCGAACATCCTTCTGGATGACTTCGATAAAGAGCTAGAGAATCGAGGCCTCCTGTTTGTACGCTACGCCGACGACTTCCTCGTATTCACCAAGACGAGACAAGCCGCAGAGCGCGTCGCCCGATCAATAGAACAATACCTAACCCGCAAGCTAAAACTGGTGGTCAACCACCAGAAGAGCCGCATCTGTAAAACGAGCGAAGTCGAATTCCTCGGCTTCAGTTTCACAGGCTATAGCGGTCAGCTGCGGGTCAGTCCGAAGAACCTGAAGAAGTTCAAAGACCGAACCCGCGAGATCACCCGCCGCAACCGCGGCGTATCGATCAAGCATCGGATACTGGAGCTTCGTCGTTACTTCCAGGGCTGGGTGGGATACTTCAACATTGTCCCGATCAAGAGTTTCTTTCGCGACCTGGACAAGTGGGCCCGTCGTCGTCTCCGGTCATGTTACTGGAAGCAATGGCGTGGTCCCCGGACCCGAATCGCGAACCTCAAGAAGCTTGGAGTCCGCAACCGCGAAGCGATCACCCATGGTGTCAGCAGCAAGGGCCCGTGGGTTATGTCTTCGAGTTACGCAGTTCACGCTGCACTCTCAACGGACTATCTCGCCGGACAAGGACTGGTCAGTCTAGAGGCGATCTGGCAGAAGCTTACTGCGAGGAAGCGAAACGCCTAGTGCGGACCCGCATGCTAGGTGTTGTGGGAGGGGTCCGGCGAAATCCGGCCCCTATCCCGATC
>JBGSJT010000320.1:0-30005 GCA_041741715.1 Pirellulaceae bacterium | reverse complement strand
TAACAACAAACTAAAACTGATTACCAGAAAATCATACGGCTTCCGCACTCAAGAAGCCTACGAAAACGCTCTCTATCACAACATGGGAGCACTACCTGAACCCCAATTCACCCACAGATTCTTCTGACGAGGCCAAAAATTCAGAGCACAGAGGTTCTGTCCTGTCCAAATCTACGACAGACACTTCTGACATAGATGAACCGAGTTCGCGACTTTTTCGGAGAGCCATCGCTTCATTCTCTTGCCCCCATTCTTCTGCCAACATCATGCTAGCGGTACATCCGGTCAGGCAAGAAAGCCTGACGTACGTGGTCCGACTATCACTGTTGGCTTGCGCTTGGATCGAATGCCGGATTGGGGGACATCAGTTGTGCAGCGACATCCTTTTGCCAGGCGTGCAGCATTCGCAGAAGCTTAGCCGTTATCGCGGGCTCGGTCGTGCACAGATCGTGCTGCTCACCAAGATCCTGTTTCAAGTCGAAAAGTTGGACGGTCTGATTCTCAAAGTACTGCAGCAATTTATAGTCGCCAACACGAATGGCACCTCCGGGACTTTGCATGCCGTGGTTACTGTAGTGCGGGAAGTGCCAATAGAGGGCCTCACGCTCGAGCGTGTCAGCACCGTTGATCAGCGGCGCAAGGCTGATCCCGTCCATGTGTTGGTCGACTTGCATTGGCAGCCCGAGCATGTCCAGCACCGTGGGATAGAAGTCGGTACTAATGACCGGCACCTCGCACACCTTTCCAGGCTGGCCATGTCCCGGCCAATGGACGATCAGCGGTTCGCGGATGCCTCCTTCATAGAGCCAACCTTTCGCGCCTCGCAACGGAAGATTGGAAGTTGAATAGGCCTCGTCAAGTTGGTCTGCGGCGATCTTGCGAGTGGGTGACCCAAAGTTGGCTGCAGACATGCCGCCGTTGTCCGAGAACAGGATAACGATGGTGTCGTCTGCTAGGTGCAAGGCTGCTAACTTGGCGAGTATTCTACCGAGGCTTTCGTCGACCGACTCGACCATAGCTGCGAATTGAACATTGTCCTGATGCTGTTTGATCTTTACCGTACGCTCGGGCAAGACCCTGAATTCCGACCAAGCCGTTTTCGTCAGTTTGCTATTGAGATCATTTCGTGAGTGCGGTTGATTGTCATCCGGATTTCCTTCCAGCACGAAGGCTGGAAGATCATCCCGCTGCATCTCGGCAAGCTTTGTTTGGTATTTTTGAACCAAGTCGGCGCGTCCCTGTATGGGATCGTGGACGGCGAAGTGCGATAGATACAAAAAGAATGGTTGCTCTTGGCTGGCTTCGATAAACTGAAGCGCCTCGTCGGTCAGTCGATCGGTGAGATACTCGCCGGGGCGGTCGTCCAAGCCATCCATTTGGAACGGCGCATGGTAGCCAGCCTTGGGCCAGCCTTTATTCCACTGCGGGATCTGGTGCTCAAATCCCTGTTGCAGCGGTCCATAAGATTCTTCCCCAAGATGCCATTTGCCAATGTGAGCTGTACGATAGCCGTGTGCCTTCAGTGCTTCTGCCAGGGTGATTTCCTCCAGCGGCAGATGCTGGTGAGTTTCGACGTTCTTGAGTTGCTGAAACGGAAAATCCTTGCGCCCCGGCAGCCAGTCGGTTAGTTGCAAACGTGCCGGGTACTTTCCGGTCATGATACTGGCTCGCGTTGGCGAGCAGACGTGACAAGCGGCGTAGGCCTGGGTGAACCTGATTCCTTGCCCTGCTAAGCGATCGATATGCGGAGTTTCGTAGAACTGGCTGCCGTAACACCCCAAATCGCGCCAACCGAGATCATCGACCAGAAAGAACACTACATTGGGACGGCGCTCTTGGGCTGGCAACTCTCCCCCCTGGAGCAGCCATGCGACGACAAACACCATGATTGCGATTAGTTGTCCGATCACGTTCGGTTGCCAATCAGCGTTTTGAGGTCTCATAGTAGTCGACTCCATGGCTCGCGGAAAAAGACGAAGTCAGCTTCGGTTGCTTTCAGCATGGTACTCCACCCCGTATCTTTTGCCGTACAACGTTGTGTCGCAGGCTTTAGAACTATTTAATTCCGAGCCGAGTTGAAGGCAATAATCGGTCGTCGCCCGCACCAAGTAGTTTCAGGCAAAAAGATGTACGGCAAAAATATAATGCACTCGGTAAGCCCTCAATGCTGAATATCACGAATGCAATGGAGTGCTGGGTGAAAGAATTGGGTTCCCGTTCACGCGATCAACTCATCAGTATATGGTTTTTCGAGGTGATCACTGAGGTTTGAAGTCATGCTGAGATCGCATTTTTCATATTCGCGCTTGTTCGCGCTATTCGTGGGCCGTGATTGTTTTTGCCCGCGAATCACGCCAATGAGCGCGAATTCGTGCATTGAGTACAGGTCGAATGCAAAGAGTTCTACGTAGAATAGGCCACAGAGTAATGATGGTGCAGGCTGGTGAGCCAACTTTGCCGCGATAGACTCGTGAGGGAAATCGAAGAAACACTGAGGATCGGTGGCCAAGAGCAATGTTTCTTCGTCAAGCGGCCCACAACCGATGACCGGGACATCTTGCGGGAGGCAAATTGAGTCTTCGCCAACGCGACGACTATTGATCCCCAGGCCCAGTCCCAAGCTCCTGATCAAATGGTTCATCGCGCGTCATTTTTTTAGCTCGACCTAGGGGATAAGCGGAGATTCGTTCGACCGCGCCACTTCGCGACCCATACGAGTCCGAAATATCAGCTCGACGCGCCAGCGAGTGGGTTCCAGCCTATTGTGGTCCACGCCGTGAGCGATAGCACGCACCACCCAGCACACCCACTCGCTGGCGCGTCGATCTGATACTTAGGACTTATCGAAAGTAGTCCGATCCAATTATTTAGTACCAGCCACCAATGGCCGCATCTCTTTTTCGTAGATTTCTAACAGGTCGAGGGTGGCTGGATGCCGATTGTTCCGCAACCAAGCCTCATATGAAATGAGTTTGGGAACGATGGCTAACGGCTTGTTCCACAGCAATCCATCTCCTTCAATACTGATGGAGGCGACGTTGCTCCGAACATTGGCGCGCAGATTTATTTCAGCTTTGTTTTTGCCGAAGGTCAAGAAAACATACTCGGCGGATTTGATTCCTTCGCGCGTCGGCTGCCAGCCGAGCTTGGCCATTTGTGCAAGGTATTGTTCGGCAATGTCGAGCAGCGAAGCGGGCTCGATTTTGAACGCCAGTTCTTGACGCTGGCTATTGGCTTCAATTGAATTGGTTCCGGCCAGCATTGGGAAATCGGCCGCCTCGATGCCAGTTTGAGGCTTTTCTACAGTGGAGGTAGCCTCCTCGGAGGGCGTCGTCGGTTGCTTCAATTGCCACGATAAACTCTCTAAACTGTCTCCCACTCGCACCAGCGTGCGGCCATCTTCAGTTGCAGAGAGCCCGATTGTCAAATCGCGTTGTCCACGAATATAGTTCAACCAGTTAAACTCCTTCTTGAATGCTCTCCCGCGCTCGCGTGGCAGCCAGCCTTGGGCTACCATTGCACGATCGTAGAACTCGCGTGCTGCGTCGATTTTCAATGAAGTGCTCGCAACCAGTCTCGGTTCGCCTGTAACGACGTCAGCTTCGACGAAGTCCACATCATCAGGAACTGGGAGCGAGCTTGTCCCCAAAAAGGTTGTGTACTGAACCGTGTAACGATCTGGGGTAGCAGGAAACTTTCGAATCGAAACACGAATGATGATCGAGTTCTGATAAAACTCCAGGTCGCGAACATCGGGTTCCGCATTATGCGATGAGTTCAAGCGAGCATAAGCAGTCCAGCCTGCCTGCTGCATCTGTCGTAGTAGATTCGTTTCGATCGTTAACAAGTCGCCCTCTGTCGTGTAACTAGAGGAGGATTCATCTTGGTAGGTTACCTCAATCGTGCCACCATCAAATTTCGGCAAAGTACGAGTATCACAATTCCCCAAATTGGTGAGGCTGACCTGCACGTCATCGTCCATCTTCGACAGCGAAATAAATAGTCGAAAACTATCGCGCGCAAAATTGAGATAGTCGGGTGTATGCGGATTGCCCGGTGTCGACACCCAGCCGAGTTTCGGCAACAGATAGTGGTAAAAGGCTTTCGCTTCCTCAATTGAGCTCGATGCCGTATAGCTGATCATCGTGTCCATACTCAAAGAAACTTTAGCACCCGGAAGTCGTGGCAAGGTGACCAGTTCAATGGCCGCTTGCAACTGGGCAGGCGTGGCAGGAGTCGTAGATCCCGGCTTGGGCATTTCGATCGGGCCATGCAGCGGCTGCAACTTGGCGGTCCGAGCGGCCGCTTGATCTCCCCACACGCGAATCCGCCCCAGTTCGCTGACACTCACCAGCAAACGACTCTCGGGTAACCAAGCAAGTCCAACGATGGCAGGTCCGGTCGCTTCTATAATCTGGACAATCTGGTTTTTGGGAATATCGCGGACGTAAATGTCTTTGCCCGCACATGAGGCTAATAATTGCTGATCAGATGAGAAGGCCAGTTGTGATCCGCGAAAATCCCCTTCCACCAGCGATGTGGGAGTTAGTTCGGCGACGTCCCAGAATCGAAGTCCCTCTTCTTGGCCGACCGCGAATTGCTTGCGGTCTAGGGAGGGGGCCAGGGCGAACTGATAGCGGCCCGGAGAGAGTTGTTTTTCGAGTTCTCCGGTGGCTGTATTCCACAGACTGGTTGTTTCTCCAGCAGCCGCCAGCTTTTGGTCCGCGATGTACAGGATCCGTTCCACGCCACGAGTATCGACATTGAAACTGTTCTTCTTGCCCCACTGCTGGGTTTCCCAGATCGTCACTTCTTGGCCGTAGGTCATGGTTGCAATCTCCCCCCCGGAAGGAGAGATGGCGATCTGCACTACGTCATTAGAGTACAAACTTTTAGTCACAAGTTGCTTGCGATCCTCGACGTTCCACGCATAAAGTTGACCGGCAGTATCTCCAGCGCAGAACCATTTTCCGTCTGCCGAAATGGCCATCGATTTAATTGAGCGATCTGACTCATTGGCCAAATCGAGAAACACATGCTCGGGCGCATCTGCGGTTGGCTTCCAGAGCGTGAGCTTGGTGCCCCCCAGAATGAAGTAGCGACCGTCGGGTGGATAAGCTAACTGCGAGACAAAACCAATTTTGTCAGGATCGTAGCAAGCCAGTAACTGCAGTTGTTCGCGTGGGGCAATGCCCCATCGAGCCAGTTGTTCCTGCGATGGTGGGGGCAATGGCTCGAGAGCTTTTGTGGGTGGAGAAGGTGCGACGGCAGTTAGTGGCGGCATTTCCGTAGTTGCTTGCAGCGCGTCCAGATCGATCGCCACGCTATCCGCACTCACTTCCGCGCCGTCGAGCAGTTCTGCTTGCGGGGATCGGGCCGAGTTCGAAGGCGTTACCGTTGCAGTTTCTGGATGAGTGTGTTCTGCGCTCTCACTTGATTTCTCCTCCGACTTCGTTACGGTTTGTGGAGAGCTAGAGTTGCTACAACCCGTCATGGCGATAACCAGGATTGCAACCACCCATCGCCATACTAGTAATGATGGACTAAGCATCGGAACTACACATCCTTTCCAACGTTTTTTCATAATGGTTCTCAGTGATGGAACTAGCAATTCAGAAAGCAAGGACTAGATCGAGGGACGCCGAACGATTGTCACCCGTAGTTGGCTAGACCGTGCGTCACACACTTATCGCACCTGCCCGATACATGATAAGCGATTTACGAGGACCGATACAATGCGGCGGGCCGCCGGTTCGATCCATCAATAGCCAGACGACGTTATTGACTCCTCGAAGACTGCATAAGTTTTAGTAGAAATGCCCCTTACGCTATCAATCGAGAGCCAGCACCCCGTCCGGCCAAAACGCGTTGGAGTAAGTCATGGCAAGATGGCGTTCAGGTTCAATTTTGGCCGCAGGTTGCCGCAGCTCACGATAGTGATGGTGTTACGAAACCACTTCTCAATCTTAGTGAGGTTCCGATGAAATCACTGTTGTTGTTGACGTCCGTCTTGGCGTCCCTATTTGGTTCGAACTTGGCATTTGGACAAGGTCCATACGCCTGGTATGATTCGATTTGGACCCAAGCCTGGTGGAATCCTTGCTATGAATTTGACGGTCAGTTTGACCCATACTTCAACGCACAAACCGAGTTGCAAAAGCAAACGCTCTATGTGCCTACGATCGCGGAGCTAGGTCAGAAGCACAAAAACTACTATGTGTACGGCGACCACCATAAAGAAAATGGCACGATTGGTGTCGACCAACTGTCACCTACTTTGTGCAGAGTCTGGTTAGAGTGGTCTGATCCAATGTTTCCAAACGACATTATGTACTATCCTAGCGTGGATGGGACGGAATATGAAGCGGTTCCGTACTCGCAGTACGACCAGGGCTGTTTCCAGCAACAAACTGGACCTTATACTCACATGCCGTTAAAGACGGTCTTTGTTGGGCCAATTTATGGAACATGGGCCGCCTTTACTGGATTGAATGTACGAATGGGAGCAGCCTTCACACAAAACCAAATCAACAGACTTCTAGAGTCGAATAAAGAGCACAACTTTGGCCCGTTGAAATCGGACTTGCGTGAATCGCTAGTCAATGAGTTTTTGGCACTCAATCCTACGATTCCGGCATCGGATATTCCGATCGACATCTTGGGAAACACTCTCGTGGAAACGGGCGGCGCCTCCGTCAAGAACGTGGCGTCGGTCTGTCATATCATTCCTGCTACAGCCACGGAGGGCAACTATTGTGGACGAAATTCGTACAGCAACGCAATGATTGTTTCAAGCGACATGAAGGATTCGATTCTTGCCAGCGGTATGCCTTCGCCAGGGCTCAGCTTGTACATGGCATTTCTCGCCGAGAAGTACGCTTCGAAATTCGGTAAGCCGATGCCAACACCATCGCAAAAGATTACCTATGAAGAAATACGCGATCTCAATCAGTTGCGAGGGTCAGATATCGAACTCCTTACTGAGGATGAAACGCGAACACTACTCGACTATTTGATGAAGATAGAAGCCGACGGTGGCGAGCCAACGCCTGCTCCTAAACTTGATCCACAGCGACGTTAAACCGGTCGTTGGCGCCTGCGTGAATTACGGGTTGAGCTCGACTCTATAAGACAAAGGACAAAGGACAAAGGTACTGCTCAGCCTATTGCGCCACAAAAATAGTTTCCGCAAGGTTCAATTCGGAATTCGCGCAGATAAATTGTTTCCGATTCAACTAGTTTAATAAATTTGGCGAATTCAAATGAGTGTCAAGGGTGATTGCGAAGGCTGTTGCAAGAAATGCACGTCGGCTGTGACAGCCACCGTCGGTGAAGTTGGTGATGTAGTCATCAGCGCTTCGGTCGGCTTGGGGGGAGTTAACAAATCGATCGATGTGAAAAACGTTCAAGGCTTGTTAAACGATGTACGTCCGGAGCGTGGTGGCCCCGTTCCACCGCTGGATGTAGACGGAATTTCGGGGCCTCTGACCTGCTCCGCGATCCGCAACTTTCAACAAGCCATGCGTCTGCCGTATATCGACTCGCGGGTCGATCCCGCCGGTCCCACTCTCCAAGCGTTGAACTCTGAGCGGAGAAATAAAACCGCCAACCCCGATCGACAGCTCCGTGAAAGTCAGCGAATCGCCATGGCTATCAGCTCATTGGCTGATACCAAATACGCAGTGCAGAAGGCGCTTCGCGTGGTGGAAGCAGCCTACGACTATGTTCTCTGTGGCCCCGGATCGACGCAATCACCAGAAGCGTTTGATTTTGTCTCCCGACATTTCGCGTTCACAGACAGCCAGTCACCTCAAACGCTGCGTGATTTAGGATATATCAAGACGATCTACCACCGCATGTCCTCCGTCTTGGTAGCTCGGCAAGGTTCAACGGGAACATTTTTTTTTGGCGACACCATGCATGCCATCGATCCTACTCCCGGCAAACATCCGCCGCTGTGGAAGGCGTTTGTTTATGGCGAAGCCAAAGATATTTATGTGCCAAGTCTCATCTATTGGACCGATGCAATCGATGGTCATCCACGCGATCGATATACCTATATAACTCTGCATGAACTTGGACACTTTGTCGATGGGGACGATCCAACTTTGCAAATCGTCGACCATGGTTACATTGCCCTGGGCACGGTCTTTGGACTCAACCATTACCAAAGAATGCATAACGCGGAGAACTACGCCATGCTCGCGTTTCACCGAGCTTTTGGGAGCAGCCGACTGACAGCTATGTATCCGAACATCGCAAATTTTAGTTGGGACTGAAATGACACTCCTCGCCGATTGGATACTTGCTGCTAACCTGGATATTGCGTATCGATGTACCGTCCATCCAAAGAGAACGATCGATCTTTAATGAACGACGAAGCTGTTTGGTCGATATCCACAAACCCAACCAAGATTCGCTTCTCATCCTTTACCGGGAGCTTGTTTTGAGTTTCCCAATAGCCCTGGCCGTTGCGCACCAATTTAAGTTTTTCGGCGACCGTATGAAAACCTTTCCCACTGGCACCTATAACGCCACCATCGATAGTATCGATCTCGAGCACTCCCTGACTTGTTCGCGAAACGCTTACCACGAAGCCGACATGCCCCGCATCTTGTTTTTGACCCTTTAGAGCGACGGAAGGAATTTGGGTGTGATACAAATCCCCGCGCTTGGGAGTGGGCAATTCGACTTGGGGTTTGATTCCGCTGCAAAATGGTGGTGTCCCGGCACTTACGACGCCAGCCGCCAAGCCCATAGCTTTGTGCATGTCCGTCTGAATGCGGGGAAGCATTTCGGCGGTCAGACGCGTGTCGCCTGCCGCTTTCAAAATTGCCCGCATAAATAGCCCACAGGTTGTACCGCTGGGAGTCGTTGTGCTGCGGGCATAGTTCCAATCGTTGTAACCGCACAGCGCAAAGAGGTTGGTTTGCCGCTGTCCGGCAGGCGTGCAGCCGATATGTGCGGTCGCTAGAGCGATGATTCGCTCGCGCGGTGGCAGGCGTGCTACTTCGGGATAGAAGTTCGGGATGAACTCTCCGGCTGGCCGATTTTGAAGGATAAATGTCCTAGCTCGATCGTAGTCAGTGAGACTATTTCCATTGGAAAGCGTCAGCGGCCCTAGCATAGCCAGTGGGGGAATTCTAAACTCGGCCACGCACAAGATGCCTGCCATGCGATCACGGAGACTGCGGGCGTGATGCCAGACATCAAATCGCTCCATCTCGGTCAGTGCGTTTAGGCCTGCGCGGCAGGCAGCAAACGCCTCTTCGATCTTCCCCGCCTCACAAACAGCGCCTAGCTCACGGTAACTACTTTCACCCTGCAGGATCGAGGCGGAACTTTTTAATAGTTCAGCCACGTGCTTGGCGTTTACCATAGGTCTCTCCTTAAATGTAGATGTACAGTCAGCGTATATCCCCCAACCCGTCAAGGTCTGCCTAGCGCACATAGCTGCGTCTGCGAGACCAAGTGAGTTCTGGAAACGCCAGTGAAAATAGAAAAATTCCTGCCGGAATTGAAGTCAACAGAAGAAAAGGAGAGTGACCGTCCAAGACTTGGTCGTAGCGTTGTGAAAGCGTCACTACCCGAGTGGGATCGCTGGCGACATACAGCAACTCCACTTCACCACCGACGTCGCGAGTGGCTGCATAAGTGGCTTGGATCCGCGCTGTGCCGACGTCTGAGTTGGGGAGCGGATACTCCAAATCCAAGAAGTCGGGAAAAGTTTCGGGTTCGACAGCCACAATCGTGCCGGTGACTTGAGTTGCTGACGACCAGCGTTGGTAATTGCGAACCATAATGTAGATCGGTACCACAACCAGTACCAGCGCCAGAAATGTGAGGACTATCTTAGTGGCTGTCCTAATTGGTGGTAAAGCACTGTGGTTCGAGGCTGACTGCTCGCGGTACTTCGCCACCTCAGCGTTGATTAGCTCCTGCAACTGTGGATCGGTGGCCAAGAGCAATGTATCTTCGTCAAGCGGTCCACAACCGACGACCGGGACATCTTGCGGAAGGCGAATGGAGACGTCACCAACGTGCCCGTTATTCATCCCCAGGCCCAGCCCCATACTCCTGATCCACAATGTTCCCCAGCGAAGTTTATCGAGGGTTTCGCAATGCGTTATGCGTTGTGTGTCCGCTTCAGGAATTCCATTCTCGTAATCCTGGTCGCTAGCTTCTACCGACCAGAGTGTATCGTTGAATGAACGCACGCCCAAGACTAACAACACTTCGTCAATTGGCAAACCCAGCAACTCGGTACCATCGACTATCATCGGCCCGTCACCCACGATGATTTGCACCAAGCGTTCAGGCTGGTCAGCGACAAATTGAAACTCGTAATACGGGTTGTCTGAAATCAATATGTACTTGTCCGAGCTCCGCTCTTCAATTTCGATATCTTTAATCTGTAGGAGCAATTCGCGGACCTCCGCCTTCGTTGCTCCGAGTCGCACTGGTCCCCAGCCGACGGTTGGCACAATTGACAATTTCAAAGATTCATCGCGCGTCATCGGTGAGCTCGTAGTAGGAAAACTTAAAATTGAAATTCGGTGGACTGCGCAACTTCGTGCTCCATACCTATCGTGTGCGAAACATCAGTGCGGCCAAAAGAATAGTTTCCGTCGGACCGACTCTATCGTTGCAAGAATCGCGACAGTCAACATGATCAATCCAATCAAGAAAAAAATACTGAGAAAGAAGATAAAGAAGGACATCGGGGCACCGCCAACCCAGGAGAAATAGGCAATTAATCCCCAACCTCCATTCCAAATCACGGCGATCATCCAGGCGCGAACTACGGTTACCAGTGTTGGTGCCGGTGTAGATGTGGGTGCCTGTTCAGGTGCCTGTGCCGTCGCATCCACGGACTGCGACGCCTCTGCCGGAGGCAGACTAACGACACGACGATTTAGATAGATTGAGGAACATACAAGCCCTCCAACGATTGTCAGACCGGATAGAACGAGGGTGGTCACCCAAACTCCTCCCACCATTGGTCGCATAAAAATATCTCTGGTCAGTACGGCCTGGGTTGGATCTGCAGGGTCGACATAACAAACTGCTCGATTCCCTTGCCGGTAGGGAGCGATGACAGCTGCGGCCTCAGATTTCACTTTCCAAAAACCACTACCGAACCAGAATCGATTTGAAATGTAGGTCTTACCTTGCCACTGATATTCGAACTCGACTCGGGGCGCATACACTGGCTTGGATCTTTTTAATGAGCTTCCCTTTGATCCAGTGGATTTCGTGCTAGCAGCCTCAACCTTGCTGATATTTACGGTACAGGGCACTTCGATCCATGCTTCAGACTGCTTCGCAAGACGCTGAGGTCCCAGGATGGCCATGTCCAATGCGAACCATACAACGAACACGAGCAAGGCTGCTATTGAAAGCAGCAATGCGACAATGCCCCAGGTTAGTTTGTCATCTTTTTGTGTCATACCTGATACCCTGAGCAGCGAGTACTGCCGCGCTGTTTAACCATTCCGCAATTGCTTCGGATTCAGCTCGGTTGTTGATGCGCTTCAGCAAGATCAAACTCGTTGCGTCATGCATTGCCTTATCGGTTTCCAGCCTGTTGGGTTTGTCGATGACTGCGGCATGGATTTCTACTTGATACCATTCTGATTTCTCGTGCAGATAGTCAATAACGCTAATTGCCTCGGGAAGTGGAGAGCGAGAAGTCCGAAGTGACCTTCGAAAACCTGCCAGGCCGCTTTCGCAATGCACTTCTTCGGCAGACAGCTCAATCAAACTCTTCCACAATAGCATTTCAACCAGGGTATAACCAACAGCGAAGACAATGAAGCTGGGAATAAAGGCCACAAAGGCGGCTATCACGTAGTTCGGAATAAACCAAAAGCAAGCGAACACACTGAGCACACTCGCCAAGCCTAGACCAATTCCAGCTTTAAGAGTTGTGCCATTCCATAGTGAAAACGTGATTTGCTCTCGACCATCCGGCAACGCCAATCTCCGCATATTGAATCGTCTCAAAACCGACTCGGCCTCAACACTCACTTCGAATGGTGCAACCAGCGACTCGTCGAGTTTGAAGTTGGGGCGACTCTGCGCGGTACGGTAAACCGGTACCGAAAAAACAGCCTCGCCGGAACTCGGAGTATCCTTTAGTTTGACTACCAAATTCCAATTGGTAGTCGTGTCTGTTTTCGTGGTCCAGTCAGTACTCTCATGACAGCCAAATGGAATCGCAAAACTAAATGGAATCCAGGTCTGATTGGGAACATTGGAGGGTATTGGTTTATCAATGTAAATAGTCGAACTCCACGCCACACGCGGTGGGCTTGCTCCGCCATCATCATCTCCGTCAGAGCGATAGGTTTCCATGCAGACTAATCTGATCTCAAACGGAGTCCCTGCTGGAAACGTCTGCTGTAGAATCGCAACACCCGCAAATGGTCCACCAATCACTCCAGGGACCTCTGCCATCCTCAGCTCTGCCGTATTCCAGCGGCGATTGAGCCAAAACATTCTTGAAAAACCGAACAGCAACAATCCGAGGATACCACCGAACACCATGAAGGGTGTCTTCTCCGTGGCAACAACAAGAGGTACGGCGATGCCAAGATAGAAGAGCATCCCCGCCAGTATCGCCACTGTGGGTCGCTGGTTGCTAAGTCGAATGTGTTTTGCAGCCCACATGGGGTTGGACAGCCAAGGCCTAGCTGGATCATGCTTGTACGACTTGATGCTCCGCACGAGCAATTCTGCGGCAGCGATAAAGACAACACTCGGAATGAGCGGCCCCGTGACAGCTAGAATCTTCCAACATAGATCGGAAATTGAAATGTCGCCACTTTGTCGTAGTGCGATCGCGGCCAACAATGGTTGGATTTGCACAATTCCTGTCAGCACGAACAGGGCGCAGAACAACTGAAACAATCTTATAGCCGCATTCGCGACAAAGCGTTGAGTGGCGCTCATAGTGTGGTCACCAGCGGCAGGTGTGGGCGTCTGTGTAAGTGTTGAACTTCTAACTCGAAAGCGGCCAGCAACTCCGGCTCGGCCAGTACCAACGGTTGCAATGAACCATCGAGTTCAATGATCCAACCGCGTTCCAACGCCAGCGCTATATCGGCAGCATCCGAGCTGCCAACGCCGGTTAGTGCCAATTTTGCTTGGGATCGATTGAGGAATGAAATCCTATTTACGTTTGGTAAGCTTCGAGTGTCCAGCAGCAGAAACGTATCCTCGCCAAGTTCCGTGAGCTCCAAGACCGAGGGTTGAGCTGCCTGCCACGGCTGGTGCCAATCGATAACCTGTTGCCACAGTCTGGCTTGAATGGAATCGATTCTGAGGCCATCCGATTCGTAATCAGCCTGAAATTGGCTGGCGATCTTCCACAAATCTGCACCCTCGGGCAGGAAAGTCGAATACACGTCGGCTGGTCGAATGTTCGAGACACCAAATTCTTCGGGACGCTCGAAATACGGGCTGAACCGTTCGATGCAAACCGAGAAAACGCCCGAGGGTGGATTTAAGTGCTGCAGTTTTGGGATAAAGCTCATCATCGATTCGTATTCGGATTCTACATCGCCAGGGAATCCATAGAGGATGTTCCAAACCAAGGTGATGCCTACCGATCGGCAATATCGCAGCAAGTTGATATTCTGACTCGCAGTGACTCCCTTCTTCATTTTCTTCAGCAGCGAAGTGGACAGCGACTCGATGCCGGGCTGTGCTAGTGTGAAGCCCGCGCGATGAAGAGCGTTTACTTTTTCGAGCGACAGATTCGATTTTTGTTCATAGAAGACTTGCAGATTCGGCAATTCGTGACCGATGCGCGGTAGGAGCGTTTTAAAGTATTGATGTGGCATGATATTGTCGACCATGTTCACCAAGCGATTGGGATGTTGTTCGAGCAATGCGCGTAGGTCATTGATGACCCGGTCAGGAGATTTTGATCGAAAGACCATGCCATTGGCGTTCAGTCCACAAAACGTGCAATGATGCTTCTCGCCCCACCAGCAACCGCGGCTGGTCTCATACGGCAAGCTGATCTTTCCCTCCCGCTGCACTTGGCTGCTGGGGAGAAACAGCTCAAGCTGTTCGTAGTATCCCGAGTAGTCCGGAGCGGGCGAGCTATCCATGTCCAGCAATGGATTACCGGAAATGACGCTGCGATCGGGTAGACAATTCGCACTGACCGATCGGAGGAATTCCGGAAATGCTTCATCTGCTTCACCTGAGAACACGAAGTCCAACTCTTGGCACAGAGAAAGAACTCCTGCGGCCATTTCGCCATTGCAGTTTGGGCCGCCCATTATCGTGGTGCAATCTGGCACAAGGCGTTTGATGCGTTTGAGTAGGGCAATACTAGCTGCGTTTTGCTGGAACATCGACGAACAGCCAATCACCCGCGGCCCTCGATTGGCCAGCAGTATCGACAATTCATGAGCCCAGCGGTCAGCGAATCTTGATAGCTTGCGAAACCTGGACAGCTCATTTGCTTTGCCATGCGGCACATTGAGCGTTGTCACGGACGAAGTGGACGAGGGCTTGCGTCCCAACGCGGGGGAACCGTAGGCTGCTCTGGCGAAGACGCGTTCGCCCCACAGTTGTTCCGAAGTGGTACAGAGCAACTGATGTTCGGCTTCGCCCGAGATCTTGGCGAAGATCATATTCGCATAGAGCACTGCCACGCGAAACCCCGCCTGCCGTGCGCGAGCAGACAACAAATGAGGGCCAATTGCCGGTTGGTCCAAGATCGCACCTGGTGGCACCACAATGATCGCGTCGTAGGAATGGTAGTCATATCGCTCGAAGAGCTCGGTCGCTTTTTCCAACAGCCAGCGCCAACGCTGTTCGCGCGGACTTTCTCTGAGTTGCAACATCACAATTCTCAATTCGCTGAGTCTGTAAAAAGTAGTAGGACATATCGTGCGCCGTAACCCATGTCCAACTAGCTTCCCGTATAGTTGATTTGGTAGTGACCAGGATCCTTGAGCTTGATGAAGTTCAGTTCGAGGTTTACCTTGATATGCTGCCCCATTTTCGCTTGTCCGACCATCACTCGCAGCTTTTGTTGCTTATCAGCGGACAAGTTGAGTCCATGGGCGCGAAGTAGCCCGACCGGGTCCTGGAAAAACGACTCTTGAAACCGCGGATCGCTATTTAGCTTTTGTTCAAAACTATCTAAATCGAACATGACCGATACTCCCTGAAAAGTATGAATATTTGGACACTTCTCGTTGAACTCCACTTCTGTTTCCCAGGCTCTGCCTGGAGACGAATGTCACGCGGAACAACTTCACTGCCGTGATTATTTAAAACGGCGACGACTCTGGCTTAGGACGCTTCAAGCCATTGTGCAACGCTATATCTGAAATTGTGGCCTCGTACAATTTGTGTCTGCGAATTGCGTCCTGGAGCGGCTCGATCTCCTTGCCGGAAAAAATAATTGACTTGCACATGTCGAGCTTTTCGACGTCTACTTTCGGCCTTGCGATGGCAACGGCTTCTTCTAACGGGGAAGCTTGTGTCAGCGAGTTTTTGGCGGCGATTGCGTAGATTGCTTGCGCTAGATAGGCAATTGTCTCGTCATTCAGTACCAACATAGATGACTTTTCCATATTCATATCCAAACCTCCGTAATAGTCCAGAATTGCATGTGTAACTTCGTGGACTAAGACCGACTTTTCATCGAAAAAGCGCTCGCCGTAACTATCCAACGGTGCGTAGATGGTGTCATCATCTGGATCGTAAATAGCCGCAGCCCCTTCACCGCCAACTTTTTCTCTATCGACTTTGCACTGAATCCGCCCGTCGTCAATGAACTGGGCTGCGACACCGTAGCTAATTTGGTTGATCACGCGGTTTTGAAACGTGAGATTTATCCATTTCGTTGGAAGCGAACAAATTGCGTTGAGGACATTGTATTTGAATGACATCGCGATTCTCCATTGGTCGTGGTTGAATTGATCCACTGTGGCAACAGCTTCTTCGACAACAGCTACTTCCGCATTAAGTACGTATCGATTTCGGTGCGGCTATGGCACGATACGCTCGACATTCATTGCCGCCTCAGCAAAGCAGTTAAATTGCTGAACGATTGGAAAGGCAAGAGAGTCGCCGCCAATACTCTCCTGGCAATTGGTAAAATGGACTTCCAGTTGGAAATTATTGCGAATCGAATCTCCTGCCAGCGTAGAAGAAGCGGACAGTAGGAGGCACGACACTAGCGCGAATTGTCTGAGCTTGTTCATGTGAAGACTCGTCTTTCTGGAAAGTGCTACTCATTGCGCCACATTTAGCCAATCGAAAGCCAACCGCTAGTCCGGCCAAACTCGGAGCATTTTCTGGCTCGACGGAGTATATTATTTAGCGCGTGCTGCGCGTGCCATGTGCCTTAGGCTGGCCAAGCTCAAAGCTTGGGTCGCCATCGATCCGCATGGTAAAGCACGGATTTATCGACTCGCAATTCACCAGGAAACTTGATTGATGCCATTCCCGTCTCCCGCCGACCCCAATTCAACGGCTGCAGTACAGTCGTTGTTGGATCGCATTTGTGAAGGGGACCAGGCATCGGTTCAGACGCTGCTGACTGCTACCTTTGATCGCCTGCGATTGCTTGCGAAAAAAATCGTGGGTAACATTCCGGGCGTGAGTCATTTTGAGCAGACCGACGATCTCCTGCAAAATTCCATGGTTCGCTTGTGGAAGGCCTTCGAGAAACACCACCCGCCAACGACGCTAGAGTACTATCGGTTGGCTTCTTCGATCATGCGTCGCGAATTGATCGATATGTCGCGGCACTATTTTGGACCGGAGGGGATGGGCGCTAATTTGGCGCGGACAGTCTATTCGGCGGACGCGGGAGCCATTTCACCCATTGATTTCCAGGGAGATGAAACGAGCGAGCCACATAAACTAAGTCGTTGGACGGAGTTTCATGAATATATCGAGCATCTGGAGCAGGACGATCGAACGCTCTTCGATTTGCTTTGGTATCAAGGCTTGACGTTAGAGGTAGCGGCTCAGATCACAGGTAGCTCAGAGCGAACGACGCGCCGACGTTGGAAAGCGGCTCGACTGGCACTTTACCGAACATTGTTGGAGCCGTGATGTGAATCAAAGTCTAGTTGATCAGCTCATGGATCGCTGGGAAGAGCTGAGTGAGCAGGGGTGCGCTCTGGCGGCGGAAGAACTCTGTGCGGATCACCCAGAAGTACTTGAAGAAGTTCGTTGGCAGATTCTCGCTCTAAATGCAATCCATTCCCATTTTGGATTTGCATCGCAAGATTCGCCAGCGGAGCCAACCGACCATAACAGTCAATTTCAACCGCCGAGCGAGCTCCAAATCATAGCGAGCTTTCGTCTGGAAAGAGCCTACGCAGTGGGGGGGCTCGGACAAGTCTTTATCGCACAGGATGAAACCCTCAATCGCAAGGTGGCCATTAAGTTCCCCAAGCGTCAAGGCATGACGACGGAGCAACTATCGCGGTTTGAGCAGGAAGCAAGGATCACTGGGCAACTTGAACATCCAGGTATCGTCCCCGTTCACGCGCTGGATATTTCTAACGCAGGTGAGCCCTGCTACGTCATGCGCTTCGTCGATGGGGAGACATTGCAGCAATCCGTTGCAACGTTCTGGAACAACCAGGGGAGCAATTTCGATCGCCACGATTTTGAGAGCGACGGCTTGCGACACCTGCTACAAACTTTTGTAGCGGTCTGCAACATTGTAGCTTACGCTCATGGTCAAGAAGTTCTCCATCGGGATATTAAGCCTAACAATATTCTGTTAGGACCTTTTGGCGAAACACTGTTGCTGGATTGGGGAATCGCCAAACACATGCCGGAGCAGTCCGAGACAATCCGACTCGCACACCACGACAACCGTGTGGAGGAGCAATATAACAATGCTAGTCCCGTTCACACAGCCCAAGGTCGCGCGCTGGGTACACCGGCCTATGCCAGTCCCGAACAAACGCTCGGACAATGCGTACAGGTGGGATTCGCCAGCGACATTTATTCGCTGGGTGCGACATTGTTCTACATTCTCACGGGTAAAGCACCGCTGGAGGCTGCGGGCTGGAGCACTTATCTGGAGTCGATTCGCTCGGTCGATGCCAAGTTAGTTGACTACTTGCCCCATGCAACGCCAGTTGGTTTGCGCGAGATCTGCAATAAAACGTTGCAGATCGATCCCACCCGCCGCTACCAATCGCCACTTGAACTGGCCGCTGATATCGATCGTTTCCTGGCTCGCGAGCCACTAAGCGTGCTACCGGAAAGTTGGTGGACGAAGCTTGCTCGCTGGGCTCGCAAGCGTCCCACTCTGTCCGGGGCAGTCGTTGCATCCGGGCTCGTATGCGTGATCGCAGCGGCTGCAACTTCAGCGATTGTCAATCGAAAGAATCAGGAGCTGTCAGAGGGTAATCGAGTGCTGCAGGGCGCTTTGAGTAGTGTCGAAGAGGCTAATCGAGTTGCACTGAGTGCACTGCGGGGGATGGTCGACGAAGTGGTCACATTAAAGTTCGCCGAAGGTGACCACTTGTCGGAAAATGAACGAAGCTACATTCAATCGATCCTTCAGCAGTATTCGAAGTTGTCTGAGCTGCAGGAAAGCTCGGAGCAAGCGCAGGCCCTGCAGGCTGAAGCCTTCCTGCAAATCGGCATGATGTACTACCGCCTTGACCAGTTTGAGGAGGCGCTCCCAGCCTTGCAATCCGCCATGAAATTTCTGGGCGAATTGCATGCTCAATCCTCTTCCCCAAAATACCTTCCGGATTTGTCTACCGCCTGTGTGAATGTAGCCACCATCGAGATCGAACTTGGCGATCCAAACGCTTGCCTCATAACAACTGCGACAGCGACAAAATTGATTGCCGACGCACAATCAGGTTTGGACGCTGAGACTGCGTACCTGATCGAAGGAGATCGGGCCAGTTTACATCGCATGCGAGCCGAAGCGTTTGAGGTAAAAAACGAGTCGTCACAAGCTGTTCGAGAACTACAATCGGCCATCGCAATTCTTGAGCGGATGCTCGCTGAAAGTCCCAGCGACAGCAGTGTGCAATTCGCCATCGGCCAAGTTTGTCGAATGATGGGTAGCGCCCTGAATTCCATCGCGGACAACTCACTGGACTCATTGAAACAAGCGCAGCAATATGCAGATCGAGCGATAAGTACTCTGGCACAACTTTCAAGCGCCTTTCCAGACAAACCGCGCTATGAAATGGCTCTCGTATGGGCCCATTTCGATCGCGCGGAAGTCCTCAAAGCGATGGGAGCAAACCAATCAGCAATCACAGACCTTAACGATTCGTTCGACGCAGCCACAAATCTAGCCTTGCGTTTTCCGCTGATTTCGGTGTATCGCGAATGCTTACCACTCATCCTCATGCGCCGCGGCAGTTTGCATTGGAACCAAGGTAACGTGACCGCTGCTGATTCCGATTTCTCAAATGCTGAAGCTCATTTTATAGAAATGGTTGCAGCCCGACCTAATGATAAATCGTTGCTAAAACAGCTCATCCAATCGCAATCCGAACGAGCCAAGGTTCAATTGAGCCGGCAACACTAGACACCCAATGAACAATAGGAAGCGATAGTCTGGCTGAGCGGTTCTGTTTTGGGGAGGACCAGCCTTTAGCCACCTTAAATGCGTGCGACGAATAAAGGCAGTACTCCACAGAGTATGCGATAAATCTGAGCGCTCAAAGTGGCGATGCTCAGCTAGCCAATTGCGACAAAAAAATGTGCGGCAAAAAGATGAAGCACTCGACAGGACCTCAAAGAGGATGAAAGAACTAACCTAGCGGTGCCACGTTCATTGAAACCAACTACCCACGCCTTAGTCTACAGGTTGGCTTAGCGGATGGCAGCAATCATTTTGGTTTCGGGTCGTTCGTTTGCTTCCAACAAGCCTCATCGCGGCTCGGGTAGTGCCCGATCCTCGGCAGATTCCCGTTCCTGTGACAGTACTGCAGTCGCCAGTTGGGGCTTGGAATGTTGTTGAAAGAATTTGACGATCATCTTCGGGGTGTCTGGCAAGAATTTATGACCCCCTTGATGCAGCACGGCTACCAGCGGCGTCCCTTGACTCGATTTGTATTCACTTCAGACCAATTCCTCCATGGTTGTCCAAGGTGTGGCGGCGTCGTCACAGCCATTGATCTTGCGGATCTGCTGCATGGCATTCTCCTGCCACGCAAACTTGACCAAGGTATCGTTTTCACCAGCGATGTGCATTGCAGGTTTGGGCTTCAAATCGCCATAGATGCGATTGGCGGCGGCCGCCGACGGTGCGACAGCGGCAAATACTTCCCCACGCTGACCCCACAACAAATAGGTAAAGCCGCCGCCGTTAGAATGCCCCGTGGCATAAATCCGCTGTTCGTCGACTTTGAATTCGGACTTGAGTGACTCCAGCACTGCGTCAAAAAATCGCAAATCCCGATCGTCCTGGTCCCCCGCCGCAGACTGCCATCCGGCCTTCTTACCCTCCGGATCTGTTAAACGTCCTGGAGTATTTAAACCCTGCATGTAAACTACGATCGCTTCCGGCCAGAGTTGTTGATAGTTCCAACGCGAAGAGTTCTTGGCTGTCCCTCCGTGTCCATGAAACGCGAAGATTACTGGCGAGGGAGTTTGCTTGGCCTCCTCAGGAACAAACACTTTCGCCGTGCGTTCCACTCCGCCAATTGTCCATTGGCGATCCACATTCCGAACTTCTTGCGCCAAAAGGGGACTTGCAATTGCGATAACTAGCACTAGGCACATTGCGAACATAAGATGTTTTTTCATGGCGAAGCTCCCGATGAATTGTGGTTCTGAAAAGGCTTATCGACGTTTAAGTAAATCTTCGAGCCGCTCGGCTTCTTTGGCAGTGATAAATCCATCTCCGTCGCTGTCCAGTCGCATCAATTGCGTCTTGAAGCGCGTTGGCAGTTCATCGCTCGAAAGTTTTCCATCATTGTTCTTGTCGTATTTCTTAAAGGCGGCGGAGACGTTTTTGCCCGTCCCTAAATTCTTCAGTACTTGCACGACTGGTGAACTTGCAGCGCGATCCAACTTCCCATCTTCCATGTGATACTCAATGTATCCAATCATCATTTCGTCGTAAGTTTGCGGTCCCCACGGAACCGTTCGCGAGGGATCTGGATTGGCTGGATTGCCAGCGCTGTTGTCGTACCAAGCCGTCGCTCGCACCACGCTACCGGCAGGGAGTGTCAACGGTTCCGCCAGACGATAGGACAACTGCCAATTAAAGTCATAGCGCGGAATGTCCAGCAGCGTTTTTTCAGTCCCATCGGGGAGCTTGGCCACGTAACGAAACGCCTTGCCACGCAAGTGCATGTGCGGAAAGAAGGCCAGTATCGTCGCGGGCTTGGGCAACGTTACTTCTGCTGATACCTCATGGTTGGACGCATGAGGCGGAATGGCCAACCGGTGCTGTGAAACCCCTTTCACATTGACCGGATGCCGTGGTGGATCGTCGGCAAAGATCAGACCCATCCGAGTCTGATCGGTCGTCGCGACACCGTTGGGTGTGTAGTGCAATTGAAACAACAACCGCGATCCGGCGGGAATGACTTTGCCGAAGCCATCGTTGAACCGCAGCGCATCGTAGCCTGGTGCATAGGCGGCGAAAAATCCGTCGCGCTCGTCGACTTCTTGGTCGCGTCCCAGTTGCTTTCCTGGCGGGACGACGAACACTAGGCAATGATGAACGACGGCACCATTGGTTGGCTTTACTTCCACCGCCGATACGTAGCGATCTTCCGTAAAGCCAGTATCGACGATGACATGTTGATAGGGCATGGTCCCTGTCGCCTTGACCGCGACCGGTGTCGGCAACTGCAAAATTAAATCTGGTTGGCCAATCTGCCAGCCGTCATGAAATTCGCGAGCCAGTGGAGCGTCGGCAATGTCTCTCACCACTTTCTCTCCAACCAGCCAAGTAAGTAGGTCGCTGCGATCAACGTCACTGAGCGAGCAATCATTGACGAATGGACTGACTTCACCGGGTTTGGGCTGAGCCGCAAACCAAGGTGGCATGATCCGTTCCTCAACGACTCGCCCAATCGCACCACTCTGCGAAGCGACCGAGTGATAGTTATCGAGTTCAAATGGCCCGACGCCCCCTTCGCGATGGCACTGGACGCAGTGATTCTGCATGATTCGCGAAATGCGATTGTGATAAGTGATCTCAGAACTTGCGGAAGTTGACTTCGTGGAGACGGAAGCTGAGGTAGCATCCAGCGGACAGCCGGGAGCTTGTGTGGCCGAGATCAAGATTTTTTCGCCAGCCAAGACTGCATCCAGCGCCTGACTGAGAAACGCAACTCGGGGTTCATCCAGCGAATAACCGAAACCGTATTGGTCATCCACCGCGCCGCGATAGACGAGCGTTCGACGTGCATCGAGCACAAACACATCGGTCGTGTGCTTGGCTCCCAGGGCGCGAGCAAACACTTGTTCGTCATCGCGTCCATAGCGACCATCGAAGCCTTGTGTGGCGATCGACTCGCGAATCGTTGCCAGTTTGTCGCTGGCGGTCGGATTGATGAACAGGAATGCCACATTCTGCTTTGCGTATCGATCTTCCAGGGCTGCCAACGTTGCCGCGTATTTCTTGCAGATCGGACAACTCGTGTTGGTGAACGCAATCACCAGCGCTGTATGATGTCTGTATGCTGACAACGACAGCGGCCGTCCGTCGATATCGGTCATGTGCAGTTCTGCGATCAGCCGCCCTACGCCATGCTCGCCCGGGATCAAACGCTGAGCCGCTTGACGGATCGGTCCCTCGGATTTCGCCATTGGCATCCAACTAAGAATTACCGCCAAGCTCAGGAAACCAACCGCACAAGTTCCAGTTTTTCTCATTATCAATTTCTTCAGCGACGTGGAAAGAATCGACGGATTCTGCTTCAGGTTCGAGTCGAGCCCTCAATAGGATATCGTCCAACCCCGAACACTCGTTTTCAAATTCAGCCTACTGAAACAGTAGATCTAACCCGAATGGCTAGAGTTTAAGCGTCTGTGAACGGCATGGGCGCTGGCCCATTCCGCTCAGTTCCAAAAGCTTAACCTCTGGCCATTTAGATCTAACCCCATCTTCTGCACAAATACCGCAATCTTCAGAAGTTTCAATAAGAATTCTCGATAAAGACACTTTTCGGCAAAACGTACAACGGTGCGCGGCATGGGCGCTAGCTCACCGGTGTATTAGAGTTGACTTTCCAGTGCAAAACCGGTGGGCTCGTGCCCATTCGGCTCAGTTCGAACAGTTAATCCTCGTGACATTCTGCTACCATCAATCTGCTAACTCCATGACATTTCATGGCAGAATAGAGGAGGCAAAATGGATTTCGGTCTATTTGTTCTCAAAACGACTTCCCCTAGGTTTGTGCGAAGGCTCAAGCACCCAATTGAAAACTCGCACATACACCTCATTCAGTTCAATCGTCCCAGCGAAAGGCCCAAACAAATGTTAGCAATCCTAGGGTTTCGCTTGGCTCGCTGAGGCCCCCGCGCTGCACCCTAGGCTACAAAACTCCGCCGCGTTGCGGCTACGATCAACGGCTACGCAATCAACAACGGCAGTTTGCGAAAATTCAAGCGCATAATAATCCACGTGAATCAAAATGGCCACAAAGATCAGTTTCCATGTCTCTTCATGCCCAGTGCGACGCGAATCTAGGTGGGGCACTCCAGCCGGGTAGGGCGATGAAATCTTGGTATTGATTAGCTGTTTCGCGAGGCTTTGGAGATGCAGCAACCCGCTGGCATGCTCTGTCTGCAGCGGGCCCTAGCACTTAGTGCGATCATTGCTTTTCTAAGCTAACTTGAATTCGTAGTAAAAAACCCTTGGGTCGAGCGGCAGAGTTCCAACACTTCACTGAACGACAATCCAGCGACTATTGGGCTTCGATCCAAATATTACGGTAGTAGATTGGGTTGTTGTGGTGTTGTAGAAACAAAGGGCCAGGCTCCGGTGTAATCGTCTTCACCGGTGCCGCCGTCGTCGTTTTCGGCAATTCCTGGTCTTGTTGTACAACCACTCCATTCAGCATTACGGTGATCTTTGCTTGACTCGTCAGAGTCCCATCGGCGTCAAATCTTGCGCTCACGAAGTCCACGTCATAGGTTTGCCACGTGAGCGGTGGAAGGCACATATTGAGCGTGGGGGCGGCGATGGTATAGATGCCTCCAGTCTCATTCATAAGTCCTTCCAAACCAAAAGAATCAAGTACCTGGGTCTCAAATCGTCCTTGGTGATAGACGCCACTGTTGCCACGTTGCTGCCCACGCGCGTAGGGCTTGTAGGGAGTTCGGAACTCCAGATGTAGTGTGTAATTATTGAACAATTGCTTGGTGCTGACATCGGTGTTCAATAACAAGCCATCTTGCATGACGCCATCAATCCAAGCGTCAACGGAACTGCCATCGAACAGCACAATCGCGTCTGCTGGAGGCTTGGCACCCAGCGTCGGACTCTGGCGTTCAAGTCGCGGCAAGCGTGCCAGGAGTTTCTTCCCCTCGGAAACTGAAATCATGCGATCCTGGATGATGGCAGTCAACTTATTGTCGTCTGTGGTAAATCGAACGCGGTCGTTCGTGCGGGTGCCACTCAAGCGAACACGGGAATTGTTCCGTGTCCAACCCAGACCGGGCAATCCACCTTCCAGTAGGTATGCGTCAAAGGTACCACCTCCTAAAGCGACAACTTGAACACCCCAATGGGCCTCTCGCAGGTTGAGTCCATACTCGCCTTGGAAGCTAAAATCTTGATCCTCTGCAGCCGCTCGTGCTGGATCGGTCCAAGTTAATGCTGCTAGTTTCTTCTTAGCGGCTTCCTCGACAGCTTCTTCGGCAGCTTTCACAGCCACTTCAACAGACGGCTTGGTCTCAGCGGCAGCCTGCTTAGCCGCAGTGGCTGCCTGGCGAGCTTTTTCGGCTGCGGCGATGGACTCGGGAGTAATGCCAACTTTGGCGGACTCAACAATCGATTGCTGGTGCTGTTGCAGTGACACTTCAGGATTAGGAAGCGCGCTTCCGTCTTCTTTGCCACTGATCCAGCGAACTGCGCCGACGATTGATTTCAGAAATCTCTCGTCTTGCCAAGTATCTTCGCGATGCCCCAGGTTGTTGTAGAACATCCTTCCGTTACCAACCTGCTTGCACCATGCTATTGGCACGTGATATGGTCGCTTGGTTTCGGTTTTAGCCATATTGAGACTCATCAACACATGAACTTTTTCGGGTTGCCAATTCCGGTACTGGTAGATCTCCTCGCGATAATCAAACTCGCCACCAAACGGCTTCATGGCTGGGTGTGCCGTATCGAGAACAGTGACGCTAATTGGAGTATTCTGTCCCCAAGGATGGCCGTCGAATGTGCCACCCACAAAATCCGAGTAAGGCTCATGCTGATTGTAGGTGTCCGTTGATGAATGGAATCCCATGAATCCATGGCCTGCTTGCTGAACCCATTCGCTGAGGAAATAGTTCACGTCTTCTTCAGCGATTGGCAAATCGCCCGAGGTGTAGAAAGTGACGATGTCGTAATTCTGTAGGTTTTCCTTAGTGATTGCGGAAGCGGCGTCTTGGGAGCAGTCGACGCTGAACTCACCAGACTGTCGTCCCAGTAGAGTCATCGCGATTTCAGCACCAGACAGCGGCGCACCTGCTCGCTTGACCGGTCCATGCACAAAACCGGCACTTTGTGTAAGCATCAGCATTCGCGGAGGATCGGCAGCAGAAGCTCGGCCGAATTCAAATCCAACGACAGCAATTAGCACCGTCGCGCAAATAAAACAGCGACTCATTTGAATTTCTTTCGATGTAAAAAAGCAGTTGGTTCGACGCGCCAGTAACTCGCTATAGCAACATCCGCCGCTCGGATTGGCAATTACCTTTGACATTTTATGAGACCAAAAACTTTTGAGTTCTTGCCGATCTACCGTGGCAGGTTCTGCTCATTGGCCGCCAACGAGCTCTAGTTTCGCCAAAGCCATAATGCCTATTTCTTACTATTCTTGCGCTCTTTCGTGGCCGAATATGTTGCTGCGGCCTTACCCCCTGTGGCTCGTTCCAAACTAAATACCACAGTGCGATATCCTCAGGTGCTCGCTAACGAGGCGCGTTTTGCATGATTGCCCGCGAGCGCGAGATGGAGCGGTAAATGGCGTGAACCGATCGATCGTGCCTGACTGCGATCGTTTCAACCTCTTCTCCTTGTACGTATCGCTCCCAGAAAATTTGCCGACTGCTGTTCGTCAACCGCTTCAGACAGTGCTCCAATTTAGTACACAAGTCGGTCGAACTCTCAAACTCTTCATCGATGACGATCAGCGAACAGATTTCTTTGCTGGCGAATCGCAACTTTTCGCGAAATCGCTTGCGTCGATGTTCCAGTACCTTGAAGTGAATCACGCGCCGCCCCCAATAGCCAAAGTTTTCCTCGGCAATTGCCAGCGAAAACTTCTTAAGCATCGTCAACGAGGCTTCTTGAAACACGTCGTCTGCGTCGGTTGCAGTTTGAACCAGTTTCCGAGTGTAACTTCTGAGCGATTGTTCGTTGCTCAAGTAGAGTTGCGCGAAGGTTGCCAACTGTTCTTCCCGACCATCCAACATGAATTATTCCAAATTCCAAAAATTTATGTCCAATACTGGCCCGTTAAGGCCATTTTAAGGCATATAGCTCTCGCCGTAGCGAAGCTAATCATTACTTTTTTGTAATCAGAGGAAGCTGTCATGTTAAGAGTTGGCGTGCGACGGGGTTTTACGTTGGTGGAGCTGTTGGTGGTCATCGCCATCATTGGCATTCTAGTTGGCTTGCTATTGCCGGCGGTCCAAGCGGCGCGGGAAGCGGCACGACGCATGCAGTGCAGCAACAATCTCAAGCAAATGGGGCTGGCAGTGCTGAATTACGAAAGCACTTATAAGAAGTTTCCAGTCAAGACGGGAGGGACCGCCAATTTTTGCGGGAGCTGCCCAGAACGCAATGCGGCCAACTACAATCGCCTGAGTGTGTTTGTTCCCTTGTTGCCGTTTATCGAGCAAACGCCGCTTTATAATCGAATTCAAGCTGGCAATGAAATGAGCGTTGGTTCAGTCGCGGTGATGATGGCCCCCGGTGGCCCCTCGGGTTGGTTTCCAAAGAATGACGGGACGTCAGTCTATTTTCCCTGGGCTCAAGTGATTCCGGGATACCAGTGTCCATCGGATACTCCTGTCCACTTTCAGCTGGTGGTCACGGCACGAATTCTTATGCGCTAAACATGGGGGATCAGATTCTCGGGGTCAACGGAGCACAGCGCATGCGTGGCCCCTTTGGCGGAATCGGCTTCTATAAGACAATCGGCTCTTTGACCGACGGCACCAGCAACACAATCGCCTTCAGTGAACGGGTCGCGCACAATTCGAACAATTTAAATAATGGAATGTTCATAACATCCAATGGAAGCCAGCTGGTTACACGCTACACGGCACAATCGCTGAATATTCAAACCAGCCCCAGTAGTTGCTTGGCGACCGCCATCGGCAATCGCTATGTGCCTGGCTTGAACTTGAAGGCCAGGTTTTCCGTTTTGTGGACAGACGGCCAAGCTGAGCGGATCGCCTTCAACACTGTCCTCGGGCCCAACAAACCAGCTTGCTTCGGTGACAATGTTTTTGCGGCTGACTCAGGGACCGTCATTCTGCCAGCCAGTAGCATGCACACGGGCGGGGTCAACACTAGTTCCTGTGATGGCTCGGTGCGATTCGTCTCCGATGCAATCGATACTGGTAACACTTCAGCCATCAACGCCACCGCTGCCGCCCCCGTCCCTAGCGGACTCAGTTTGTATGGCGTTTGGGGCGCACTCGGAACAGCCGACGGCGGCGAAGTAGCTCAGGTTCCTGACTAAGCAGCGTAGCGGCGTGCACTGAAAGGCCACTGTGACAATTGTCCAGTGGCCTTTTCTTTTTGTTCCATTCAACATGTCAGAGGTTTCAAATGTTTGTCAAAAAGTTCCTGTTGTTGGGACTGGTTGGTGCGTTGTTGGCAGGTTGCGGTGGCGATGACGGCAATCGACGCCCAACGGCCCCAGTCAGCGTGACCGTCAACTACAAAGGTAAGCCGGTTTCGGGTGCCGTCGTGCAGTTCGTTACCGTCGATGACCCGCTTCCATCCGTGGGTACGACCGACACGTCGGGGACTTGCTCTCTGCAAACCTATGAACCCGAGGATGGGGCAGTCATCGGCAGCAATCTGGTCATGATTACGAAAACGGAAATGGACACCAAAAACGTCCGCCCCCCCAATCCAGAAGACATCGATTTGATTGGCGTCGTGCCACCTCCGATACTCAAAAGTTTGATCCCCAAGAAGTACTCCCTCCCCGCGACATCGGGGTTGAAAGAAGAAGTTAAAAAGGGGACGAATACCTTTACGTTTGAGCTCAAGGACTAGACTAGGGCGCAGTCACATAAAATTGATTGGACAGAATCCAAACGTACGGCTGACCGGCTACGTCTAGCCATACTTCCACTCGGTAACGGCCTGGTTGGGTCAGCTCCATGGCAAAGGTCTCCCCCTCCGATTCAGAGTGCAGTTCGCCATTACGGATGAGCCGCCACGATGCAGAAAGTGGCGACTGTCCGACCAGTTTAGCTCCCGTGTTCCAGGGGACTTGGCTCCCCATTTCATAACGTACATCTCCGATGTTGAGTGCGATATCAAATCCGGTCGCGTCGGCGAGCCAGTCGAAGGCCACGTACGCGCGACCGGCTTGCAACGCGTCCCACACCGCCACGTGACTAAGCTCTGGCATCAGTAAATGAGTGGCTACATGTCGCAAGGCGTGCTCATAGCGATCAAGCTGCAGTTGAAATAGGACCGCATCGGGGCGTGCATCGTCGGGAATTGGTAGCACACCGGTCAAGGCAACACGGTCGAGTTCAACGAGCTGCTCACCCAAGGCGTCTTCGACACGCACTTTATTACCTTCTGACAACCGCACTCTCACGCCGATATTCTGGTGCGCATCGTTGGCCGACACGCCTGTGTGCGGATAGCTTGCGCACAATTCATCCCAGCGTTTCAGATAGTCAGCCGGGTAATTATGTAGCGCTGAATAGGACTCTTGCGGAAACTGGTCCACACGCTCCGCCACGCTCAGCAGCCACAGCGGATTGCGGAACTTGGCGGCCAAGCGTTTTTCATCTTTGAAGTCAGCGTGCGTGTTGTAGATCTCCGATCCTGTCAGACCGCTGAGCTGCCAGTCCATGCGTTCCTCCAAGTGGCACAGGAACAGCAAACCGCCGCGGCCCGAGACCTGATTGCATAACTCCTGTTCGCTCCCTTGTGCGGAGCCCCGGAGACTAGTCTGCGGATAAACATGCAGCCCCCGCATTTCGGCACCAGGAATGAGCAACACGCCGTCGCGGATCCCTTGATGACCATCGGCAAAAAAATCGTAGTGGTCGGCAGGGTGCTCGGTGAACATTATGACCTGCGTACCAACCTTTTTCGCCGCAGCCAAAATATCGTCGAGCTGACCACGACTATCGTGCGACCAAGCCGAATGGACGTGCAGGTTTGCGCGAAAGTCTTGCAAGGTTCCTGGACGCGGAACATCGCACCGCAGGGATTGCAATTCCGCCACCGCCTCATGCACGGCTTTTAGTCGCTCGCTGGAAAAACGGTCCAACGCGTCTTCCGAGAAACTCGTCGACGCAGGCAGACTCGATAGTACAGTGGTAGTCAGCAACAGCAAAATTATTTGGAATCTGTTCAACGACTTGTGGTGTGACTTCAAATAGTGCATGGCAGCGGCAATCAGCGTTATAGATCGCGTCTAGCGTGGGAAGGGGACGGGGTGCAAGTTGTGGTTAGCGAGTGACACACAGGTTCGACAAAAAAATGTGCGGCAAAAAGATGGAAGACAAAACGCAAGCAGCACCCAGCTTAGCACCGTGCGGGAAATATGTGTCGCAATCGGTAGTGGACGAGGTTACGAGTCCCGAGCTTCAGG
>JBGSJT010000319.1:0-7717 GCA_041741715.1 Pirellulaceae bacterium | reverse complement strand
GCATGTTTCGCTGACGGTTTCGCCGGTGCGCGACAGCCTCAACCAAACGATTGGTATTTCCAAGATAGCTCGCGATATCTCGCAGCGAATCAAGATGGAGCAAGAGATCCGACAGCAAGTGCGTGAGCGAGAGACCTTCTTGGCCACCTTGTCTCATGAACTGCGCAATCCGCTGGGTGCGATACTCAACGCCTCGCGTTTGGTGCGCGACGAGCGAACTCCGCTGGCGACTCGCGAAAACGCCGCTGAGATTATCGAACGCCAAGTTGCCATGACTCGCACGCTGCTGGCCGATCTGCTCGATGTCTCGCGCATCGCCGAAGGGAAACTCGACCTCAAGTTGGAACCGATCGATCTGCGCGCTTTGGTCGACACGGTGCGCGAAACGACTCAGTCGGAAATGACTAGGCACGAGTGTGCGCTGGTCTACGAACTGGGCGAAGAGCCGCTGCCGTTGCTCGGTGACGCTACGCGATTGGTGCAAGTCCAAGTCAACTTGATTCACAACGCGGCCAAGTACTCACCGCAGGGGGCGCCGGTCACAGTGAAGTTATCGCGCGATCGAGACTGGGCCATCATCGAAGTCATCGACCAAGGTATTGGTATTCCCGAAAATCAGCTCGAAAACATCTTCAAACCTTTCGTGCAGATTGTCGAATCGCGGTTGCAGCGCGATGGTGGCTTGGGAGTTGGCTTGACACTGGTAAAAACATTGGTGGAAAAACACGGCGGGGAAGTGACTGCTCATAGCGCGGCCAGCGGCACTGGGAGTATCTTCCGTGTTCGCCTACCGCTGATCCCATTTGCTGAACTCGAACAATTCTATCAGCAGCAGGCTCAAACGGCTGAGCCAGCGCCCTCCCCACCCGTGAAACCGCGACGTATTGTGGTAGTGGAAGATCTAGATGATAGTCGCCAAATGCTGTGTTCGTTATTGGAGCTTGATGGCCATACGGTCTTTGCGGCCGCCGATGGTGAAAGCGGATTCGAGCTGATCGTTCGTAAATTGCCCGATGTCGCATTGGTCGACATCGGCTTGCCAGGCAAAGACGGCCATGAGGTGGCCCGCAGCGTGCGAGAAAGCCCAGAAGCCTGTTGTACGACACTGGTTGCTCTGACTGGCTATGGACAGCAAAGCGATATCGACAAAGCGTTAAGCAGCGGCTTCGATTCGCATTTGACCAAGCCCATCCACCCCGACCGCTTGAGCGAGCTGTTAAGCCAACTCCCCTTGCAGGCACCAAAACATGCAACGCTCACTTAACATTGGAGAACAATTACGACGCGACTTGAAAACGAAAGGGGTCCGCGTCGACAGCTTGGTCGTGGACATTACAGACAGGATTGTCGTGATAAGCGGTGAAGCGTATTCCTATTATGATCTCCAGCTTATCCAATTGCATTCGCGATCGCTGCTGGCTGATTACCGCGTGGTAGTGAACATTTCGGTGATGGTGGGGGACGCGGAGCGTCAGAGCGATAGGGCAGCCAGCGAAGCATCGTCCGAATTGCATCGTGTCCGTGGAGAACTCCAGCAACTTACGCTCTCCCTGCATATGCTCGATAGGCTTCTTGAACAGAGTGACGTGTCCGCCTCCCGAGCTTTGCTCAAGGATTTACTTGCCGTAACTCCGATCAATTCGCATTCCTCTTCGCGAGGCGAGGCGAATTCGGATTACTTGATTGACACGAAAATCCTGGTCGTTGAAGATGATTCCCGTCAAAACTTGTTGCTGAGCAGTCTACTTACCCATTTGGGTGCCCGAGTTTCGCACGCTGCCAACGCGACTGAGGCTTACCGAATCATCCAACGTGGCTTTGCCGTGCAGATTGTTCTGCTCGACGTCGACTTGGCTGGACAAGATGGATTGGAAGTAGCCAATTGGTTGCGGCAGCATGCGTCGGTCGCTATGCCGAAGATCGTAGTCATCAGCGGGCACGAGCCGAAGGCTACCGAGGATGCCATCGCGAGGCAACTGGTGGACGCCTGGCTCCCCAAGCCATTGAACGTTGAACGGTTGCTGCAAACGTTGCGGTCGCTGCGAATCGTGAAATAGATGGAGTTAGGGGAAAGTTTCTATGACTTGCCATTCAGTTTCTCATGGTATCCGACTCGTTTTTCCAATGAGTCACTGCCGATCGTTCTGCATAAACTATATGTGTGGGAGGTTGCAAAGAAGACAAGCTCCCGCTGTGTTCTTGCAACTTAACTAGCCTGGGGGTAAACGATGATGGACGACAAACACAATTCAGATGGTAGCTGGGAGCGAAATTCGAAAGTCAATGCCCACTCAAAGCGGCGGAACGCTTGGATTTTTCAACTAAACGAAGCGATCGAATTCGACAGCTATCGACCGTTTGACGAGTATTTTGCACATCAAGCCGAGTTGCATGAGTTGGGGAAAGTGCTTGGCATTCGCGACGAGGAACTACTAGAGGACTTTCTCCACTTAGGCTTTACCCCTAGAACGGCCCCCGCAATTGAAATGGTCCCGCTTGCGTTTGTCGCCTGGGCCAGCAGCAGTGTCACCGACGAGGAATGTGCGGCTGCCGTTGGCGAGGTCTACGACTCGCAACTGCGCGAGTTCCCCAAAACGTCAGCTGTAGTTCAAGCATGGCTCGACACTCAGCCTTCACCAGAACTTTGGAATCTCTGGGTACAGTATATCCACTGCCGGTTGCCGAGTCTGGATCAAGAGGAGCGAATCGGCCTGCAACGCAAATTGCTCAATCAGGCCCGACGTGTCGCCCGCGCTTCGGGGGGATGGCTGGGATTCGGTTCGATCTGTCACGGCGAGCAACTGGTTATTGACGCTATTGAGGATGCCTTCTCAGGGGAAGCTCCTAAAGTGGAATTATTGGCAGCTACCCATGATTCAACTAGAATGGCCGGTGTGTAGAGAAGAATGGAGTCGCACGAAACACAAAATAAAATGGCCATACCCGCCGAGAATTCCGGCAATGCGGAGACACCAACAAGTTAAGGCCCCATCTGGATCCTCTGTATTGAAAACCGTTCGACACATTCACCGGGAGAAGCGTCGCGACGTCATCCGCTTTGTTGTTCTCCCGCTTTGTGCCGCTTTGGTCTTGCTGGTCGCGGGATGGTTTACGCTGCGAGAAGTGGACCGAGCGAATCAACAGGTTCTGACTGCCAAGCTTGACGGATTAGTGAATTCAGCGATCCATACGCTGGATTTAACACGCGACAGTGCCGCGCGTGAGCTGTTTCTTATCGCGCGAGAAGCGACGCTGGACGAGACCGGCCAGCATGCTTCACCCATACCTGATGTATCAGGACTTTCAGATCAGCTCGTGGCTGCCGCCAAGCCTCACGGTTTTAAGCTGCTAGCTATTTTTAATGATTCCGAGATTGTTTGGAAAAATGAATCCCAACTACCGGCAGGTGATTCGTTCGCGAAGTTGCCACGTCTCCCGTCCGAGCGATTCGTCGATATGGTCTTCTGGAACAGCCCGAAGGAAGCAACGCTATCAACTCAATACTCGTTTCTTGGACTGGTACGACTGGGCAATGCGAGTAATGAATCGTCGCATGTTGTGGCAGTTTTCGATCTTCGCGACCTGCCTTTCTTTGAGCTACTCAGCGAGACGGCTACGGAGTTGAGCGCCAGCGTGACCCCGTTCGACTCGGCAGGTATGCCCATAGCAATCGGTGATACCGCCGAGGATGGCATCAAACCTGAACCGATCTTAGCTGGAAACCGACTCGTCGCCGAAGTGATTCTAGTACCGGCAACGAAGCCGGGAGACCCTCTATACGATCTTCAAGGCTACGAGGCTGGAGACACGAACCGAGTTGCAGCGGCGAAGTGGTTGGAGGAGTACAACGTGGGCGTCCTGTGCGAACTCGATCGAGACGTTGCGATGGGGCCTGCGTTGGCTGCACGGCGAGCGTTCTATTGGTTGTTGGGCGTAGCGTCGTTTGCAGTCCTGTTCGGAATGGTCGGCTATCTGAGTACCTATATTCGCAATCGCAGGTCGATCACGAATCCCAACCAGCGACTCGGTCAGTACACGCTGGAAGCGAAAATCGGCGAAGGAGCCATGGGCGAAGTCTATCGCGCAAGTCACAGTATGCTTTTGCGGCCTACTGCCATTAAACTGCTAAGGCCCGCCAAGAGTAGCGAGCAGGAAATCATGCGTTTCGAACAAGAAGTTCAATTGACTTCGCAGCTCACCCACCCGAACACCATCGCGATTTATGACTACGGCCGATCCGAACATGGCATCTTCTACTATTCAATGGAGTACCTTAGCGGGTTCAATTTTGAAACGGTTGTCGAGCTTGCCGGCCCTCAGTCTGCAGGTCGTGTAATTCACTTGCTTTCCCAAGCCTGTGGTCCACTACAGGAGGCTCATCTGGCTGGGCTGATTCACCGCGACATCAAGCCAGCGAACCTCTTCATCTGCATGCGGGGCGGAGTGGCTGACATTGTAAAGGTGCTCGATTTCGGACTCGTCAAGGATTTAGCATCCGTAAAGAGCGGCGAGTCCGCAGCGGGTACGCCAGCCTACATGGCTCCCGAAGCGCTCTTGCGTCCCGATTCCATCGACATTCGCAGTGATATCTACTCGTTGGGTGCCGTCGGTTATTTTTTGCTAGCCGGCCGCATACTCTACGAAGCGGAAACGCTCAACGACCTTTTCAAGCGGTTGGAATTGAAGGCACGCGAAGACCTTCCGTTTCCAGTTGAAACATCGACTGATCGAGAACTCGAAAAGATCATTCGAGCGTGCTTGGCCCAAAGCCCCGGTGATCGCCCATCGTCCGCGAATGAGTTGTCCGCCGCTTTACAAGCCTGCCCATCGGCTGGTCGATGGACTCAGGAGGATGCGCAGCATTGGTGGCAAACCAACAAGGACATTGGAGCCGTCGCCCAAATCCCCAACCCATTCAATCCTTTGGACGAGACGATGGACATCGTGCCACGTCGTTCGACGTAGGACTACCACTCAGAAACCGCTTGTTGATTCAATCTACGCTACTTCGTGATTGTCAATATAGCGTCATGAGCGTAAAGTCAATTATGAGCGACTGCAAATCGCGTCCACGAACGGCAATCTCGAAACCGTGATGCAAATGCTCATCCAATTAAACGCCAACAGATCTCTAGAACTCGAGCAAGGTATCAACTGATGGACTGCCCAATCTGCAAAGTCAACCTTCAATTGTCCGACCGCCAAGGAGTCGAGATCGACTACTGCCCGAAATGTCGCGGTATCTGGCTGGATCGCGGTGAACTGGAGAAACTGATTGAACTGGCGACGGCGAAATCAGCCGTTGCGTCACCACCATCAGCGACTCGTGATCGAGGATTCGCAGATGATGAAGATTACGACGACGACGACGACCGCCACTCCCGCAGCAAAACGCCGAAAAAGAAAGAGTCATGGTTGAGTGAACTCTTCGACTTCGGATGATCCCCTGAACGACTGGGGTGTCAATCACTCCGCTCAATTTGATTCGCTTCCGAACAAACGAGCCAACTGTAGCGGCCTGAGTACTTGTCGTTTTTTACTTTGGTGACCAGCCATTCTGCGAAGAATGTCATCGAGGACACGAACGGCGATCACGATGTGTGGGCCTTTGTTGAGCATCACGCATTCCGCTCGTTGCCCCAACGCTGCGTCAGTGACTTCAGCACGAGATGGTATGCCTTTCTTTGCCAGATTTTCCAAGACCTGCGTCGCCCAGATGACCGGCACGTGAGCGGCCTCGCAGATCCATAGGATTTCTTCCTGTACTTCGACCAGTCGCTCGAAACCACATTCCACTGCAAGGTCGCCGCGAGCAATCATCACGCCATCGCAGGGAGACGCCATCGCTTCCAACAACAGGTCTGGGAGATTCTCAAAGGCTTCTCGCGTCTCGATCTTCAATACGACTCCGATGTGCGATGCATGCAAGTCTTTGAGACGTTGTTCAAGGTCGGCGACATCTTGACGCGTCCGCACGAAGGAAAAACCGACGATATCTGCGTGCCGAGCTACGAATTCGAGGTCAGTGACGTCTTTGGCTGTGAGTGAGCGAACCTTCAATTTGCTGTCGGGCAAGTTGATACCCTTGTCGGCTTGCACTCGATCACCGCCGACCTTCGCTTGCGTAATTTGAATTTGAATATTCGTCGGATTGACCGCTCGAACGACGCCCCCGATTTTGCCATCATCGAGCCAAATGCGTTCTCCCGGTTTAACGTCCTCAAACACCGATGACAACGTACAACCTACTTGAGCTGGTGTCAGCAACTGACCGCTCGAATCGAATTTGGCTGGCCTTCCGAGCACTGTCGCAGACGTGACGACCAGCGTGTCGCCTTGGCGAAGCGCTATCGACTGCTCGCGAACGGGTAGGTCGCCCACCTTCGCTTTCTCGGAGGACTTTCCATTGATCGTCAGCGCAATGTCTTTGACGATGTACGCCGTACGACGACATTCGGCCCAGCATCCTTCGGCGGTCGCGTCAACGACATCAAGAAGACGCTTTGCACCGCGGGCATCTTTGAATCGAATACGCGATCCAGTTTTGATGGACGCTAGACTGTGGGTAGAAACCGGCACACAAGCGTCGGCAATCGCTGGCGGTTCGTGCGGATCGAGTTCGTCGGTAAGCCACACCCGCGCCGGCGCTATAACTTTGCCGTATTCGTCACGGCGCGGGCGTATCTTGATAACGCCCGGAACTGACTCGATGGGCCCCGTCCGCAACTTGGGACCGGCGAGGTCCATGAGTACTCGGCATTTGCGGCCCAGTGATTGTTCCGCGCGGCGCAGGTGTTGGATCATACTTTCCCATGCCACCGCACTATCGTGAGCGCAGTTGATCCGCATACAGTTCATTCCAGCTTCAAGCAAAGAATGGACAACTGCGTAATCAGTGGCGGCTTCGCTGGGCATCGTGACCATGATTCGGACACTACGATCTGGTGGAGGCGGCCCGAGCAAATCCGCTGTGTGCCGCGCCAAGACCTTTGGGCCATCCTGCACACCGATGATGGATGACCTCGGTGTCGGCTCGAATGTTTCACGTCCAGCCAATGCATAAACCGTTCGCAACAGTCGCTCGATGCTCGCGAGGATCGAAGCCTCGGAGCGACCAAGCGATGAAAGCCCCAGTGCGGTGAGGTGCTTTTGTACCGATCGCAAGTCGTTCCGCCGAAAGGCCAGGTAGTGAAGCAAGTTCCGCGCGCTTTCACGGTAACTCTGATGCACGTTCGAACAGCGTTCGCTGCCCTGCGAGTCAAGCTCAAGCATCGCCGACCGAATCGACGTTAACGTATCGATCAAATCATCGAGTTCACCGGGAGCCACAGGCAGCCCGTCGTTTGAATTTACTTCCATGCGCTTCGTCTTGTTACTCGTGAATGGGAGATTTGAGTCCGTACGGCTTAACTGAATGGACTGCTGCTAACGACGGTTGTTGTATAAGATGGCCATCTGGCAAGTCCTCGATTGAGTTGTATCCGTCCGATACGGTACGGTCAATCACCGAGGCTCGCCGAAGGATGCCCTGAACGTGACCACGCCTACCTATTACCAACGATTTACTACCAATACCAATGGCCAACGCGTGACCGCAGAGAAGAAACGCCTTTCCGACAATCGCGACTCCTGGATCGCATGGGGGCCGTACCTCAGCGAACGACAATGGGGAACGGTTCGCGAGGACTATAGTCACGATGGGGATGCGTGGTCTCAT
>JBGSJT010000318.1:0-11238 GCA_041741715.1 Pirellulaceae bacterium | reverse complement strand
TACAGCAGGTAGTTTTGATTCGCGGGAGGGTCGTCGGCGAGCCCTAGCGAGCTGGCGGGGAGGGGGAAATGCTCAGTGGTTTCCCTCCCCGATGACTCGCCAGGGCTCGCATCGACCCTCCCACGAAAGAGTCTGCCCGCTAGTGAAACCTAACTGCGTGGGAGGGTGAATTACGATGCACTGCACCCTAATGTTTAATGTTGACGAAGCACTAGCGTCTGAGGATCACTGAGAATGCGCGGCGTATTAAATCAACTGCCCGCGAGTGAGCGTCTAAAAATTTACGCTTACTGTTGAACATGGACCAAAGCAACTAGAATAAGCGCTCACCGTTAGCGCACATTCCTCCCTCAATCAAGCGAGATTGCACCATGCGTCAAAGCCTCTCACTGTGTTTGTTAACTGCGTTCTTGGCCTCGAGCGCTCTCCTATTTCCCTCCAATGCCTGCGGGCAGGAGAAAGAGTGGGTGGCACTGTTTGATGGCAAAACACTGGAAGGTTGGGAAAAAGTTGGCAAGGAAGAGAGCCAATGGGAGGTGAAAGATGGAGCCCTGTCGGGGTCTGGTCCAGCCTCCATGTTGGTCTGCACTCAGGGACCCTACAAGAACTTTCGCTACCGCGCGGAAGTCAAGATCAACGACAAGGGAAATTCTGGCTTGTATTTCCGCACTACCCGCAAGCCTGGCTTCAGTGATGGCTACGAAGCTCAGATTGACAGCACTCATACCGACCCCATTCGTACCGGATCTTTGTATGGAATGTGTCATGTCTACGATCAATTGGTCAAGCCGGACGCTTGGTGCACCTACGAATTAGAAGTCCGCGATGACGTGTGGCGTGGTCGCGAGATGACCCGCATCAAAATCACCGTCGATGGTCGCGAATTGTTCGAGTACCTCGATTTTGACAAGACTTTTAAGGAAGGGCATTTCGCCTTCCAGCAGCATGATCCTGGAAGCCGCGTGAGCATTCGTAAAGTCGAAGTACAGGAACTGGAGTGATTTGGTTTGGAATTCGTCCCTACATTTGACTCACTGTTAGGAGCGGTCTGGCCAGTTGTCGATTTCCTGATTCGACTTCCGACAAGCTTGGCAGATAGCCAATTATCAGCAGGGATATCGAGCAGCCCGCTCATTGACGAATTGCTGTCGACGCGCACCCTATGGTCGATCGTGATCGTGGCCTTGGGGGCGCTGATTCAGTCCACGGTCGGTTTCGCGGCGGCTATGTTCGCCTTGCCGCTACTGCTGTGGGCAGGCAATGATCTTATGGAGTCTCAAGTCTTACTGATCACGGCCTTGCTACCGCAGAACATTTTCGCCACTTGGAAGCTGCGCCGCAGCATCGATCTACGCGAAGTCGCTTGGCCGGCCGCCATCCGAATTGCAACCCTGCCGATTGGCATCGCGGGTCTAGCGGTCGTGCTTACTTGGCCGACGACCCGCATCAATCAATTCGTGGGGGTGATGATTTTGCTGGTGGTGGTTATTCAAGCCTTCATAGGCATCGAGTGGAAAAGCGCAAGGAAACCGATTTGGCTGATTGCCGTGTTTGGTGGGAGCGGAATTCTGCAGGGCATATCGGGGATGAGTGGTCCACCGATGGTACTGTGGGTGCATGCCCAGCGTTATAGCACTGATCGCGCGCGCGCCTTCTTGTTCGCGATGTATATCACCAACTTCTTCCCACAAATCCTACTGTTGTGGTGGAAGTTCGGCGGTGCCGTATTTCGCGCTATGTTGGTGGGGACACTCGCGTTGCCCCTAGTGCTGCTGAGCGCCATGCTCGGACTGAAACTCGGCAGTTGGCTCGGTGACCGCCGCCTGCGGGCCGCGACCTATGTCGCGCTAGTGCTTATCGCGCTGGCTAGTTTGCTCGAACCATGGTTGCGAACTTCTGTTTATCCCTGGATTGAATCGTTGGTGAGGGCCCCTGCATGATCGAAGCACTAACTGCGCTCGTCGCCTTAAGCTTAATGGAGATCGTGCTCGGCATCGACAACATTGTTTTCATCTCGATCTTGACTGCCAAGTTGCCGGTTGACCAGCAAAGCGCTGGTCGGCGGATCGGGCTGCTGCTGGCGCTGGTAACTCGCATCGTGTTGCTGAGCTGTATCTTTTGGATTGCACAGTTAACTTCACCGGTGTTGACGCTTTCAGATTGGCTCCCGATCGAGGTGCTCAAGGGCTACTTCATGGAGTCACCGCACGCCGCTCAGGCTGGGGAGGGTATGTTAGTTGCTGATGAGATAGTTGCTGAACCAATCAAACAATTTGACCAGGAAGCGTGGGACGACTTCAACGGCGTCTCCTGGCGCGATCTCATCATGATCGCTGGTGGATTGTTTTTGATCTACAACAGTGTCCGCGAGATTCATCACGAAGTAGAGGGTGCGACGCACGATCAACATTCATCGAGCAAACAAGTAGAATTCTCGCGCGTGCTGCTGCAAATTGCGGTCATGGATGTGGTCTTTTCTCTCGACAGCGTCATTACTGCAGTGGGAATGGCCAATCAACTGTGGGTCATGATTTCGGCAGTCGTGCTGGCGGTAGCGGTGATGATACTGTTTGCAAATCAAGTCGGTAACTTCGTCGATCGACATCCTACAGTGCGAATGTTGGCTCTGAATTTCTTGTTGTTGATCGGTGTGATGCTGATGGCCGAGGGGGTAGGGACGCCGATCAACAAGGGATACATTTATTTCGCGATGGCTTTTTCGCTACTTGTAGAAGCATTCAACATCCGGGTGCGCTCAAAGCGATAGCTGTGTCAAATATTCCACGCCGCGCAAGGCTCACGCGACAGAAGCTTGTTGGCTTCGGGATCGTTCACAAACTGCTCTGCTTGTGGATTCCAATTCAATTGACGTCCCAGTGTCAGAGTCGTGAGAGCGGCGGCTGTGGAAAGAAACTCGCGGCGATTAGTCATGATCAAGGCCCTAGTGAAAGTGGAGCAGGTGGGAGGATTTGTTGGCGACAAGTAATTTAGGTGAGTATATGTGCTGGGCCGGTAAGAAGCGGTTGTGCTGCGCGGAAAAATAATATCCAGAAAATCACGCATTTACTGTAAGGAATTCCTCTTTTGTTCGTCTATTTATTATGGTTCCACTGGTCCGTCCGACTCCTTAAAGTGTCTGACAATCGGAAGCCCCATTGCTAATGGTGAGTAAATCATGCCTATCCGTGTGGACTCAGAAATCCGCGTTTTCAACGACGACGAGTTCCATAGTCTCGCAGCGAAAGTAATTGGCATTGCTTTCGACGTCCACAACGAATTTGGGCGACTAATGGACGAAGCAGTCTATAAGCAGGCAATCCGTAATCGTTGCGAAGCAGGGGGAATCGTGACGCCGTCGTCCACTTCTTCGGTGGAGAAAAGACAGCCTTGCAAAAGGTTCCCATCTACGATCATGGCCTCGAAGTTGGCACGCATGAAGTTTGTCTGCTCACTCCTGACACGGCATTTGCTCTAACCACATTCGTCAGCGACTCGGATTCAACATGCGGTTAAGATTTCCGCTTGTGTTTCGCTGTCCGCTGCTGTTGCCTCTTCACCGTCTGTGGGTTCTTGCGAGGAACTTTGTGCGTCGGTGATTCTGAGTTGCAATGAACGCACTGCAGCGCGGGCATCGCGTTCGATCAACTCCGAACGCAATACATGGATTTCTTTCGGAGCATCAATACCTAATTGGACTACGTTCCCTTTGACGCGCACGATGCTGATCGAAATGTTAGGGCCGATGTGGATGCTTTGATTGAGCTTGCGAGATAGAACGAGCATGGTATGCGATCCTGCTGGGAGTAAGTGAGGGTGATTTCGAGAATACTCCTACACAGTCGCACGCGGCGTGCCAAAGGCGATTTAGCGACGAAGTTCGGTCAAAAGTAGGCCGCAACCCAACGTTTCATTGGGAGAACGTTGGGAACGGCACCAAAATGGCGACTAAGAGTGGGAACACGCCAGCGGAAACTCTTACAACGCTAACGGTCAAAAATTCAAAAGGAGAATTGGGCGGCTATTTGGGAGGAGTTGTCGCCTCGAACTGCTGCAATGACCACTCGCGAGCTAGGCCGAGCGGTGCTGGAGGGAAGGCGGCAAAGCTCCTAACTTGCTGGGCACTCGTCGGGGTACCGATCCAGGCGAGTGCGATCACGGAGTTGTATTTAACCAAGTCATCCTCTGGATCAACGGCGCTTTCATCGAGCATCCGTTGAACCAATTGCTTGGAGAGTTGCTGATCTTGGCTCCCCGTGAGAATTTTGCCGAGCGCCCAAATGGCCGATGCGCGGGCTAGATCCCCCATTTTATGTCCATTCTTCGGGACGTAAATCTTAAGCGTTTCGGTGGCTGGTTCATGGCGATTGCGTCCCAGGGCTTCGAACAGAAAAGACTGCCGCAGGATCTCGGGAAAGGTGACGTGATCGGAGTCGATCAATCGCTGAGTGATGGGCTGCGTGAATTCAAAGATACTCTCGGTTACCTCGGGCGTGTTAGCTAGCTCTTGCAGCGCCCAAGCCGCAATTACGTTTGTCTCCTCGCGGGGATGCGCGAGCAAACCCAATAATTGCGGAGTGCGTTGGTGCTCCGATAATGCCACTGCCAAAAACATGGCTTGTTCGATTCCCTGATAGGCCTGGCTTGTAAGTTGGTAGGTGATGATCTCGTCGACCACTGGTCGGAGGCCTGGCAAACTGGCTTTCCGCAAGAGGTTCTCGCGGACCATATTGCGGACTTGGATATTCTGATCCGCGATACCAATTGCCTGAATGCGCAGACTATCGACATCGTCAAAACGATTGAGCACCTCGACAGCTTTCAGTCGCAAATTGTTATCCGGTTGAGCTAGCATGTCAGCGGCCAGTTCGCGCGCAAGATCGGGAAAGCTGTTAGCGATCGCCGTGTAGGCAATCAATCGCGCGGGGAGGCTGTCTGATTTGAGAATACTCGATAAAGTTTCACTGGCCGCAGGCGTCGTATGTTGTGACAGCAATTCTGCCGCCAACAATTCGCCATGTTCGATGTTGGCTGACAGCACATCTTGAGCGAGACTTTCTAGTTCCTTAGGAGCGACCTGGGCCAGCGCGCGAGCCACGACGATCTTGGTGGCTGCTGAAAAGCGGTCGCTGCGGAGGAGCGATTCTAGCGCCTGGCGATCTTGCTCATTGCCAGTGGCACCCAGGCCTTCGATGGCTAAGAGCAAATCAGGCAAGCTGGCGCGCACATCGCGCAACCGCTCACGCCAAATCTCAACCGCCAAAGGTTGACGCCAGTTGATCAGAGCGCGTTCGATCAAGGGACGCGTGGCGGGATCGCTACCCAATCGCTCCCATAACACTTGAGCATTGTCTGGAGTCGAGAGGGCAATTGCAGCGGCGGCCAACGACAACTGAAGTTGACGATTCTCCGGCTTGGTTTTCAACTGCTCCAGTAGAACCGGGAGCGATTGCCCGGCCCCTTGCAACAGCGGACTATCGGCATCGCGGATGGCCATTTGCGCGGCGGAGAGTTGAACGTGTTGTAGTTTGGATGAGAATTGCTCGGGCCTTAGCACGGGTGTCGCGAGTGTGGGAGTCATCACCCACGTGGCCCCCAGGTCCGGTTCCAATTCCCAGCGATGAACCAAGCGTGGTGGCTCCACAGCCGAACAGCGACTGCAAAACAGGAGAGAGTACGCAATGGCGAGATAGGTTTGGTTCATGACGAAATGCGTTAATTAAAAGTTGTTGGACGGCGCCACTTTGAGCGCATGCACTTTTCGTAAGTTCTTTGAGTACTGCCTTCAGGCGCCTTTGCATGTCGAACGCCGAAAGTGCGGCTAAAGCCTGGACTCCAGCGCAGCGTAACGATGTACGCTTAGGCAAATTGTCGTCTGAGTTGCGAGTTTAATCGGGGCGAGTCATTCTCCAGATGCGAACGGCCAGTAGCCCTAAACAACCAACTGTGATTCCGCCGCCGATCCACCAACTACTGGGGGCAAGATTATATTGTTCGAATCCGACCGTCTTCATTTCGCTCAAGGCGGTAGCGGCGGGGTTGAATCGCAACAGGCGTTCCACCAAAATGGGACCAAACGGCTTGCCACGTGCCAACCACACCAACAGCGTTCCGACAAACAGCAGCAACAGCACACCATAGCTAGTTGCCGTGGCGACCGCCGTCGTTTTGCAGAAGGCGCTGATGCAGGCACTGATGGATACCACCATCGCCACTGCGACTAACAGGGAGATGAGCACGTTGCCAACTTGTCCACTCATTGCCGGTTGGATGTAACTCATGACGATGTAGCCGGGGAGAGTAGCGAGCAAGATCAGCAACATGGTCCAGACGACACTCATGATTTTGCCCGTTAGGATCCTGACGGGAGAGAAGGGACTAGTCCGCAACAATTGCCAGCCACCACTTTCAACTTCGGACGCGATCAGATTGGCTCCCAAGCTTGGCCCGACCAACAGCAGTAGTGCCAGTTGCATCAAGACCATTGGTCCTGCGATTTTTTCCACGCCCCAATTCACCGTCCCCGTCGCCGCCAAGACAGTCAACAACAATGAGATAATGGCGCACGCAAAGACGAGACGGATCAACCAATGAAGACGTCCAAACTTGCGCGTGCGAAACTCTTTTACCATGACCGGATTGAGCCAAGCGGGAATCGCGGCTTTGCGTTTGTGAGGATCAATCAAATAGTTCAAGCGGTGAAACAAGCCGGTCTTTTCTCCAGGCTTGCCAATCACCTTGCCTGTTGGTCGTGCGCGATCGAGCAACAGCGGATCGAGCTTGCGCAGCGTGACCCAGGCTAGCCCGACAGTCAGAATCAAGCTGGCGATGCAGAACCCGATCCATCCCGATTGAATCCCCAATGCCGAGGCCGCAGCTTGAGACCCAGTGATTTGTTGGAGGGCTGAGACGGGCGAAATGGCTGTTAGCCACCGCGCGGCTTCCGCTAACCAACCTGACAAATTGCCGATCAAAACCAAGGGTCCTATCGACAACACAGTCAATGCCAAGACCATCGCGTAAGTCCAGCGTAGACTGGCATCGCTCGAGGTGGAACGCAAACTGACCCACAGTCCCACCGCCGTATACTGAACTGCCATCGCGCAGAGAACTATGACGAGTGGAATGATATGATCGGTTAATGAAATGCCCCCCATGGCCAAACATGCGGCGATGGCGGGGAGACTGGCTGAAATCAATATCAGCGACAGGAGCACATTGCTCGACAGTTTTCCCCAATAAATTTGCCAGGGGGTGGTGGGTGAGTTGAGCAGCAGTGCCAACGTCCCCTTGCGGCGCTCACTTACCAGAGATGTCGCGGGGAAGGGGGGGATCAACATCATTACCGCAAGTGTGAGCGCGAAGGCCACCGGTCGAAAGACCAGCATCGCCCCTTGGCTCACGATATCAACGGTGCCATCGGTGGGCCAGCGTAATAGCACCAATCCGCTGCTTACGAGTGCCACGGTCAAGAGCGCCGCCAGAGTTTTCCATGACCTGAGTCGATCGAGTAGCTCACGGCGGAGTATCGGATTATTCCAGAACATTAACTTCCCCCTGCTGCGACGGATAGGAAGGCGTCCTCTAAATCACCGGCAACTTCGCGAAACTGAGCCACTTGAATTTGAGCCGAGACCAATCGCTCTAGGACTGCGGCCAATTCACTCTCACTGGCCGATGTGGGAAATCGCAAAGTGCGTTCAGGCCGCGAAATCGTGACCTCATTGGAAACGTGTGGCTGCTGGAGCAATTGATTGGCCGCGTCGAGTTGTTCTTCCAGCACGAGCTGGATTTCATAACTACGTTTCGGACACAGCTTGCGCATCACGTCGTCGAGTTTCCCAAAGGCTTGTAGGCGTCCTCCGGTGATCATGGCCACGGTGTCGCAGATGCGCGCTAGTTCCGACAATATATGACTGGTGACTATTAGCGTCTTACCTTCGCTGGCCAAGCGGAGTAGCAATTCTCGCATTTCGATCCGCGCTTGCGGATCGAGACCATTGGCGGGTTCATCGAGAATCAATACCTCTGGATCGTGAAGCAAGGTCCGAGCAATGCCGACCCGCTGCTGCATGCCGTGGCTCAGGCTCTCTACAAATTTGTCTTGCATGTAGGTTGTGTTGGTAGTCTCCATCACGCTAGCAATGCGTTTGGCTCGTGCCGAGGGGGATATCCCGAAGACCGCGCCAAAAAAGTCCAGGTACTCACGGACTCGCATGTTATCGTAGGAACCAAAGCGATCGGGCATGTAGCCGACTAGATGCTTGATGCGCGAGGCATGCTGACTGCAATTCACCCCCGCGATCCAAGCATTCCCAGAAGTTGGTCGCGACAGTCCAACCAGGATTTTGATAGTCGTAGTTTTACCGGCACCATTGGGTCCAATAAAGCCGAGTATCTCACCGCGCCCAACATGGATCGATAGCTCGTCCAGCGCACAAAAGTCGCCATACCGCTTGGTCAGATTTTCTGTTCGTAATACTGGTTCGTCGGACATGAATCAACGCTTCTCACTCAGGCTGGAACTAGCCAACACCCGGCCGCGGACGCTGGCGTGGAAATGGTCAATATGCCAAGTAACGACGCTAGTCAGGGCTTGCGCGTTTTGCACAGATTTCAATTCGCCGACCTCAATGTTGACATTTAAAATTCCATCTTGGAAGGCTTGCAGAATCGCTGGGTCAGCCACCGTGTGGCTCCACGCAATGGAGGGGCTGTCGAGTTTTACCAACTCCACTGGCCCCATCTCAGTGGCAATCGTAATCGTCACCACGCGTTGCGGGGCGGCAATGTCCAAATTGAAATCGATGGCCGAAGCAGACAGGGGGACGACTTCGGCGGGCAAAACAAACTGAATGTCGGCACGACCGGGAATCGAGATCTCTGTCCGCCATTTGCCAGTCCGATCATTGAAGATGGAAGTGATATTGCCACGACTGTTATCCTTGCGAAGCTGCACCAGACCGTGAGGGACGAAAACCTCTTGGCCAATATCGGGACGCTGCAATCGCACAGGGAGCGCGACTAAGGCAGACCCCTGTTGTTGCAGTTCGCGGTTCCAACTAGCTCCCTGCCAAGGCGTCGTCCAGCCCAGCAGTCGTCGCGCCGGTCTTTGCAGGAGCGGGTTGGGTTCGAAGTAGCGTTGATATACTTCAAGTCGACGTTGCTGTTCATCGCTAATCAGTGACCCTGAAATCCAACTACCCGCAGCGGGCGTTAGTTGATTGTCAACACGCAAGCCCGCGCTAGTCGGTCGGCACAACAAAGGGTCGCCCGCCACAAAACTCAGCACCGCATCTTGGAAAGGCGCGGGGAGGGGACCGGGCAAACTCAATTCCAGTCCTTGATCGGATAGTCGCCCATCGACTATTAGATCTGCGGTTGGTATCGAAAACTCAGCATCGTATCTCCAGGCCCCGGGGGGCCAATCGGTATTGGCCATCTGCCATTTCTGAAAGTCGTTGACCACTAACCGTCGCACCCCAGTCGTCACGGCGGAACTGCTGCGCATCATCCCATCTACTTGGCTATCCAACTGCATATTTTCCGCAGCGGAAAGATAGACCGAAGCTTGTTCGCGCACGAGCGCGAAGTCACCATCATCCCCAACTTCAATAAACTGCAACCGCGAAACGCTTTCCGGGATGTCGCGTCGGACCCAAGTCGCAGCCAGGAGGAGTGCCAGGCTCGCCACCAACGCCACTGCGGGTGCAAGCACACCCATGGCGGTTAAGCGGCCCAGGTACGCGAATCCCAAGCCCATCGCCGCCAGGACTAAGCAGAATCCCAGCAAGGCGATCGCCACCCAACTCTTGGGGACTACCGGATTGCCGATCAGTTGCAGTGGGTAGTCGATCGACTCAGACACTGGAAGCTCCGCGCGTGGCGCGTTGGCGTCGATGGCAAAGCTCCGATTCCAGAGACGAGTCTGAAAATCAGAACTCAATAGGGGGTCAGAACTGCGATTCTTTTCTGAACGCGGTTCAATCCAAACACTACTATCGAGCGTCGTAAGCAGCAATTGTCCGTAGCCAATATCCATCGTGAGCGAGACGGGCCACTGGCCAGCGCGATGTGTGACTCGTCCACCACTTTGTAGCACGCGCGTCATGGGCATTCCAGCATCGGAGCGCAATGTGCGATCGGCTTCCGACAATGAATTGGCTCCCAAATCGACGTCGATCGTCAGCTCGTTCAGAACGACACGCTCGACCTCCTCGCAGCTTTGATCGGGGGCGAGTAGCGGGCGAATAAGTCGGCTGGGAACTTTGTCGAGCATGACCCAAATACGCCCACCATCAGCCATGAACTGCTGCATGGATTCGACGCCCGCAGGATCTACTAGTACGCTCGGTTCGGCGATGATAAACAGATCGATGCCACTCCATTGGACTCGGTTTAGTGGCAGCGAACGATTTTCGAAGCTGGCCGAAACTCGTTTCCCACCTGCATCCAGGCGAGCCGCAGTCGCCAGTTCATAGCCAGTCGGTGGTGCCAGGGGAGGCCAATACCAGTAGGGGAGCGTCGGCTGGTCTGGCTCGGCGGCTATCCCAAACACGTCCCCTGTGGTCACTGGCAACGTTAGCGTACTGATCGCCGGTGTCCCGTTTCTCTCTAGGATTACTTCGTGATCCCCCTGCCGCACAGCCAGTGTCGCTGCCAAATGAATCCTTTCAAACTGCGTCAGTTCCGTGGGGAGTGGAAAGAACAATTCAAACTGGTCACTTTCTCCAGGCTCCAAAGCTACGGTGCGAGTGCTCTGCAAATTGGACAGCTCATCGATCGTCATAACGATCGTCCCTACGGCGGGCTTGTCGCTGCGATTAACAACTTTGGCCAGCAGCACCATCACTCGCCCTGGTACAACGCGACTGTTCGGCGTGAGCCCGATACCCCCCAAAGTCAATCCGTCAGCGGCGGGACAAACAGATGTGTGATACCCCAACAGCGCGAGGCACAAAAGCGGTAGGCAAGTTGCACGCAGCATTGGGCGGAGCTTAAGCAAGGCTTCGTTGGCGGCTAAGGGAGAGAGCAGTACGGGGAGGACAGCATAGCATGAATTGGAGGTGAAATTGGTCACTTCTCGCTGATCGCCGGTTAAGTTTCGGTGCAACTCACCCTCCCACCGTAAGTTACGTCGTATTCGACGTAACTTACGGTGGGAGGGTCGGAGCCTAAGCGACGGGGAGGGAAATTCCAGCTAAGCCCCCCTCTCCGCTCGACGACCAACTTCGTCGGTGC
>JBGSJT010000317.1:0-8195 GCA_041741715.1 Pirellulaceae bacterium | reverse complement strand
GCTTTCTTTTTGGGCGACTTGGTGCGCGCCATGCATGGACGCCATTGAACATGAAAAGGAGTTAGTAGAGCATTTCGATCCAGATCGGTTTGCAATCGTCGGCGTGAACGGTGACAAAGATCCATCGATTGCCGTGCGGGCTGTTGTTGAGCAAGGAATTAGTTGGCGTTCATTCCAAAATGTAAGCAACGGAGGGACGTCACTCGAATCGGAGTGGCACGTCGGAGGCTGGCCGACATTTTATCTAATAGACGCAGAAGGTGTGATCGTGCGCCAATGGCAGGGGCTACCGCCAATAAGCGACCTTGAATCGGCTATCGTGGATTTAGTCGGCGTAGTCAGCGAGTAAGCGGCGTTCAGTACAAATAAGTGGCGTAAGCTTCCAGCTTGCGATACCGCGACTTCGCAAGCTGGAAGCTTACGCCACGAGAAACCGGGTGACTTGGTGTCTGGCGGACGACCAGTCGTGTGATCGTCCGCGAACACATTAAGAATGTTTCCGACTCAAATCAGCCTTAATCCTAGGTTGGGGACCATTGTGCCATTGTTGTTTTAACTCGTTTCCACTCCGTCTTTTTCTAAAATTGTTTCTACACTCGTGAAAATCTGCTCGGCCGCGTGTGTGTTTACTTGTAGAGAGCGAGAATACACACATGAAATCGACGGATCCCGAAACACGAAATAGCCTGATCATGCGGCTGCCCGACCAGGGCGATCAAGACGCATGGGGACAATTCGTGGCTATTTATGACCCGCTGATCTATCGGCTGGCAAGAATGAAGGGGTTCCAGGACGCTGACGCCAGAGAGCTGGTTCAGGAAGTGCTGCTAGCCGTCTCGAAAGCAGTCCATCGTTGGGAGCCAGACAAGAATCGCGGCCGATTCCGCGACTGGCTCTTTCGAATCGCTCGCAACTTGATGATCAATTCAAGTTGGGGCTTGTCCAGGAAGATCGCAGTATCGGTTCTATTACCACTCCGCGTGAAGTCGCGACGGACGCAGCATGCCCACCCATGAAGTGCAATATTACGACAGTCACCCGCATCTCTTAGGGGCACGAATATGAACAACGCAATTACGCAGTGGTCGAGGGTGACTCTAGGACTGCTTGAGCTGGCTGCGACTTGGTGGTTACAGGCAACTATTTTGTTGGCGCTCGGTTTATTCGCGGCCGCCCTACTGCGCAGGCCAGTATGGCAATCGCTGGTGTTCCGCGTCACCATCGCGTCCGTGTTGTTTAGTCCACTGCTGGCTAAATTATTGTTGCTGATGGGTTGTCCGCTGATCACTATCGACATTCATTCGCGGATTTTCAGTCATCGCGTGCCTACGACATCCATGCCTGCTTGGAGTGACCTGAAATCGAATCCTGGGGATGCCACCGACGCCACCCTACACTGTACGCCAACTGTCGATCCATTTGCTTCGCAGGCCGACCGTATGCGAATGAATCCGCCGGCTGCAGGACAAATACCATTGGAAACAGATGGTGGCAAAATCGGTAGAGAACCGCTAGTCTATGGGTCCTCAGTTCCACGTCAGTCCGTCGCCGTGTCGGCTGCTCGGCAAGAGACCAGAGCGAGCCAGTCCATAGTGGGCTCTCCGGAAAATCAACGATTCGTTTACGGTTCAGTGACGCTGGTTATTTGGATTTTTGGCACAGCGTTGCTCATGACGCGTCTGCTCTTCGATCTCGCCCGCAGTCAATCGCTGAGACGCCAATCAGGACGAGCTGACGAGCAGTGTGAAGGTGCTTGCCTTAGAGTAGCCAGACGATTGCATTTGCGGCAGCCGCCTGAAGTACTCGTCAACCCCTTTTTGTCGAGCCCGTGCTTGATTGGACATTGGCGACCAACCATCTTGTTGCCGGAAGACATCGACCCATCAAACTACGATCAGGTTTTCCTGCATGAATTAGCTCACTTGCATCGTGGCGATTGGCTCTGGTGCGCTGTGGGACGAATCGCTCAAGCGCTACTCTGGTGCCAGCCGTTGATCTGGTGGTTGCATCGCAAAAACTTGTCGGTAGCCGAGGAGATATGCGACGACTACGTGATTCAGCATGGTTGCAATCGCGAAAGCTATTTGCAGCAATTGATACAGATAGCGGACCGTTCCTTGCCTCAGACGCATTCCATCGGAGTTTCGATGGTCGGGTTTCGCAGCAAGCTTGGCCGCCGCGCTATTCGCATCGTGGACACGACACGAGCTTTATCGACACAGGCTGGCAAACTGTTTGTAGCCATCGCGTTCCTCGGCACGCTCGTTACGACCTTGGGAGTCGCCTTGATCGAGATTGGTCAATCTAAGCTGGCTGTGGCTGGACCGCAAACTGCAGAAGCTGCGTCTTCCACAACTACCTCTGCAAAAACCGACGACGAAGCCGTCAATAATTTGGCTGACAAAGCTGAAATAGAAAACCGCTCAGCCAACGCTGAGCGTACCTACAGTGGTAAGGTCGTCGATCCAAACGGGAAACCGTTGGCTGGCGCAACTGTGTCGGCAATCAACAAAATGTTTTCACGTTCCGAAAATCGATGGAATCATTCGAAGCAACTTGCGGTTAGCACGACCGCCGAGGATGGTTCGTACGCACTTACCTTTCAGCCCGAAGATGGCAATAACCAAGTTGTCGCAGAACTCGATGGATATGCACCCGATGTGGTGAGTTTTGACAAGTTGAACGAACTATTTGAGCAAAACAACTCTCATCTCGACTTGCGATTGGCCAAGAGCAAGTTGGTCACCGGACGAATCGTTGACACTGAGGGAAACGCCATCGCTGGAGTTAGCATTGAAGTGGTTGAAGTAGTTCTGCCCACGAGCGACGAGGCGGTCGAGAAGTGGATCGCGAATGCAAATCCCGCTCTTCTGAAGGGGCGTGACGATTTTGTCATGATGAGTCATGACCCCCGCGTGACCGAAACACAGTTTCCTGGTCGAAGCACAATGGACGGAGCCACAGTTGTCGATGGAAAAGTCGAAACAGATTCGAATGGTAAGTTCCAACTGAGCGACATCGGCGAGAACTATTTAGTCCGCGTCAAACTGGTCGGACCAAGGGTTGCTCTACATGATGTTCTAATCGTAGGTCGCGACATGCCCAGTCTGCAGGCCTTCAACCGTGGGGTGCGTGACAACGACTACACGCATTATGGGGCGTCTCCAACGATTGTTGCTTACCCAACTCAACTAATCTCTGGTTTAGTCGTGGATGCTGAATCCGGCGAACCTCTCGCAAACACCAGAGCTATGATCTCACGCGTTGGCAAGTCGAATTGGCGGACTGGCGAAATTTCCGCTTCTACCGACCAAAACGGTCGATTTCAACTTGTTGGCGCTCCGTTAGGCGGAAATCATCGTGTGTCAGTTCAACCTGAACTTGATCAACCTTACTTCGAAACTCATTTGGAACTCCCCGCCTCGTCCAGTTCGACGCCCTTGGAATGCAAGTTCGAACTGCCCAAAACAAAATGGATCGTGGGACGAGTCACCAATGAAGATGGTGAGCCGCTAGAAGCTTTTATCCAATACTTTCCGTTCCGAAACAATGAGCACGCTGAAAGGTTTTCCAACTTCGATCAACGCATTACAGGACGCGCGCCGGACAACGATATCAAGAGTGGCCCCGACGGTCGGTTTCGTATCAGGGCAATCGCTGGTCCCGCAGTTCTAGCAGCATGCATTTCTGATAACGCCGAGCAACCCAAATACATACCCAATCGAAGCGAAGATTTGTTGCAGCGCATTGGCGGCGAGCAGATGGGCAAACTATTTGATAGTTGGTCGGCGGACTATTTTGATGCTATGGTCGAAGTCGACATCGAACCAGCCACCGAAGAAATCACACAGGATTTGGCATTTAAGAAAGGGCGCGTGCGTGCATTGGACGTTGTCGACGAAAACGGCGAGGCAATACAAACTATCTCAGCGTTGGGTACGACGTTCCCTCCGCGCTACCGCCGAGACCACAAGCTAGGCCAGTCGAAAGTGGAGATCATCGGACTACAGCCCAGTGAAACACGGCTGGTGGTGCTGATGACAGCCGACGGACGCTCAGGCAAGATGTTCAGCGTCAGTGGATCAGGTTCAGAGCCCGTGGATGTGCAGTTGCAAAAATGCGCAACCGTTTCGGGGCAAGTGCTCGACGAAGAAGCGCAACCAGTGGCCAACTTACAAGTGCATATCTCGCCAGTGCAGGAGCCCTCGCAAGACAACTGGTCACGTGAATTGGGGCCGGTTGCTACTGATGCCAAAGGCCAATTCCAAATACACCTTGCGGCCGGAGGGCTCTACCGCCTATGGGCGTATACTTCGATGGGACCGAATTTCCAGTTATCGATACGCCCCGAAGTGGGCGCTACTTATCAGTTAGGCAAGTTGACGAACGGAATGGAATTGACGGAGGCAAAGTCAGCTAAGTTGCTTCAAACAACGGAGCAGTGACGGCGTAACGCGACAGTCCTTTTGACCATTCGGATTTGCGAGAAATTGTCTATGAACCATTGGAAAAAGTACCAACCTTCGCAATCACTGCCGTGGAACATCCAGCGAGTCAATCACCTGCATCGGCGGGCTGCGTTTGGAGCAACTTGGGGCGAACTGCAGCGCGACCTTCACGACGGGGTTGAGGCCAGCGTCTCAAGGCTGCTTGAGGGGGAAGCACGTAGCTACAGTCAGCGAGATGATTTCGAGTCGATGTCACGGATTATCGGAGAGTCGGCGGTTCGTAGCGAGGACGAACAACGACTGAAGGCCTGGTGGCAGTTTCGTTGCTTGTTCACCCCAGATCCGCTTCAAGAAAAACTGACTTTGATGTGGCACAATCATTTTGCTACCAGCAATCTGAAGGTCCAAGACCTGCAACTGATGCTGCAGCAAAACGAACTACTTCGCCAACATGCGCGGGGTCCGTTCGGTCAAATATTGCGAGCTATTCTGCTAGACCCTGCGATGTTGATCTGGTTGGACGCTAGTTCAAATCGCCAGGGGCATCCGAACGAGAACCTAGCTCGCGAGCTGATGGAGCTGTTTACTCTGGGTATTGGCAACTACTCGGAAATAGATGTCAAGCAGGCTGCGCGAGCACTCACTGGTTGGTCGATCAAGGCTGGCGAAGTTTCATTCAAACCAGAACATCATGATTCGGAAATCAAGACCGTACTTGGGCAGACGGCGCGTTTGAATGCTTCATCGCTGGTCGAGCTGTTGCTCGAACACGAAGCGACCAGTCGACGGCTGGCCTGGCGCTTGTGTGACCTACTAATGGGTGAACAAATCGTAAGTGCTGCGGCGATGGAAGAACTGGCGACCGGTCTGCGAGATCATCAATTGGATATTGGCTGGGCTGTCGCAACCATACTGCGATCGGAGTTGTTTTTCTCGGGTGCAAACATTGGATCGCGAGTCAGTACTCCTGTCGAGCACATTGTGAGCTGCACGCATTCCCTTGAGCTGCTCGACAAGCCGCCCAGCACTTTGATTCTTGCCGATTGGTGTAGTCGCTTGGGGCAAGAGCTCTTCCGTCCTCCTAACGTGGGAGGTTGGCCTGGAGGGCGAGGTTGGTTGAACTCGCGAACGATCATTGGTCGTGCGAACTTTGGTGCGGCCTTACTTTCCGGCGAGTTGCACTCGCCAACGCAGCCCGCCGACCTGACTCGGTTGGTCTCCACATACTGTGAACAGAGTGGCCCGACGCCGCTTTCAACAGCACAGTTGTTCGAAACATTGCTGCTGAGTGTTCCAAGGATGAATATCAGTGCAGTTTCTAGCGATGATCCCAGGGAAATCGTGGGCGAGTTGCTTAGTTGTCCGCAGGCATGTCTTACCTAGCTTTTGATCCAGGAATCCATCATGTCGAATCGCCGCCGGTTTCTAAGGTCCTCTGCACTGGTTTCGCTCACTCCGATAGTGCCATCCAGTTCAACCCTTTATCGGCTACGCAGGTTGAGCGCTGTGTTCGTCGGTGCGCATGAGAGAGCACGAATCTACCGTAGCGAGGATTGAATATACTCGCCGTCAACAACAAACGTAACCATACCTCGCTTTATACGTACCTGCACATCAGCCAGGTCTTTGTCAATGTTGGCGAAAGTTTTTCCGCCCACGATTAAAGAAGTTTGTTCGACGGAGACCACCTCGGCAAGCAACTGGTTGATTTGCACGGTGATCCACGATCGACTGTCATCGGAATTGTCATCATCCGTTGCGGGAAATTGATAATCGGGGATTGGGAAAGCTTCATCTCTGCGAACATCGTGGCGCAAGTTGTTCAGCATGCCTGATTTGAAATCTGCATTGATTAGTGACGATATTCGTAACTGCCAATTCAGCAATTAACGCGCTACCGAACGCTGGTTATTGAATCACGTAACAAACGGCCGTTTCTTGATTCGATTTCCGGGTGATAATCTGCAGAGGTCGCGCAGACCTCCGCTTCTTACCCGAAACCGTTCCTGACGGAGGTTGCATCGGCCTAACGCAAATTGCGTCGTGGTTAACTTGCGTCGGTACGTGTAATACTAAGACACCGAAGCAGCTCACCGTCCTAAAATATTCACTATCAACTGAAGTCAAAGTGATACACCCGCGATTTTGCCAAGTCACACATGAGGGCGTGACATTAGTCAGCAGATCGGACAGCCATTGCAATAAAGTTACGGGGTCCACTTCATAGCTTCCAATGGAACCGTTGGCAAAAAAGCCGGGTGCTGGTACTGGCCACTATGGAACCCCTGGGATCTCGAACTGGAGAGACGATTGTTTTGTAAACTAATATGCCAAGCGGCCTAGGAAAGCCGAACAAGAATTGGCTAACCAAACACCTTCGCCAATTCACGTCGTTGTGAACTGGGGAAGAGATGCCGGTAGCGGCGTCGCATCTCTTCGGTCTGGTGGCCTACCCAAGCGTCGATCATTCGCTGGTCGACTGCAGCCGAGGCACAGTTGCTGATAAAGCTATGCCGAAAAACGTGCCAGCCGCGAATGTGCTTCCATTTGCCGCTAGACAATACGGCGTCGAGGTGATCGCTGGCCTCGTCGGGCGCGACACTCTCCCAGTTTTCTCGCCGCTCAGCGTTTCTTGACCGGCGTACGCGGTGGTCGAGCGGAAAAGTGTACAGAGAGTCCCCGCATTGGCTGCACCACTCGCGCAGCGCCTCCTTGAGAAATGGACTGAGCGGGACGTGCCTGAACGACTGCTTGCCGCGGATGCGCTTCTTTTCGCGGATCAGCAGAATATCACTTTCGAAGTCGATGTCTTCGGTGCGCGAGCGGCAAATTTCGCTGCGGCGGGCGCCGGTGTGCGACGCCATGACGGCCATCGGGTAAAGAAAGCCGTAGGTCGAATTGGTTTGAATGTACCCGAGCAGTTCCGACAGCTCGGTGGTGTTCAAGTAGAGCGAGTCCCAGAGCTCGAGCTGGCTGATTTTGCCAGCTACCAGTCCGCGATCGATGCGCCGCTCAATTTCCTCCCAAGTCAGAAACGGAGGCGATTCGGATTGAAGCGGGTAGTGCAATCCATGGTTCGGAAAATCGTGGCTGACATGCTCAAATCGCTTGGCCCAGCGCCACAAAGTTCGAAAGGTTGCTACTTCCTTGCGGATCGTTCCGGTGGAAACCTTCTTGCCTCGATGACCATCTTCCTGGGAACGCTTGGAGATATAGCGTTGCAAGCTTTCAGTGGTGACGGAGACCAAACGTGTTCCATTTCCCAAGATGCGAGCCCAATGACCCATGTGGATCTTGGAGATCCTCAGCGATTCGGGGGCATGCGAGTCTCTCGGCAGGCTTTCGCGGTATTTGGCAAAGAGGTCGCCGAGTTGCAATTGGCCGGTCGGCAGCGGCTTGTTGGAGAGCCGGCCATCGGACGCTAGAAACGTCATTAGGTCGGCTCCGGCGGGAACTTCGAGGCGCCCGCGTTCCACCAGATCGATGTTCTCTTGAATCTGCAGGCGTATGCGTTCCGCTTTGTCTTCGGAGCGAGTTTTGGTGGAACGTTTGAGCCGCGCCCCGCCGTAGCGGAAGCAGACTACGTAGACACCAGATTTTTGTTGTTCGAGCCAGGCCATGGGCGGTAAACTCCTTGTGGTGAATTGTGGTTGGTGGCCTGGAAAAGGCCATCGATACAAATCCAACACAGGCTCAACGCTGCCCCATTTTTGCCCCATCGCAGATCGCAAAACGAAAAAAGGACTT
>JBGSJT010000316.1:0-16580 GCA_041741715.1 Pirellulaceae bacterium | reverse complement strand
TACAGCAGGTAGTTTTGATTCGCGGGAGGGTCGTCGGCGAGCCCTAGCGAGCTGGCGGGGAGGGGGAAATGCTCAGTGGTTTCCCTCCCCGATGACTCGCCAGGGCTCGCATCGACCCTCCCACGAAAGAGTCTGCCCGCTTGTGAAACCTAACTGCGTGGGAGGGTGAATTACGATGCACTGCACCCTAATGTTTAATGTTGACAAAGCCTAGATATGATTCTGTTGATCGATAACTACGACAGTTTTGCTTACAACTTGCAGCGCTATTTGCAGCGACTGGGAGAACAGGTAGTCGTCGTGCGCAACGATGCGCCGCAGTTGCTACATGCCGTGGAGAGTAACGATCTGGATCGGTTCCAGGGACTTTGGGACACTTGGCGTGGATGTTCGACGGCAACGACCCCGCGCGCGATCGTGATTTCGCCGGGTCCCAAGCGTCCCAGCGACGCCGGTTGTTGCCTAGAGCTGGTGCGACAAGTGTCAGGGGTGCTGCCAATCCTGGGGGTCTGCCTGGGCCATCAAATCATTTGCGAAGCGTTTGGAGGGGAGGTGGTTCGTGCACTGCAGCCAATTCACGGACGGTCGACTCCCATCGAACTACACCCGAGTCGGCTGTTTGAAGGGCTGAGCGCGAATGCTGAGAATGGGGACGCTGTGAAGGGGGTTTCAGCCAAGGCGACGGTAGAGTTCGCGCGATATCATTCGCTGGTCGCCGAACCGACTTCGCTTCCCGAGTGCTTGCGAGTTATAGCTTGGTCACAAGACGGCCAGATCATGGCGGTCGAGCACCGACAGCATGCGACTTACGGCATCCAGTTTCACCCCGAATCGATTCTGTCGCCAGCCGGATATCGCGTGCTCGGGAATTTCTTGAAGATAGTGGGGTGCGACGTTACTGAGCCGCTACCCGCTAGCGATCTACTTGATGAACAGCAGTTGATACCTTGTCCACAATCAACCGGCGATCTGTGCGACGTCGAGCACGCCGTAGTTCATCCAACATCGTTTTAAACCCCGAGCGCGTAGACACTCTCCAAGGGTCTGATCGTAGGGCGTGGTAACGTCGTAAGCGATCAGAGACATTCGCCAGACTTCGGTTTGCGGCTTCTGAAGTCTGGCGACTCCAGCTACACTGGTAGGGAGTTATCTGCCCCCCGCCTAAGCTCGATGTGCAGGTAAATCGCCTCAGAACTTCGATGTTAGCTACTCTCAAGAGATCTCCCATGTCAGCCAATCTGTCTTACACGGAAAGCGAAGTCCAATCACTCAAGGCGCAGGAGGCTAAGGATTACTGCTTGGAACTCATGCGTTTGGTCACCGCGCGGCAGGAAGGGCCGATCTCTCCTGGCGAAGTGCAATTGGAAGAGTTGCGTTACGAACTGGAAGTTAAGGAAGCGGAGTCCGAGGACAATCGCCAGCGCGAGGCCCATCTGGAGCGGATAAAGGAATTGGAGCTGGAGATCGAACACGAAAAAGCGGAATTGACCAAGTCACAACAATTGGCCGATGAACGCCGTGAACAGTATGCCCGCGTGATCAGCCAAGTTGCCCAGTCGCAAGAAAAACTAAGTGTGCAATTGGATCGAGCGACACGCGAGCACAACGTTAAGCTGCAGATCATGCACAATGAGCATACCGCCCGCAGCGAAGCACACCAGGCGGAACTAGAAGGACTAACCGCGCGGCGCGATGCGCTAATCGAAGAGATCGGGAAACTGGCTGATTTGAACTCAGCGGCCGAGGATGTCGATCGATTGCGTTCGGAAATCGAAGAAAAGCGTATTGCGGCGGAGCGCGAACATAAGCAATTAGACGAATCGATCGAAGCGGCAACGTTCGAAAAAGAAAAGGATTTGAAACGCGTTCGCCGCGAACAAGAATTAGCGCTGGCCGAACTAGAGGCCGCGCATCGCAAACAGTTATTGGAGGCCAAGACCGAAGCTCTCGATGCTATGCTAAAGAACTTGGGCTATGCGAAAATCAATCCGCTCGAATTGTCGCAATTAAAAGCTCAAGCCGCCGAGCATCGTCAGCTCGCCGAACAAGAAGTGCAAGCGCTTCGCGAAGCGGCAGTGGTTGAATTCAAGCGGCAGTTTAACCTGAACGCCACCGAGCCGCTGGATGTTACCGATTTGTTCTATCGCGAGCGAGCGTTGCAGGAAGACAACAAGGCCTATCAACAGCAGATCCAAAAGTTGGAAGCCGAAATCGCTCGGATGCGGACGCACATTGAAAGCGAATCCACCCGCGTGGCCAAGGCAATCGAAGCAGCTCGGACCAACATCCAAAACAACATTGAACCTGGGGTAAAGCGTTAAAGAGAAACATCGACCACCGAGTCACAGTTGCAGAGCTTAACCCGGGGAATCCAATGAACACTGAAGCGATTCAAGAATGGCTAGCATGACCAGTTAACGGGCGCGAATGTTCGCTGGCTTGATATCCAAGTATTCGATGCCGAGCAAACGCAAATCCAACAGCGCCTCCTCAATCAATTCCCAATCGTCCGGTTCAAACAACTCTCGACAAAGTTCGAGACTCTCCTCCTTTTGCTCGGGAGTGTAGGGAGAGTCGCGATCGACGTAGGCCTTGCCGAAGTCGAGCAAATAGGGGGGGGTTACAATGGCCATCTCAACGATCCAGAGTTGATCGTTGTAGTCGACTAGCGAAGGGACTGCAAAAATACCCAAGTGAGTGACGTTTTCCTCCCTCAGCCGAAGATAGGCATCGCGCTCGTTGATATACGTGCGTTCACGCTCCAAGACCTTGATGGCGGTCTTTCGCGACGAACGCCAAACCGCTCCGTCTTGCCCGAAACCAATAGAATCGGAATCGTCGATGGAAATCCCCCGCGAAATCGCGTAAAATTGGATCGCTTCATTACTTTCCTCAGGATTTGCCATGATTCGTACCAATTCAACAATGGGTTACTCGGCGGAAGTTCGCATTACCTTGCGCGTTGGCGATCGCTTGTTTAACGTAGCACAAGTGCACAACACCGCATGCTACCTGCGCGATCCGGCGGATGTCCCGCCAGGGCCCGCTGAACTGATGATTTCGATCGACGGACGGGAAAAGCGTGAATCCGTTATGCTGCGAGATGGTATTAGAGCAGAATCGCCAAAGGTGTGTTTCGGGTGACTCTCCAAGAGCGTCCAGCGATCGTCATGATGCCACTCTCACACTTCTCGAAAAAATGCGAAACAACATGCACTCCCCACAACTTTGTTTTCGTCGAGCAGAGGTCGAAGCGAAAATCTCCTATGGATGGAAAGCAAGCCTGGCTTGCCTATTGCGATCCGCATTTATGCTACTCGCCAGCGGACCACTGGTCGCGGCGGAACGGCCGAACGTCGTGTGGCTGATTTCAGAAGACAACTCAGTGCACTATCTGAAAATGTTCGATCCGCATGGAGCCGCGACACCACGAATTGCCGAATTGGCTGCACACGGTTTGCAATTCGATCACGCCTTTTCCAACGCCCCGGTCTGCTCAGTGGCGCGCACGACGCTGATGACCAGTTGCTATGCGCCACGCATTGGTACGCAATACCATCGTCGCGAGGTCTCTGTCCCCATGCCTGACGGACTGAAGATGTTTCCTGCATATCTCCGCGAGGCGGGGTACTACACCAGCAACAATCAGAAGAAAGACTACAACGCTGACGAAACCGAGGGGACATGGGATGAATCATCGCAGCAAGCGATATGGCGGGGGAGGGCCGAGGGGCAACCCTTCTTCCACATGCAGAGCTTTACCACCACCCATGAAAGCTCTCTTCATTTCTCGCCAGAAGATTTCGAACGCCAAGCCACACAAACTGATCCCAACAGCGTGTTCGTCGCACCGTATCATCCCGATACAAAACTGTTTCGCTACACGGTCGCCAAATATCATGACAACATCCGCAAGGTTGACCAACTAATAGGAGAGGTCGTCGACCAGTTGGCCGCCGATGGCTTACTGGAAGACACTTTTATTTTCTACTTTGGTGATCACGGCGGAGTCCTACCACGCGGAAAAGGGTACGCCTACGAAAGCGGTCTGCATGTTCCATTGGTGGTTCGCGTGCCGGAGAATTTTAAACACTTGGCGCCCGCCAGGCTGAATACACGCATCGATGGCTTCGTGCAATTTGTCGACTTTGGAACGACGGTCTTGAATCTGGCTGGTGTGGCGGTTCCAGAGCAAGTGGACGGATTACCGTTCTTGGGGGTGGGAGTATCGACGGAGGGGCTTGCCCTGCGCGATACAGCATTCGGATATGCCGATCGTTTTGACGAGAAATACGATTTAGTAAGAACACTGCGCAAGGGGCGGTTTGAATACGTGCGGAGTTATCAACCGTTTAATTTCGATGGGCTGCACAACAACTATCGCTACATCATGTTGGCCTATCGCCAATGGCGAGAGATGTTCCAGGGGGGCGAATTGAACGAAGAGCAGAGTCAGTTCTTCAGGCCGCGTCCCGCCGAACTGTTATTCGACATTGAGGCAGATCCACATGAAGTCAAAAATCTAGCGGGTGATCCCGCATATGAGTGGATCTTGCGCGGCTTGCGGCGCGACCTGCAAACCCAAGTCAAATCGCTCCCTGACCTGAGCTTTTATCCCGAGAGCGCGCTGGCGAAAGAGGCTTTTAAGAATCCGGTCAAATTCGGACAGGAGCATCGCCAGGAGATAGCGGCGTTGGTCGACATTGCCGACTTGAGTCTACTCCCGTTCGCACAGTCCCAAACGAAAATCGCCGCAGCGCTGGCCTCCAACGACCCGACGGAACGCTATTGGGGGTTGATCGTCTGTAGTTGTTTCGGCAAAACGGCGGCAGGCTTCATTGACACAGCCGGACAACTGGCAGACAGCGACGATGACCTGCTGGTCCGTGCGCGAGCCGCTGAATTCCTAGGCCTGATTGGCGCGGCTGATCCACGCCCTGTGTTGATGCAATGCCTGACAAGAACCCAGTCGGGAATCGAGGCCAGCCTCATTTTAAACTCGGTGGTCCTGCTGCGAGATGGTCAGCCTGGCTACGACTTCGGCATTACGCACGAGAGCGTAAGTAACGCAGGGAAGCAGTCCGATGGAACGCTGCGCCGCTTGGAATACTTGAGCCCTGAAACGGTCCCGGCCGCTAAGAACAGTGGGAAGGCGAAGAAAAACAAAAATCAATTGAAGAAATGAAACCAGCATTGACCAGGGAATTCAATCCCCAGACACTTACATTAGAAATAGTCGCCGTCAGTCTGTGGTTGCTCAATGGAGTCTGTGCGCAAGAACTGCCCTTGGAAAAACTGACGCTCGAGTATCTACCAAATGCCATTCGCATCCATTCACGAGTTATCTCTGGTGGTTTGCCAGCCGATGAGCGCGCCTTTCAGCAACTTCAGAGTCTGGGAGTCAAGACGCTGATCAGCGTCGATGGTGCAGAGCCCAATGTGTCGTTAGCTCATCAGTTCGGCATGCGCTACGTTCATTTGCCTCATGGCTATGACGGCATCTCAGAGGATCGCCTCAAGGAACTGGCTAAGGCCTTGCAAGAACTGGAGGGACCAATCTACATCCATTGCCATCACGGGCAACATCGCAGCCCTGCCGCTGCGGCCGCTGGTTGCATCGCGGCGGGGCTAATCGATCCTACCAGCGGACTAGAGCTACTTAGGCGAGCGGGGACCAACCCGAACTATCGTGGGCTGTTTCGCGTGGTCAGCCAAGCTCAACCACTGCCCACTGCAGAACTGGATCGTCTGCAAATTGATTTCGTCGAGCGGGCTAAGGTTCCTCCCTTGGCCGCCGCAATGGTCGCATTGGAGCACACCTTCGATAATTTGAAACAATTATCGCGCAACCGCTGGCAGTCATCCGCAGCGCACCCCGATCTAGAGTCAACCCATGAAGGGCTGCTGCTCCGTGAGCATTTCGTCGAAATGCTGCGCACCGAGGAGACAACACGACGTCCAGAGGGATATCGTCAAATGCTGCGCGACGCTCAACAGTTGGCTGCTGAGCTGGAGACCGCTGTTGGCCAAGTCAAGACCGGCGATTCGGCGCGAGATCCATTGCTGCACGCGACGCGGTTACTCGAGAGCTTGAGTGCCAATTGCCGCGATTGTCACGCTCAATTCCGCGACACGGCTGGCGATTGAACAATGCTGGAGAGTCCGCAATGAAATCCACTTACGAGAGTTTTCGTTATCCAATATCATCGCTGACTGATACAGCGGAACTAGCCAAGAAGCTGGCGCGGTATGTGCGACCACCGATGACAATCGGATTGGTCGGGACGCTTGGTACCGGTAAGACACAATTGGTCCGCTTTCTAGTAACTGAGTTGGGAGTTCCTGCGGAGGTTGTTACCAGTCCTACGTATGTCCTGCAGCAGACCTATCAGGGCCAGTACACGATCCATCACTTCGACTGGTATCGACTCGATTGGGCTGCCCAAGTTTGGGATTTAGGAATCGACGAACTCTATGAACAAACCTGCCTGGTGCTGATTGAATGGGCCGATAAATTTCCTGAGTGTCTCCCAGACGATTGCGTGATGGTAGCGTTGTCCGCCGAAGAAGGCGATACGCGCATAGCCGAAGTCAGTGGTAGCGGTCCGCGCTCTTGCGAAGTGGTACGGAATATGAATAAGCGAAGTGGGCAATAGTTATTCCGCATTATTTATCTTTTTGCCGCACATCTTTTTGTCGGCGTTTTTTGGGCGTACTGCTACTAGAAATCCAGTCGCGACTCCATAGCCTCTCCCTATCAATCGCACGTGCGTTTCGACAAAAAGATGTGTGGCAAAAAGATGAAAGACGGGGAATTGGTCGTAGGCTCTTACGGTGGTATACGGCAAGCGGTTATCATGTGTCGAGTGTCAAGTGGTGCACATCTGATAACATTGCAGTTCTGAAAGTTCAACCATGTCAGCCGATTCCCCCAACCGATCTATGCCCAACTCTGACCGCGATCCCGCCAAGTTGCGGAGCGCAAAATGGTTTGCTCCTGACGACTTGCGTTCCTTCGGGCATCGTTCGCGAATGAAGCAAATGGGATTGGGGGACGCCGACTTTCGCGACAAGCCGATTGTGGCGATTCTCAATACATGGAGTGACCTCAATACTTGTCATTCGCATTTTCGCGAGCGGGCCAACGATGTGCGACGCGGGATTCTGCAAGCGGGTGGATTTCCGGTCGAAGTGCCGGTGATGAGCTTGGGTGAAATGTTGATGAAGCCCACCACCATGCTCTATCGCAATATGTTGGCCATGGAAGCCGAAGAGACATTACGCTGTCATCCCATCGATGCCGTGGTGTTGATGGGTGGCTGTGATAAGACCGTCCCCGGACTATTGATGGGGGCTCTGTCAGCCGATCTACCAGCCATCTTCTTGCCCGCTGGTCCCATGCTCAAGGCGCGTTGGAAGAACGAAACGCTAGGGAGTGGCTCAGATGTTTGGAAGTACTGGGCCGAGCGCTGCGCGGGTAATTTGTGCGACGGCGATTGGGGTGAAATCGAAGATTGTATTGGACGATCGGCGGGGACGTGCATGACGATGGGGACGGCGTCGACGATGGCTTGCATCGCCGAAGCGCTGGGGATGACTCTCCCCGGTGCAGCTTGCACGCCTGCCGTCGTGGCCGAGCATAGTCGACTCGCCTCCGCCACGGGAAGACGCGCGGTCGAGTTGGCTTGGGAACAATTGCGACCGAGCCACATCGTCACTCAGCCAGCGATTGACAATGCGATCACCACACAACTGACCATTGGCGGTTCCACCAATGCCATCGTGCATATCATCGCCATGGCTGGACGTGCGGGATTGACCACGTCCCTCGATCGCTTTGACGAACTCTCCAAACTTGTTCCAGTGTTGGGAGATATCCGACCGAGCGGACGTTATTTGATGGAAGATTTTTACGATGCAGGGGGCTTGGGGGCTCTCTTGAATCAGATGCCAGACTTGTTGAATCTAAATTGTCGGACAGTGACGGGGAAGACATTAGGGGATCAGATCGCTGGTAAGCAAGTTATCAACGCCGAAGTCATTCGCCCGCGAGAAAATCCGTTATCGAAGACGGGTGGGACATGCGTGCTGCGCGGCAATTTGGCCCCAGACGGTTGTGTTATCAAGACCGTGGCGGCTGATCCTAGGCTGCTACAACATCGCGGCCCAGCAATTGTGTTTGACAACTACGCGGAACTCAAACAGGGTATCGACGATCCCGATCTGCCGGTCACAGCCGATTCGGTCATTGTGTTGCGCAGTGCTGGGCCACTCGGTGCGCCGGGCTTTCCGGAGTGGGGGATGCTGCCGATTCCGAAAAAGCTACTAAAGGCGGGCGTCCGCGATATGCTTCGTATCTCCGATGCGCGGATGAGTGGCACTAGCTATGGTACATGTGTGTTGCATGTTTCTCCCGAATCTCACATTGGTGGCCCGCTGGCCTTAGTTCGCACCGGTGATGAAATTGAATTGGACGTGGCCCAGAGAAGTCTCCATTGGCACGTCACCCCCGAAGAGATAGCTAGTCGCCGCGCGAACTGGAAGCCACCGGTTGAAAAATGGCAACGTGGCTATCAGACACTGTTTGCCAAACATGTCACACAGGCGCACGAGGGTTGCGACTTTGATTTCCTGGCAGGCAGTTCACCTGATCGCGATCCAGACATCTTTTAATGCCCGCATCATAAGCCGCTACCCTTATCGCATCCGCGTGTTTCATCTTTTTGCCGCACATTTTTTTGTCGACGAGTATCGGGCCTATTCACCAATGAGCCGCGCTTGGGTTGACAGAAACTCCCGGCGAGCCGCCGCTATCTTTCGACAAAAAGATGTGGGGCAAAAAGATGAAGAAGACGGAACCTTTGGGGCGACGGGAGGGGGTTTTCAGCTCTCCCCCAGAACCCGATGAAAGGTAGGCCGAGAACTATCTGTGGCACGGACTAACCAACTAGGGTTGGACGCATGTTGCGAAAATACAACATGAAAATCGTATTATCTTCCCGACCTACCGAGGATTTACGACCTACCTTTCTAGGAACGGCACACCGCTGACAGTCGAGTTTTCACTCGACGAGCAAGCAACCAACATGAGTGCCGGTCCTTGATGCCCAACTACTTGAAAGGTAAGGAACATGCACAAGAAAACAAATCGTAATGGATTCTCGCTGATCGAAGTCATCGCCGCCGTTGTAATATTGGCGGTTGTCGCTACGGCCACTGTGGCCACAATTGCTCCGATGCGCGAAAAGTCGCGGAAGAAGTTGGACGAGCAAAACATTGCCCAGCTCAACGGGGTCGTTCAAGCCTATTACATGGAAACTGGTCTGTGGCCTGATCGTGCCATGACTCGCTTGAACACCTCTGGTTACACCAGCACGCGTACCACAGCCACTCCCTACGGCAGCTACTACCAGTGGGACAATACGGCTAAGACCGTTATCAATCCTCTCGCGCCTAAATAATTCCAGCGCACTGGCTTCAAAATTTAGCAAGGGTGGCCTGACGCATGTCGAGTCACCCTTGTTGCATGGATCACACAAAACCTGCTGAAGCCTGGACTCCAACTTACTACGTAGCCAATAATTCTTTTAAAACTCAACGTCATGAACCACGGTCCACATCACAACCGAAGCAAACAAGCTGGCTTCACGCTGATCGAAGTACTGTGTGTACTGGCGGTGATCGGAGTCATGGCCGTTGCCATCGGCAGCATGCGCACTAGTCCCGAGATGGTCGAGCGGTTGCGCGTCAAGCAGGAAGCACAGTATGTCAGTTCGGCTCTTCGTGCCGCACGGACTACCGCGATTGCCAATGGATTACCAGTCCGTATGGATTGGTACCAAAGCGGTTCAGAAACCGGATTTACGACTTACGTGGAAGGAGCCACTAAAGAAAGCCAACCACCCTACCATAGGTTTCCGGCAGGGCTTAAATCCGAGTGGTCGAGTCGTGGTGTTATTTTTCAACCCGATGGGTCAACCGACACGTCGCTCTCAATCGTGCTCGCTAGCTCAACGTCGGCTGGGCTGATTGAATTGAGGAGCGCTTCGGGCCAAGTCAACGTGACGATTAAGGAATAGTCCCCATGCGAAAGACTAATGCGATTCGCGTTTCGAACAATGGTTTCTCATTGTTGGAAGTTATTGCGGGACTGGTGTTGGCGGTACTTTTCATGGTACCAACCGCCGAGCTGATGAGGACCGTCGTCAAGCGACAGGAAGTGTTTAAGCAGCGTGGCGAACTCGTTCCATTGGTTGCGGGAAAACAGAACGAGCTGTCCCACGTGGTGCGTGGAACCTTTAAACAAATAAAAACCGGTGTCGATAGTTTCACAGCCCAAGGGCATCCAGAACTACTGTTTGAAAGTTATTGCCTAGAAGACACAAGCGTAGGTGGCATCCCTGGACTGCTGATGGCCGTTCGCACCTTTGGCTGGCATGATGCCAATGCAAACAGACAATACGACGCAGGCGAAACACGCGTGGAACTGTGGACCAATGTTGCCCGTGCCACTCCTTAGAGCCCAACCACTGATATGCAGTACTCAACAACAATTCGAAACAATCGCTGTCGCCGCAGTGCTTTATCGATGGTGGAACTTCTGGTCGCCATGACGTTGATGGCGCTCATTATGGTGCCACTGTTTGGCATGCTTAAAGCCTCGGTGCGCATTGCCGCAACCAGCAGCCAGCGAGAGTCGGACAGCACGATTCGTCAAGCCGCACTGGAAGGAATTAGCCGACGCTTGGAGGGTAGTACGGACGTGCTCGATGTCCAGGACCAGAGCCTAGTGGTCTTACTCGCCGATGGTCAAAAGGGGCGGCTGAGTTTCGATGGGGAGCTGCTGATTATGGAAACCGATAAAGGGGCTGAGGTATTGGTTCAAGGGCTTGCAAAACTGCGATTTTCTCTGCTGAGTAAGCCAACCACCGCTACTGACGGTTGGCTCATCGGTGTCGATGTGCTGACCATTAGTGCCAGCCCAACTTACAATGAAGCGATCTCCAATACTCAAATCTGGATTCGTCCAGCGATCTAGGATCCAGTCATGAATTCAAGCCTTCGACGCCCCAAACCACCTCGCGGTTTTGCCTTGATGCTGGTGCTCGTTGTCATCTTGACCAGTAGCGTGCTAATGCTCGGCATGTACCAATCGTTGCATTTGCAAACGCGTGAATCGATGGCGCGCGAGCAAATCGTGGTCAATCGAGCGCTGATAGACGCAGGGACGGAACGAGCCACAGCCATGTTGCTCAAAGATCCAAGTTACCAAGGGGACGAAAAATTCGAAACGCCCCCCGGCTCGGGACTCGTAAGTGTGCTGAGTGTGTATCCCAGCCCGAAGGACAAGGAGTTGATCGAACTCAAGTTGACGCTCCATGCCGCTGGCCAGGAAACATCGGTCGTCCGCACGCTATCGCTCAAGGAAATCGACAGGCGCCGTAAAGAGTTGAATCTCAAATAGGATGCCAGCATTCCGAGAGCGGCAATCGCGTGACGCGCGCCCGCAGACGGCGAATCGACCGAAAGATTTAACGACCGAAAGATTTTGCAAATTCGTATTCGCGTCGATATCGGCGATATCATCGCCGACCCGCAATTATCCACATCCGACCCCTTGTTTACGTAGCTTCCATGTTAAACTGGATGGTAAAGGACCGGACTATGTTGGTTTATAAATCTGCGTATCGATGGGAATAAAGTGTTTGTCTGGGCGAAGTCGTGGACTTTCCCGGTACTGTCTCGTTCGGCAACACTCTCGATGAGGCGCGTGCGAATCTGGCTGGTGCCCTACGTGATATGGCTGAAACGAACTTGCTTAGGGGAGAACCGCTACCAATCCCCAATGCGGCGTGCTCCGATCAATTGGCAGAACTGGAAGAGCCAATTTATTTGTTGTTGCAGGCGGGACATCAAATTGCTCAGATGATCGAAGTAGATCCCTGAACCACTCGTGCGCGTGATTTATCGCCAATTGGGAATTCAGGCACCCTGGATAGTCGTTCAAACGTCGACCATTCCCCTAATTTTTCGGTCGCTAAATCTTTCGGTCGTTATTTCGCCCACAACGCCAAACACCCCACCCCGCAGACGGGGCTAGAGAATCTGTTGGGCTTTCAGCCCGGATGCAGACAAGTGGGCGTTCTCCAACCCCGGCTTGCTGCCGGGGCTAGAGAATCGGCTGGGCTTTCAGCCCGAGTGCATCAGCCCGAGTGCATCAGCGGGAATGCATGCGTTAGGCGGCGGAGGGGCGGAGGTAGCCGGAGAGCTGTTCGGCGCGGACTGGGTTCTGCAATTTCGATACAGCCTTGGCTTCAATCTGCCGCACTCGTTCACGAGTCACTTTGAAAATGCGTCCGACTTCTTCGAGCGTGTACGAATAACCGTCGACCAAACCGTATCGCAAGCGAATGATCTCGCGTTCGCGGAAGGTCAATGATTTCAGCAGCGTGTCGATCTTGTCACGCAGTAGGCCATTGCTGGCGTTGCGAATCGGGTTGCTGTGGTCGCCATCTTCGATGAACTCACCAAAACTATTATCCTCCCCTTCGCCCACTGGACGGTCAAGGCTGATCGGATGTCGACCGATATCGAGCACGCGGCGGACTTCTTCGACTGGCAGATCAGTCTGCTCGGCAATTTCTTCCGTCGACGGCTCGCGTTTGAGCTGTTGAGTCAGATTCTTTTGAATGTTGCGGAGGCGACTGAGGACGTCGATCATGTGCACGGGAATACGAATCGTCCGCGCTTGGTCGGCGATGGCGCGCGTGATGGCTTGGCGAATCCACCACGTGGCATAGGTCGAAAATTTGAAGCCGCGACGATACTCGTATTTGTCGACGGCGCGCATCAGTCCGGTGTTGCCCTCTTGAATCAGGTCCAAGAAGCTCATGCCGCGATTGCGGTACTTCTTGGCTATCGAGACCACCAGTCTTAGATTCCCCTGGGAAAGTTCGCGTTTGACCGTTTCGTACTCGCTGAAGTGTTGACGAAACTCTTGGCAGCGGCGGCGCAAACTGTTGGGACTCTCTTGAGTCACGATGATCAGCTTGCGCAATTCACGTCGAAGCCGGTCGCATTCGTTGCTCAAAGTGCAATCGTGCTCAATCTCTGTGATTCTCGCTCGCAGGTTATCCATGCGATCGGCCATTTGCTCGAGCAGCTTCATGTTGGGGGTGACCCGTCGCGAACGCAAACTCAACTCTTCTGCCAGCACGATACACTTGGCACGTAGACGCACGTAGTGCTCGATCAACTCAGCCTTATTCTCTGACGTGACGCTCTTGCGCACGATCCCGGAGAAGATCGCTCGCTTGCGGGCAATCAGCTTCTCAAGAGTTTTCAGATTGGCGGGCATGCGCGCGGAGATCTGTTCCTTAGTCAAACGCTCGGTCAGCGAGACTTTAATCGTGCGATCGAAGGGCAATTGACCCTTGTGAACACGCTTGAGAATCTCCACCGTTTGACGCAATGCAAAATCATTTCCCAGCAGGCTGCGGCGAAAACGTTTGCGTGTAATCTCAATCTTCTTAGCCAGTGCAATCTCTTCATCGCGAGAGAAGAGCGGGATTTGTGACATTTGGCTGAGGTACAAGCGAATCGGATCATCACTCAACTTGGGCGATTCGGCATGCGCTCCAAAATTTGGCAAGAGTTTATCATCGTCGCCATTATATTCGTCCGCGTGCAGTTCGCCTGCGTCATCGCTGTCGGCCAAAGCATGGGGAGCATTCAGCAGCGCGGCGGCTTGGGAGAAGGCTGGGGCTGGTGCTTTGTCAACCAGCGGGATCCCCTTCTTGTCGAGCGTGACCAACAGATTATCGAGTTTTTCGCAACTGCTATCTTCATCCGGCAGATACTTGCCAACTTGTTCGTAAGTCAGATAGCCCTGTTCGCGGCCGGTAGTAATCAATTGACGAAGGTCCAGGTCCATTAGCTCCACAATTCAACTCCTTTTGATAGTGTCGAGCAGTCCAGCGGGTTGTGGCTGCGCGACAGTGGAAAACGTAAGTTTCGATTTTACTAAATTCAGTTCTCTCGATTCAGCTCCGTGGTACATCGTGCACCAGGGCTGGGGGACAAGCGTCAACCAGGCGTCTTAACTGGTAGAGGATTGCTCAGTGTAAGGCAATTCCTCAGCCGGTTGGCTCGGCTGCTCATCGTCGGGACTGGTCAGTGGTTGCCCAGTTGGCGATGTGCGAGTGAGTTCCAACCCTTGTCGGAGACGCGCCTGACGAATAACGTCTTGCAACATATCCATTTCGTCTTGGGGTGATAGCTCCTTTTTTTCTAAAGTGGAAATTTGTTGTTGTCGTCGAAGTACATCTTGCTGCTCTCCCATCCGTTGTGTCAAAACTCGCAATCGATCTTCGGGTGACGTTCGCGTGTATTTCAGTTTCGCGTTGGCTTGTTCATGCAATGTGACCAACAGGCTCTTCAGGGAAGGGTCTTCCACGGCATTAAGCACGCTACTGAATTCTAGCGATTGCCCGTCGAATTCAAGTAGCTGATAGGCTTCGAGCATCTGATGCGCGGCCTCGCATTGGAGCCAACCCGATTGCACGCGTTCCAGTGCGATCGGTGCAACCTGGGGGGCGACGATGATCAGCTCCAACAACTCGCGTTCAAACGGTGCTAAATCACTCGGCTTGAGGAGTGGTTTTCTAACCGGTTGAGATTCATCCTGACGTTGCGTAAACCGCGATTGCTTGTGACGTAACGCGGTTAATCGCTCGCGGAGCGCATCTTCGGGAATGGCAAAGCGTCTTGCCAACCGCGGTAGGACTTGATTCTGACGCAGGAAAAACGAATCATTGCTGATCAAGCCACTATGCGGAACCTTGGCCAACAGCGACAGCATTTCTTCCACGGCTAGGTTGGCGCGGTGGGTGTCGATCAATGGATCAAAGCCCGCACTGACACGACGCAACTTAAATTCCAGCGCGTCGGCGGCTGAGTCGATCAACTTGTGCAACTCGGCGGCACCATATTTTTGCAAGTAGTCGGCTGGATCGAGTCCATCGGGGAGCGATAGCACGCGCACGTCCAACTGCGCGTGTAGGAACAATTCCAGCACGGCATCGCTCCGCTTTTGTCCCGCCTCGTCTCCGTCGAGCAGCAGTACCACGGTGTCGCAGCTTTGACGCTTGAGAAGCGTCAGATGCGGTGCGCCCAACGCTGTCCCCAACACTGCTACTGAATTTGTGACACCACACTGATGAGCGAACATCACGTCGGTATAACCCTCCATGACAATCGCTTGTTTGCTTTGTCGAATCGGAGTCTGTGCCAAGTCAAAACCGTAGAGTTGATGGCTTTTTTGGAATAATCGTGTTTCGGGGGAGTTGATGTACTTGGCACCACCCTCGTCACCGGGGAGGACGCGTCCACCAAAGGCGATCGTGCGCGTGTCGCGGTCGCGAATGGGGAACATGATGCGACCACGAAAACGATCGTAGTAGTGCCCGTTGTCCTTCTTGATGACCAACCCGGCTGATTCAAGAACTTGGGGAGTCAACCGCTGACTGCCTGCTTTGTCGAGCAGCGTTTGCCAACCTTCGGGAGCCAAGCCCACTCCGAAAGTCTGAATGGCTGAGACACTCAAACCGCGAGCCGCCAAGTATTCGCGAGCCGGTGCGGCGGCGGAATGTTCGAGCAAATGTTGATGATACAGTTCTTGAGCCCACGCTAACGCTCGGAAAATCTCTATTTTAATGTCTGCCGCATCATGGGCGCGACGTTTGCCATCGGGGGATTGGGCGAGCACAATACCCGCTCGGTCGGCCAGCTTCCGCAGGGCCTCTGGGAAGGTGAGCCCTTCGTCTTGCATTAAGAAATTGAAGACATCGCCGCCGATATCGCACACCCAGCATTTCCAAATCTGCTTCTCGGTGTTGATCTGCAGACTGGGACGCGTGTCGTTGTGCCACGGGCAATTCGCTACATAATTGCGCCCCTGGCGGCGCAGCTCAAGCTTCGCGCCGACAACATCGACAATGTCCGTTGCGGCGCGGACGCGTTCTTTGGTATCAGAATCGTACGTGAACGACACAGGCACTCCGTTGGCGAGCTCAGGTCTGCAGGGACAATGGTCAAAAAAGGCATCGATCGAGTCAGCACATTGACTGACCTAATTATGGACGCTTTATCAACCTGTCGCTAGGACCGTGGTCGCCGTGTCGTTAGAGGTTCCATCCTAAAAACTGCAGCCGACCAACATTTCGTAAGGTTCTGGGGGCCCTACTCGCGCGGCGACTGGCGTAATCCATTACGCTGCTGCAAAGTATGCCCCAAATCCGCGGTGCGAGTCAACACCAACCTGAAAGAAAAATTGGTCGTAGATAGCCTGCAATATCACAGCTATGCTGCGCAGCGGATTGCGCTGGTTTTCTAGTGGTCTGTCAAGATTCAATTTTAGGCTAGTGCTTCGTCACCATTTAATTTTGGCTCTATGGAAGAATGTGTGGGTGGATTCGCAGGGGGATTTAGGTTTTCTGAGGCATGGGAGGATAAAAACAATTCCTAAAGAATGCCCTGCCGCATGGTGACACACGGCAGAGCTGGCGGATTGTTTCCACCCT
>JBGSJT010000315.1:0-10560 GCA_041741715.1 Pirellulaceae bacterium | reverse complement strand
GTGCAACGACGTTTCGATCGTCTGGCGATAGCTGTTCAAGCCCAAGCATCGCGATGATGTCTTTTAAGCCGTCGTATTGGGCAAGCGTGCTGCGAATCTCTTGAGCCAATTCATAGTGCTGCTTGCCAACGATGCCCGGCGACGCCATTATGGAGATCGATTGCAGGGGATCGATCGCTGGAAACAAACCCTCGCTCGCTCGTTTGCGCGACAGAACAATCGAAGCCGACAGGTGCGAGAAGGTATGGACTGCTGCGGGGTCGGTAAAGTCGTCGGCTGGAACGTACACCGCTTGAATCGACGTGATCGCGCCCGAGTCCGTGTTGGCGATCCGCTCTTCTAAACCGGAGAGCTCGGTTCCCATTGTCGGTTGATATCCCAAACGTGACGGCATTTGCCCCATCAAACCAGAGACCTCCATGCCAGCTTGGATGAAGCGAAAGATGTTGTCGATCAATAACAACACGTCGCGGTGTTCATCGTCACGGAAGTACTCGGCCATTGTCAGTGCTGCCTGGCCAACGCGAAACCGGCTGCCCGGCGGCTCGTTCATCTGGCCGAAAATCATTACCATGTTGTCAAGCACCCCGGCGGATTTCATTTCGCGGTACAGCTCTTCGCCTTCGCGACAACGTTCGCCGATGCCACAAAAGATGCTTGTCCCTTCTTCGTGGCCGACCATGTTGTGAATCAGCTCAGCCAACAGGACTGTCTTACCGACCCCAGCGCCACCGAACAGACCCGCCTTGCCACCGCGTTCTAGGGGCAAGAGTACGTCGATCGCTTTGATGCCCGTCTCGAACACTTCCGATTTGGTCGATCGGCGAACGAGTGGAGGAGGTGTTTGATGCACGCTTCGCCACTGCACGTCTTCCAGCGGCGGGCCTCGATCGATCGCGTTGCCAAAAACGTCCAACATCCGCGACAAAATCGATTTGCCGACGGGAGCCAACAATGGACTTCCGGTGTCCGTCACTTGCATCCCGCGCGCTAGACCTTGCGTAGGCGTGAGTGCAATCCCGCGCACGAGATGGGCATTCAGTTGTGAGAGAACTTCAATCGCGATCTCCTGGTCGTTGCCAGTTCGCAACATCGTATGGATCGCAGGCAACCGCTGCGTAAAGAAAACATCCACAACGCTGCCTCGCACCGCAGCGACCGTGCCGAAATGCGATTCCGATGGAGCGTCGTTACTGAATGCTGTATCGCTGGAGCAGGTCTCTGCCGTCATGCGTTGTCTTCCATTTCACGGTCCGCAGTAGAAAAGCCCGCATAGAGTATTTTTCCAATTGGGAATAGCGGAATGCGTCGGCGATTTTGCGCTATGCCAAGGGAAAGTTAAAAATTTAAGCTCTATAGAAGAATCAGTGGGTAACAATGCCGGGCGACAGGTTTTCGGAGGCATGGCAGGGCAAAAAGACTATCGTGTGTGCGTTTCGTTTCCTCAGCCGCATTGGATCGGTTACACGGAATCTGCCCAGCGAAACGAAGGTAGGCTCTGCTGAGGAGCGGGCCTGCCAAGGGATAACTGGGTCAGGGCGACAAGAATAACTCGCTTGGCCTCGGTAGGACACATGTTTTACCGAGGTTTAGTTTTTGGATATCAAGTGATTTTCGCATGAAAAACATTCTTTTTGACCTGCCATGCCTTAAAAAAACCTATCAGAGTTGTTTCTTGAATCGATTGGCTACCCACAGATTCTTCTGAAGAGGTGTTTATTTTAGACCAATCGATCTTGCATCGACATCAGGGAAGAACCCAATCTTGTCATGGCGGATTCCACCAGCTAGCCCACTCCGAAATTGTCCGTGGGCAACCCGTAGGGTGGCATCGGCGGACGATAGGGCGGAATCATTGCAAGACACATCTTTGCAAGGGACTGGGGTGAACAAACGCAGCGCGTTTACTGGCGCACAAACTGCATTGTGGGATGGACTTCGTGTCGATTAAACTTCGCAGTTCATCGTCGGAGGAGTTCGGCGAACAGGCGGAGTCACTTCCGCCAATCTGGCAGAGCAGCATTGACAGAAAGCATGAAGATGGATATCGTAAATCGACGATAAGCTATTTAACGGTGAGCCGCAAATCAAAACTTTGAAGAGAGAATCGATGGCCAAGGCGAAAGCAGAATCTCAAAAATGCTCCACTGGGAGCGAGAGCCTAGCGTTGCCTGACGTCGCATGGGCCGAGGAGTTGGCGAAACTCACCTGGGCTCTGGCTCACCCTGCTCGTGTGCGGATTGTGCGTTTGCTACTCAGTCGAAAGTCTTGTATTTGCGGGGAGATTGTCGAAGAGATGCCGTTGGCCCAGTCCACAGTTTCCCAGCATTTGAAGATCTTGAAGGCGACCGGCTTGGTACAAGGCGAAATCGACGGGCCGCGTGTTTGTTATTGCATCAATAAGGACGCAATGGCAAAGCTCAAGAAGTTGATTGCGAGCCTATGAAGCACGATCGGTTGCCGAACTTAATGACAATTGAAGGGCAAAAATGTTTAAAACCAGCCATCGTATTTCGGCGATAAGCGATAGCCGCTAAAGGAACATAAATTGAACCCAAAAATAATAGACGAACGTCGAGTTCCATCAAACAACCACAGTTCCCTGTGAACACTATTCCCGTATTGAATTTTCAAACCATCTCGAAGGATAAAACCATGAAGACTGCACAAGTCTATGACAAACCAATGTGCTGCTCGACCGGCGTTTGTGGTGCAGACGTTGACCCTGTGTTGCCAAAGTTCGCTGCGGATCTCGACTGGCTCAGGAACCAAGGCCACATCGTGGAGCGATATAACCTTGCTCAGCAGCCACAAGCCTTCATTGAGAACAGGGCAATTCACCATCTTCTGAGCACCGTTGGCACCGACTGCCTGCCAGTCGTTGTGGTCGATGGAGAGATCGTCAGCCAGACCGTCTATCCATCGCGCGAAGATCTCGCAGGCTGGGTCGCCGGTGCACCAGCGAAACAACTGTTGCCCGTTGCCAAGCAAAGCGGCGGATGCTGCGGCACTAGCGGTTGCTGCTAGAGGCCAAGTTAATCGCTTGTCGAAGTTGGAGCCAGGTGCGGCGAACATCTACGAAGCAGGTTTCTCAGCCTCTTTAAACCGATATCACCTTTTTCGTGGCAATTGACCGTTGAAAGATCAATCGCCTATACGCTTCGCCTTTTGTGCAGCGCCATTTTGGTGCAGTGTAAGAGCGTACGCGGGGCCTTCGGCTCGAAGATGAAACTCCAGTTTCGCGTCGATACCTCGATAGGACCATTTCGTGGGTGAGTCCGCGAAAACTTCCTGTGTTGGCTGGTTCGTGATGCCAACCATCAAGTGACCATCTTTGACGTTGACGTCAAAGATAAAGTTGGGCAAGAGTTGATAACGGCCGACGAGACGTTCGGGAGCAATTTTACCCAGATCGGCAGCGGGCTCGTTAGAGGGCTTTGCTGTTTTGGCGGCGGCATATCCGCTCATAAGATGGCTGATCATTTCGTCGCAAGCCGGAAACGCTTGCTTTTCCCCCGTGTTGGTACAAACGACGGCAGCGAAATTTGCTTCGGGCAAGACCCAAATCAAAGCAAATGTATTTGTGTTGGAGCCAGCGTGATTGAACGCGCGACCGTACGCAGTTTCCATACAAATCCAGCCACAACCGTACTTGGCTCCTGGGATGGTATAGTCGACTTGCGGCTTGTGGAGGTGATCAAAAGTGTTTTGTGATCGTAGCACGGGTTCTGGCTTGCCCGCCAAATGCCAACGTGCATACTTGGCATAGTCTTCGATCGATAAGTGGACGGTTCCAGCGGCCGCATAGACCGTTGGGTTTTCCGCTCCCACTGTTCTAGGGTCGACAGGTTCACCGTTGGCAGCTTGATGCCCCCACAACAATGGAGGTCGCAACTGCTTTGCTGATTCCATTGAACGAAAGCCTGCCGACCGCATTTCCAGCGGATCGTAGACGTGCTTCTTCATGAGGGATTCATACGATTCCCCTGCGCGGCTTTCGAGCATGGCCGACGCGATCGCGTAACCAAGATTGGAATAGGCGAAGGTCCCCAAAGGCTGCGAAGGTGCTTTGGAAAGCGCAAGCTTGAGCATGTTTCGACGCTCTAAAGTCGGCGATTGCTTTTCTTCGAAGTGCTTTGCCCACGCCTCTTTTGAAAGATCGGAAATATTGCCCGGCACTCCACCTTGATGTGACAACAGTTGGTCTAACGTAACTTTGCGAAGCTTGGGATGGAGGTCTTTGTCGGTCGCTTTAGGCCAGACTTCACTAATGGTTGTTTCCCATTCAATTTTACCAGCGTCGACCAGTACTGCCGCCAAGGTGGCGGTCATGGACTTGGTATTCGAGCCAATCGGAAACCTGTCTGTTAGTTCTACTTTGTCGGACGTTCCACGTTTGCGAACTCCAAAGTTATCCGACTTTACTAGCCCTTTCGCATTAACCACCGCAGCGGACATTGCGGGAACATCATGCATGCGGCAAATCTCCGCCAGCTTCGCGGCAATTTCTTTTGAAGGATCATCGGCCTGACTGGTCGAGCAAATACAGGCCGAAGCAATCAGCGCGAGAACTGCAAACGTTTTCGCGATGGGTAAGACATTGAACATTGGGATTTCCTTGGTGTTGGTGTTAAAAAATGCGATATTGGTTCAACGACTAGCTGCTGGCACCTACATTTGCGACAAACTGATAAACGAGTGACTCTTAACTACTTGTGCGTTAATGCTGCGTCCCGCTTTCTCGCACAAGCTCTCGATTTGCTTCGGTCATCAACACTTGCACTTGCTTAATCTGTCCGTCCGCTACCTCCAGCTCCAGCGTCACCGTCCAATCCGGTTCATGCCCGAACTTCGACAAGAGTTCCACGAGGTCTTCTGCAAAGCGTTTGCGAGCCAACGCATCAAATTCACCGTTTGCAAACTGCATGATGCGAGCGATCGGGATGCCATCGATGGACACGAGCGGAGACCATTGATTATTGACGCACACGATGGGTCGATCGTTTTCCCAGTGGACGCCTGTGTACGGGGCAACCTTTGCGTAGTCATATATCCTGACAGGCTTATAAGCTCCCTGAGCAGATCGCTCCAAAAGCCAACGCCCGATCGGGTCGACTTCTGGTCCGCCACAGTTGGTCACGACGACTACGCCAACGCCGTGTTCTGGAGAAAAACCGATCCACGCGCTGCAATTGCTGCGGCCGCCATTCTTTTCCGGGTAACGGCCAAGGTACCTGCTGAACTCGATGGTCCAACCAAGCGCCGTCTCCACGAGAATTCCGTCCGATCGACTCGACCGGCTATGAAGTTGCTCAAGCATTTCATGAGAGAAAACGCCGGGCTTCATTTGAGCTGACACGAATTTCGCAAGGTCTTCAACTGACGCGACCAAACCGCCAGAGCCTGCCAGGCGTTCACGGAAGGAGGCCTGCTTTTCACGTTGGCGGCCACTGTCATCGTAGCCAGTTGCAGGATGGACGGTATCGTCAGCTTGGATCGCTGTCCGCTGGAGCTTCAGCGGCTCGCAAATCATTTCCTTTACGAGTTGGTCCAGCGGTTTGTTGGCTGCTCGCTCCAATGCGTGCCCCAGTAGCCCAAATCCAAGATTCGAATAGACTTCTTTGGTGCCAGGCTCGGATTCCAGTTTGACGTTCGCCAAATGGTCATAAAGTCGCTGAGGCTCCAATACATACCAGCCTTCCACGGACTGGACGCGACCCGGGACGCCTCTCGGTAAACCGGATGTGTGGGAAGCAAGCTGCCGCAGTGTAATCGTTGCTCCAACCTTGGGAGTGGCGCTAATGGCGACACTTTCAGGCAGATACTTCGCAACTGGTTGATCCAAATCAACCACACCTTGCTCATGCAACATCACCGCCAGCGACGCCGTAAAGACTTTCGTCACCGATGCGACATTGTATTGCGTTTGCAGCGTCGCCGGCTTGTTCGACTTGACATCTTCAAATCCGAAGGCCCGCCCGTAAACCATTTCTCCATCGCGTACGATGGCCACTGTTAGACTCGGATAATTCGCGAGATCAACTTGCTCCTGAAGCCAAGAGTCAATCCGCAAGGTATCATCATCGCCGAAACCACTCACCGCGCCGAAGCTTGGTTCAACCGGACTATTTTTCGAACTCGACAGACTCTCAGCACCCAAGTACAAGAATACCGAGATAATAGCGGGGATCGCCATGAGGCCCAGTAACAGAGTCAGAACGAGTATCACGAGTGCCGGTGCTCTTGGCAGTCGCGTCGTTCTTTGATCTCCGGAATGTTGGTGCACAACACCTGAGGCCGGCATATTCTGTTCGCCGTTGGCCGATGCAGCTTGCGTTCTCTTCTTCCTGCGGAATGCCAAATACATAAGCGAGAAGATCGCGATTTCGAATGGAATCACGGCTCCAACCACGGTTTGAAAAAAGACGGGGCCCATCTCTGGTATGCGAATAAAGAGCCCGGAATACAAACCGCAGCATGCTCCAAACAACGTCGGAAATACGATTGCAGCCGCGACACGCCACGACGGGACAGTACGATTCCAATTATCGGCCCAACTCTCCCAAGTGAAACTCCGAGTCGGGTCGGCAAGCTTGGAAACAAGATCGATGATATCCTTCGAGTCCGTGCCATTCGACTCATCTTCGAGACTTGCGACGAGGTTCAACAGTTCCTGGCGACGCGGCTCAAAATCGAAGCGTATGGCGAGACGATTAGCAAGATAGACGACAACATTAACAACTAAGCCAATAAGAACAGGTCCACCTAATGTAGCGAGAAACCCCCACCAATCACTCGACACCCGCCAGGCAACGTGAACAAAAAACGTCATGATGGCTATCAACGACGGGAGCAGATACCACCAAAAAACGTTGCGGAGCAACCAGATTTGATGCTCCACTTGGCGCAGTGATTCCTTTGAACAGTGAAGCAGCGACTCACTGGGTTCACCAGCTTTTTGCGGGTGACGCCTGCGATCGAAAATAACAAAGCCTATCACCCATATTGCCGCCGGTATTTCTAGATACCAGGTCCAGGGAAGTGCCATCGCAATTCCCAAGTAGATCCAAATCGGTATCGTCAACAGTCCGATTCCCAATTCACGAGCATCTCGCCAAAAGATAGTCGATCGAAACGTCTGCTGGGTACGTTGCATTTCTTTCGTCAATAATTCGGTATCGATGGATACACGCAATTGAGCTGCATCGGATTTCCACGCTTGCTGGTATTTGTCAATTTCCATCGGATGCTCCTTTCATTAATGCGCTCAATGTTTTTTTTGCTCGATTCAGTTTCACTCCAACCTGGTTTTCCGTGATTCCCAATACTTCAGCCATCTCTCGGTAACTCAGTTCATCCAGATACAACAGCACCAGGGCCGCGTCGGTTTTCGGTAACTGATGGATGGCTTTGTAGAGCTGCTCTACGGTCTCTCGCTGCTGAATCTGCTCGGCACTTTCTGAAGCTTCCGAGGCCAAATCTTGCAGCTCAAGAAACGGTTGTTGCCGTGCTCGTCGCGGGCGATCTTTGCGTTGCCAATTCATGGCGGTGTGCAGAGCGACCCGATAAAACCACGTCGCCGCACTCGCCTTGCCCTCGAACTTCGCAAGCGAGCACCAGGCCTGGAGCAATATCTCCTGTGCAAGATCCTGACATTCGTCGATGGTCAGCGTGTACGCACGCGCCACCTTGATGACGGAAGAGCTATGCTCCTCCAGCCATTTTGTGAATATCGATTTGTGTTCTTCGTCAAGCACAAATGGCCTTCGCAAGGTGACGCAAAATGTCGTTCCAGTAGTATTGGTACCGCTTGGAGGCGACTACTTACAGAAAAAGTAAACCGCTTACCGAAAAAGCAGAAATCCGGACACTTCTCGGTATTTAACTAAATAGTCGCCCTTGAAAACGTTGTAATCTACCTAGCTTGCAGGTCGAATTGAACAAAAACAGGTCGAAGCAACTTTGGTGCATCTGGATTCCACTGTCTGTATCACACAGAAACCCAGTTTATCTTTCAAAAGATTTTTCTGGACGGAAGTCCGGGAACTTTCCGAACCGCCAGTTGTATAACTTTCGAACAAATCAAACGAGAGCGGAATATTGGCAAGCGAAGATCATGTCATCGCCTCGGTATTAGCCGGGGACACGAGCGAATTTCGGAAACTGGTGGAGCAATTTCATCTGCCGGTCTTCCGGTTCGCACGCAACTTGATCGGCGATCAACACGATGCTGAAGACATCACCCAAGAAGTCTTCCTGGCGGCGTTCAACCATTTGGCAACATACAAAGCCGAACGGGCTTCATTTCAGACATGGTTATTCACAATCGCGCGGAACCGCTGCGTGAACTACTTTAAGCGAAAGCGGCCGCTGATCGATCGCGATGCAATCGCGAACACACAACAAGCAGCAATCAGCGACGAGTCCGACCGGAACGAATTCTGGATTCGCCTCGATAAGGCACTCGATGCGTTGCCAATCGAGCAGAAGACGGCGTTCGTTCTATCCGAGATCGAAGGCTTGCCCTATGCCGACATTGCTCAAATCGAGCAAACGACACTCGGTACTGTGAAGTCACGAATTCACCGCGCGAAGCAGCGTTTGCGGGATGTTATGGCGCAGACGTATGGAGAAAGACAATGATCGACGAACCGATGCCTGATAATCCATTCTATGACGAATGGATCGCCAGTCGCCGCGCCCTCAAAGCACCCCGCGAGCTGACCGATCGAGTGATGACTGCAGTGGAAGAGCGGATCGTGCAACGCAAGCATTACGTGCAGCTTGCTGATCGCATTAACGAATCGCGACCTGCCCGCTTGACAGCTTGCCTGGCGGCCTTACTGGTTGGCTGTCTACCGTTTTTATTCGTCGCGTATGCGGCACAGTCTTTCGCGTTTTAATGGAAAGTAACAATGGCTTCTGAACAAACCTCAGTTCGATTTCCGTGGGTGGCACTCGTATTATCGTTTCTTGCTTCCGGAGTTGGCCACCTCTATTGCGGTCGCATCGTGAGGGGACTCATTTTGTATTCGGCAAGGTTGTTACTGCCACTGCTCTGCGTCATCGCTGCGTTGGTTCCACCTTCCAATGGCGTTTTCCTCGGTCTAATACTATTGCCTGCTGCGGCGACGGTTCTCATCTTCTTCTACTCAGCTATTGAAGCTTTCGTGATCGCCAAGCAAGCCGCCGCAGACTACGAATTGAAGCAGTTCAACAAGGCGAGCTTGTACTGGTTGCTCGTGGCGGTACAACTGGCGTTTCTCATTGCGCTGACTTGGGTAGGTCGCGAGAATGTCTATGAGGGATTCTATATTCCAACGCGCAGCATGTGCCCAAACATTTTGGCTGGCGATCGGATTCTGGTGAACAAGCGAGTGCAGCGCGATCGCTTTCCACAGCGCGGCGATGTGGTGGTGTTTCGCACTTCGCCGCCTCTGCCACAGCGCAACTGGGTCCAACGTGTGATTGGTGTCGCTGGCGATCAGATTGTGATCAAAGGGCATGACATCACAGTGAACGGTAAGCAGCTTGAGCATGAACGAGCGCCGGCGGAAGCGAATGCTCAGCTACACAGACCAGTGAAAGGCGAGGTTTTTTACGAATCGCACGCTGGTCGCCGGTATCGAGTGCTTCTTGCCGATGATGCCAACGAATCGGACATCGACGAAATCAATATTACCGTACCCGATCACAGCATCTTCGTCGTGGGAGACAATCGCGATCGCTCGAGAGATAGCCGACACATCGGCCCGATTCAGGTTGACGACGTGATCGGCAATGTCGACTACATCTACTACCCGGCTGAAACGTGGTCACGGATTGGTTGGTTTCGCGATTAGGTTCTGTTTGAAACTCTGTGTCAAACCTTCTCAGTATGGCTCTGAAAAAAATGGGCTCTATAGAAGAATCAGTGGGTAACAACCCCGGGCGACAGGTTTTCGGAGGCATGGCAGGGCAAAAAGAGTATCGTGGTTGCGTTTCGTTTCCTCAGCCGCATTGGATCGGTTACACTGAATCTGCCCAGCGAAACGGAGGTAGGCTCTGCTGAGGAGCGGGCCTGCCAAGGGATAACTGAGTCAGGGCGAGAAGAATAACTCGCTTGGCCTCGGTAGGACTCATGTTTTACCGAGGTTTAGTTTTTGGATATCCAGTGATTTTCGCCTAAAACCATTCTTTTTGCCCTGCCATGCCTTACACAAACCTATCAGAGTTGTTTCTTGAATCGATTGGCTATTCTTGCTATTCTTGCTAATTTGCGCTTTTTGCGCGCCCGGCAAACGTAGACCGTCGCATGGATGAGTAGCTATAAGAAGCTAATCCATGAACAGAAAACTTGAATCCTTTGAAACGCCACTTAAACCAGCCGGCGTGGGAACGACAGAAACTCAGCTACGTCCTCGGGGAGAGTCGCGACGGGCACCGACGTAGTTGGTCGGCGAGCGGTGAGGGGGGATTGCCCTCCCCGTCGCTGGGGCTCCGACCCTCCCTTCCGAAAGTCGCGTCAGAAAGACGCAACTTTCGGCGGGAGGGTGACTTACGTCCGGCCTTACCGGCGAT
>JBGSJT010000314.1:0-4174 GCA_041741715.1 Pirellulaceae bacterium | reverse complement strand
CGTTGCTTCGTAAGCTCTGTCCCGCCAGTCGATCAACTCAAGCAATTCAGGAGAATTCGTGCGTGCATCTTGCAGCACATCCTGAAGGTTTCGCACCGCGCGAACTAGCGGCGACAATCCATCCAAGATCGGCAAATAGTCAGCGGAATGCTGTGCGCTATCCTCGAGATGATCGAACTCCTCGATTTTCTTTGCATAACCATCGATCAGCATTTGGATGGCCACTTTGCCGGGATCGCCATTGCTCGCATGCCACTGACGCTGGTGGTCCAACCAATACAAAACTCCCCGCCGCGTGGGCTCGTCGGCCGCGGGCACCAAGTGGGCGACGATCAACAATTGTCCGTCGTGGTGCATGAGTCGCTGGCGTCCGACGGCGCTCCCCAAACGCTTACGGAAAACATCGGGGAGCTGCCAGTTGGGTGGTACAAGCGAAGCGGCCATAGATGTCGCATCTTCTTCGAATCAACGGCCTCAGACGATCGATAGTACGCAGACGGGTCGTCGTCAGCATCGCCACCACATGCGTCGCGAAGCCCGCCAGCTACTGACCGTTTGAGCGGCCGTAGCCAACCGAGTAAGCACTGCTGAGTCCATTCTTTATCCTGTCTAGGTCGATTCTCTACCTGTCGCAGGCCGCGCTGCGTTGTCGGTTCGAAATCCCGTTGCAAAAGTCAGTCGATTTTTGCATTCACGCAACGCCTCTCTGATTACCGACTAATGAATGCTATCGCGTTTTCCGTCCTAACGTCGGTTTCCCCTACTGTGGGTGCTCGTGCTTCGCTGCCAAGCTTGAGTGTCCCCTGACTTCTAGCTCTGGCTTCCTCCAGGCCTCCCCTGGCTTCTAGGGCAGGTTTTCTAGTTTCATTTCCACAATCAAGTCGCGAATCAGTTTATCGCGCACCTTGAGCACTTCGTCGTAAAGCTGTTGATCTCTTTTTCTTGCATCGATAATTACCTCGTCGTCTATAGGGCCCAAAATGCCAGGTGTTCTTGCGCTCGCCCAGTTAATCTTCCGAGGGTCGAACTGACTCGTCAAATCAAGCTCATGGTAGGCGACGGCGACACGCGCGTCTAAATTCCCGCCACAAGTGAGTACGATCGCATCGTGTGCGCAATCGCAAACTCTGAGTTTCAGCAAACCGGGGGGGAGCGGTTGGCTTAGTCCAATTCCAGTGGGAATCTTCTCAGTGCGACCGAGCTGTCTAGCGAGATAGCCCAACTCTTGCGAGGTCCCGATCATGCCAAGTATCTCGATGAATTTTGCCGACGGTTCGTCAGTGAAATCACCGTTCTCGCGAAGGCCCTCTAACAACTCATGTTTGACCCCCCAGGTAAGCTTGCGGTGTTTCTTAAGTGCTCTCAGCACACTATCCCGCGCATCCGAATTTCTACTCTGCAGAAAAAACTTCTTGAGCGGAGCTGCAAAATCGTCAGACCATAACTCAGCCACCTCTGAGATATCATCTATGAGTGCAAGATTGCCCATTTCTAGCTGTTCAACGTACAAGCCGACTACGGCAGAAGGCACGGCAGGCTGCGTTAAGCCGTCAATCATCTCCATCCTCGTGACTCTACCGTCGACGCCTTGCTGAGCGAGTGATCGAAGTCGACGCTCGATAGAATCACTATCCTGGGCCACAGCACTGTAGCAAATGGCCGAAGAGGAAATTGCGAATAGAATTAACACCCAAAAGCTGTCAGGCATTGTCCGTGGCATTTGCTCCATCCTTCCTTAATCTGCGTGGCCATTGGCAGGTGTCTCCAGGTAGGTTTGGCGACTCTTGTTTGTTACTACGGTATCGGGTTTATCGAGGTAGATCCCCGTTACACCTGCTGCATCGACAATCCCAATACCCTTTAAAGCCTCAGCCTCAAAGTTATTTCTCCTTGAGTAGTCGTCGACACCTATGTATTTAAACCCATAACTTGGGTCGAACCAATGTTCCTCGCCAGCGACAATTAAGCTAACAAATTGATGATTAGCGAAAATCGACTCCTTAGGATTCGCTTCGTTCTGACCATTTAATTGGTCACCAAGAATCGGATTGTAGATGAAGTTGTCTACAACAGTTCCACTGTACTCCTTGATGTACATATTTGCCGGTTGCTCGTACAACGTAGTTGGCGTCAAAAAAAGATGCGGGAGAGGCGAAGTAGCGACACCTTCGTTTAAGCGCACGGGCATCCCACCAGGGACAGCTGGAAGTTTGACTCCTTGTGTACCAAGCACCGCTAAAAATAGCCTGGTAAATGCTCCGCATTGCCCGCACTGAACGATCTCACTTTCATTCTCATTGATGTGATGAACTTGGTCCACGAGCAAAGCTGTGGTCGTAGCCGCCTTACAGCCCGCAATTGCGCTGAAGCGGTAGTAATACAAAGGCTTTCCCACATCCATGACTTGGTGAACACCGTTGAATTGCGTCACATCCTGATTCTTGACTTGCAGGCCTTTGAAGTAGTCCCAGACCTTCTCAACGACGCGGTCGGCGGTGGTTTCTCCAGCCGCGTAATGAGATCCAATATGCAGGACCGTATGATAGTACGGCATAAGACTTCCATTGTTGTCGATTGATGCCGCGTAGGGACTGTCAAGCGTAACATAGACGTGATTATCGGATTGACCAATTTGTTGCCAATCGAATACGCCCGTACCGTCGACTAGATCCACATCAAACCTGATGTTGACCGAAGTAAAATGCGCGACCTTATCGTAGAAATTGGAAGTCGCCAAGTAATCGAAATGATAGTGTGAATCAGCCGGGTCAAGACCCACGAGCACGGATGGCTGTGACGAGACATGCACGTTCAACGGTGTTATTGGGTTGTAGGCTCGAGCCCAAAGCAGAGGAGGGTAGGTTTTGTTAGGATCGGCCGCCGAAAACATGGAACGCACGTTAGCCTTGGTATTGGCAACAATGGCAACGGGAAGACTGACTTCGTCCAATGCGTGAATGATAAAACCATCCCCGTTCTTGTCCTCCCACTGATAGTACCGGTTATAGCTGCTACGCCCACCAACACTACCTCCACTATGCGGGTCCTCTGTTGGGAACGTCTTCAATCCGGCTGCGTCACGCGTATAGGGATCGGCGGAAATATCAAACGAGGTGTAGTTGACGGCATCAAGAAAAGGCAAATCCCAAGTCGGATCGGGTGGCCCGCCGTATTCTCCCTCGGGGCGACCGTCGCCGGGCAATTTATATTTCTTAGCCGTAATCACTGCCGTGACAGTTGCCTCGAAATCGAATTTGTCGACGACGCGATCGCGGTTCAAGTCAAACTTGAGATCTTGCTTTGCTTCAGGCATATTCGAAGCGTTTGCTACTAGCAATGAGTCGAGCGCGTTAAGCCTGCTATCTCCATTAGTATCAAAGTACGAAAAAACTGACCATGCGTCCGCTGTCAATAGTTGCCGCTTTTCGAGATGCTCGAATTGGGGTTGCCGAACTGAGTTTTTGAACTGAGTTTTTGAACTGAGGACGTTCCGAAAATGGACATTGGCAAGACTCCTCGGGTTTCGGTCTTGGGGATGCAGCGATGTTTTCACAGAGCGACAACTCGGATCGTATCACTTATGGTGACACATTGCAATAAACGGCAGTGCTGTGGCGAGGATTAAACAAAGCGGCCGCATTCAGGGGCATCTACAGTTTGCCGTTGGTTGGGTAGACGCCAAACTAACGCGAGCAACCGTAAGTTTCCGTCATATCGCGATCGCAATGCTTCCGCCAAGGAACAGACCACAGTGCCGTCGATGCGTAAGTGCGGCATTGCACGCCGGACGGTACTTAAGGGCTTCCGCACTCGTGCCTTCGGCTCACTTACAAAATCGTACCTATCGGACTAGGCGGGGCGATTGACGAACTTGGCGAGCAGGAGCCCTGAAAGCAATCCCAAGGCAACAAACAGGAAGAATGGCCCCGGCGAACCCGACCAACTCCAATTGTCGGTGAGCGTCGTTCCAAATACGGCACCCAGCGTCGCCAGGGGGAAGAACATGGCGGCCATGGTATTGAGTCGATGGGTGGCGACGCTTAATTTTTGGCTGGCCAGTGCCTGCTCTTCGGCGCGACGCACGATGGCTACATCCATGGAATTACGGGCGTCCTGGTAAAGCAATTCCGCGGACCGCGTTGCTTCGTAAGCTCTGTCCCGCCAGTCGATCAAC
>JBGSJT010000313.1:0-2751 GCA_041741715.1 Pirellulaceae bacterium | reverse complement strand
CGTGCCGCAGTTATCGCAGCCGAGACGCCTGCCGGCCCGCCGCCGCACACGATCACATCAAAGGTGCCCGACAGATTCTCAGTAGCGGTTTGTTCGGCGACCGATTGGCCCCATGCCTGACCTTGCCCCGTAAGCTGACTGCAAACCGCCAATGTTGTTCCCCCAGCAGCAGACAAACGCAGTAGCGATCGACGGGATAATCCAGTTTTCATCGTACATTTACCCTTTGATGGTTTAGATTGTTGTTCCCAGTATAACCAATTGCCAGGGCCCCTGAGTCATTGTCCAACTAAGCGCTGATTGTGGTTTCGAGGCATTCGAAAGAATTTTGCACGAGGGACTACAGATCTACCAGGTTCAACTTTTTAGTTACCAACTTATGCCCAATCACTACCATCTTGTCTTACGGCCACTGGTGGATGGAGAGATGAGTCGATTCATGGGCTGGGTGGGCGGCACGCACACTATGCGATATCACGCTCATTATCACACCTGTGGCTATGGCCACGTCTACCAACAACGATACAAGAGTTTTCCGATCCAAGACGACGCACACTTCTTTGTCGTCTGTCGCTATGTCGAGCGCAAAGCGCTGCGTGCGGAACTGGTTGCACGAGCTGAGGATTGGCGTTGGGGATCGTTATGGCGTTGGCTCTAGACCCCTGAGCCCAATCCCAAACTGCTTTCACCGTGGCCAATCCCACGTTTACCGCACTGGCTGGCCCGCGTCAATGAACCACTTACGCAAGCTGAGTTGGACGCCGTTCGACTCTGTGCCCGGCGTGGGCGTCCGTTGGGAAATGAAAGTTGGGTCGAAGCGATTGTGCACCGCCTCAACTTGGAGTAAACGATGCGGCCACTGGGCCGCCCAAAACTCCAACCACCAGTCGAAATGCCAAGATAAGAGGCCTGACCCCTTTTAATGTTCACGATTTTCGTTACTTCTTTGTCAACGATTGCCGTAAGTTGTTTCCTATCCATAAATTGCTAACCTCAAAAACATTCGCATGCCACCGACAAAGGCAAAGGTGTCACGACAAAGGCAAAGGTGTCAACAAAGGCAAAGGTGTCAGGAATCAATACCGGGAAACGAGAAAAAGACTCCTGACACCTTTGTCTTATTCATGTGTCCCTCTCTCTACGGAGTTGCCCAACTTTGGAGTAGTATGTTCAAAAATTCGTTACTTTGAGACTTCGAAGCTGCAAGTGCAGAAACAGCGTCAACAATTGCCTTGTCAATCAATTCCTTTGGTGCTTGATGCAGAATTCTTGCTGCGGAACAGGCTACAGAAACGTCGGGATGAACGAGAAAAGGTGGAGCTGCAGAAATGAAGTCGTTTGGCGCAAGGTGAGCTCCTAATTCGAGCGCGAACACGAGATGCGCAGTATCCAAGGATTCAAGACGGAATCTGAGTTCGTGAATATCTGAACTGCGAAATTTGACATTTTCAGTACTAGTGTTCAATAAAGCGGTACAGAATTGGACAAGCTGTTCGTCCCGTAACTTGACGAATTGACTCAGAGAAAATTCCATTCGCTCACCACTTTACCTTGTTCACGATTCCGAGGTTATTTAGCCAAACCCACCCGTTCTGACTTACCGCACCAATCTTCCCACCGTTTGCGGACTGGTTCGCAGCAATGTGCATGTAATGCACGAAGACTTGACCGTCCTTCATTACTGCAGGCCACGGTCCAGCTACTTCTCGCATGGTATTTGCGGGCAAAAGCGCTTTAGTTCCCAAACCTGGAAGTGGTTTGAACGACGGATTGACGATGGGTAGGCAACTGTTGTGAGCAGGCACTTGCAAAGCGCCTACCGCATACACATGCTCGCCGTGCACTTCGATGTTGTATACCGGGACAGATTGATGAACGGTGCAATAGTTTTGGATAACTACGGAGTCAGCGGATCCGAGTAGCTGCTCTCCTTTCTTCAATTCACCGAGTGGCACCCAATCATTGCGGTCCAGTGACCAGATGGGGTGAATGGTGGTGCCTTCGATGATGTCGATTTGGCCGTCGGCGCCGATGACTTCAATCCGGGCAATGACATCAACGCGCCGTGTTACAAATCGTCCGGTGACGACAGAACCTTCACCTGGAGCGATGATGGGGCAGTCTTCAATGGCAGTTACGACTGCGTGCCCGGCGACTTCCAATTCAGGAATGCTCAGAGGGAGATACTGACCAGCTTGGATGCCGTTGGCGTTAATCCATGAACGCGGACGCAAAAGCTCCGCATCGACTATTCCGCCGTCAGTGCGTTCAATGGTCAACGAAAGCTTCGCCCAGGTCGCTTGATCGGGCTCAGGAAAGGAGTCGTCGTATTCCCAGGGCTTGGGATTCTTGGTCGGCACGCGGGCACCAAGCGGAACTTCCTCGATTGGGATTTGAAGAGCGGTCGTTCGGGCTGGTAAGACAGCGGTTGAGGCGGCTGACTGCGGCTCAGATTCGAGCCAAGGAAACTCGGCGTCAAACGCTGAAAGTTGGAGGCTGTTTGCTATCCACAACTGATCTTCCAAGGCTTGGCTGCGCGGCATTTCCGAGAGGGTGACTTTGGTACCCGCCACGAAACAGCCGCCGTTGTAGAGCTTGGTCAACCAATTGGCGCACTTGCCTGCATCATCAAACGAGTTGGCCAGTTTCGTTGCGCCGCCGGCAGGGACCACAACACTAATCACCGTCCCCGTGACTTCGCCTGCGAAGCATGCGGTGGATTCCTCGTCGGCACCGTCGAAGCCTGTCGCC
>JBGSJT010000312.1:0-3464 GCA_041741715.1 Pirellulaceae bacterium | reverse complement strand
ATTAAGTATAGGCTTTCATCGCCGGTAAGGCAGCCTCATCAATTCAGGATCAAAGTTAGGCTGGTATTAGCCCATAGTTGAACCAACCGGAGCCGCAGATTGTCGAGAGGAACCCGTTCAAGATCAGAGATGAAGCGAGCTACGGAAAGGAGGTTGGCCGGTCAGAACCAGCACAATGTACCGCAAGTACCAACCGAGCCTAACCTGCTTCCCAGTAAGCAGGGAGGCGTGCTTTGGGATTGGGCGCGAAATGGGAAGAAGCCAAAGTGCTAGCCTCCCCAATACAGTCTGCTCACCACCCAGTTTTTGCCATTCCAGCTGCCTGGAGCTAGCCCTAAAAGCAGACCGGCAGGAACCGACCCAGTTTTTGACCTTCCAGCCGCCCGTAGCTGGTCCTAAAAGCAGATCGGCAGAAAGCGACCCAGTTGCGGGCACTCGATAAATCTGGTTCTTCGTCTGGATGAAGCGATTGAGATCGAGATTGACATGGTTCGCTGCCGGAGCAGCTTGCGCTGCAGGTAGCGCCGTACTCGCTCCAATTGCCTTTTCTGACCCGACACCGGAGAGAGGTTGGTTTCTAGTTCTTGGGGAGCAAGTTCAATCAATGCACGACGGAAAGGAATCAGCTGTTTGGCAAAGTGGTGAGATTGCTCGTGACTGCGGTACGCGCACATTCGAGATGATACCTGCCACAGCCGCGGATGCTAGCTTCACAATACCTGCCTCAGAGGCCGCGAGCATGGCGGCACGCTTTCGCGCCGCTTCTGCCGAAGATAGGGACGCCTCAGCCAAGCTAATCGAGCAGCATGGGCTCCATGCAGCATCGGAGGTTTATGTCGTCTGCGCTAAGCCTCTGAGCGGCGCACTCGCAGTTGATGCCAAGAGCGACCGCGCCGTGTTTACAACGACCATTGATTGGGTCGATGATGATTGTCAGTGAGGCTGCTTGGGCTGCTCGACGCATGTCAGCTTTCCACCCGGTTTTTGCCGTTTCAGCCGCTTGGAGCCGCACCTAAAAGTGGACCGGCAGGACAGCGACAACATTGTGGACGTTGCCGCCCACCTGATCCGCCAGTAACAAGGTGTATGGACCAAGATTTTCCGCCGAGTTGGGTCAGCTTGCAGTATCCCTGGATGCGTCGCGATCTTCTGATCACCTTGCGTGAGCTCTGCACTGACGAACCGTGCAGGCTTTGGTCAAACCAGCGGGAAGAGGGACTAGTGGTCGGGTTTGACGAAGTGATTCACTTTTTCTTCGATGACCATGTCTTTGACGCAGGCGAAATAGGCCGTTCGCTTTTCGATGCGGGTGAAGTCAGGCTCATCGACGCCGTCAAGGCTCCACTGAACCGCATATGCGATGACCTGCCGGAAGGCGACGACAAGCAATCTGTTGCTCACCCACAGTGGGAAGAGGTCAGGCGTTCAAGTGCCATAGCGCTTGCACTGATGCAGCCACGTTGAGAGACAGCTATCCACCCAGATTTTGCCGTTCAGAAGCATTTTGCATTTCACCAAAAGCAGACCGTCGGCTCATTGTGGGTAATTGATAAAAGCAGACCGGCAGGAAGCGACCCAGATGCGGAAGCTCGCCAATACATTGAGGAGCCCTTAGGTGGAAGTTTCACCGGCAGACTTGGGCGCGTATATCCGGTGAATGAAGAAAATGTCCATAATCCTCCAAATGGTATAAAATAAAGCCCGCCGACTCGAAGCGGCGACTAATTAGGGGAGGTGATGGCGATGAGATTTTTCAAAGCGAATGCGGTTACGGTCGCAACTCTTTTGGTAGTTGGATTGAGTGGATGCGCCACCGTTTCTGAGCTAATTGATGATCCTTCGGTGGAACACAGCGCTATCAAGAAGCCAAAGAGCACGGAAACGGGCCACGTCATCTTGACTGCTAGGGAAGATAACCGATTGATCAGAACGTCGGTGACGGCCAGTAACAAATTGCTGTTGTGTGCCGAAACTCAGGCCGATGCCATCAGCACCCGAAGCTCGCAGAGCGGCATTGAGATTACAGGTAAAGCCTCAGTCGAAGATGAAATTTCACGTAGATTGATGCTTACCTACGCACGCACAGAAGTTTCGGATGTCGTCAGGCAACTCGCATGGCAACTCTGCAATGCACACCTCAACGGCCAAATTGGGGACTCGTTCTACGAGACCTCGTTACGATCGCTTCAGACCCAAGCCATGGCTGTTCTGGCAGCGACACCGGAAACTAAAAGCACAGCTCTGGAACAGATGACGGTGCTCGCTGACAAAGCTGAGGTTTCGGCAGCCGCAGACAGAGAACTTGATAAGGTTTTGGAGGAAGAAAAGACTAAACAGAGCAGTGAGATGACTAAGCGGGCTAGGATACGGGAGTGTCGTAAAGCTGAGACTGTTTCAGACTTCCAGACTTGTGTGGGCACATGAGCCATTAGCATCCGAGAGCCACGAAGCTATTTAGGGAAGGCTTATACAGCGAGACATTTGGGATTGCCCGGCCTACGCACAAGGCAGCACCAAGTGCCGGATTGAGACGAACGCCGCTCTCGAAATCTTTTTGCTTCGTCCGCTATCCACCCAGATTTTGCCGTTTCAGCCGCCTGGAGCCGACCCTAAAAGCAGACCGGCAGGAAGCGACAATATTGCGGACGTTCGGCACCTTGTTCATACCTCATCGCATGAGGTTCTTTCCCTTCATTGCGGCGTTGGCTCTTTCCGCTTGCGGAGAGGGGAACGTGCAGCCTCCCAAGGAGTGGAAAGAGACTTACACCGCGGCAGAATGCAAGACACTTGTGTCGGTTCAAGCAATTGAGACACGGTGCGGCGATGGAAATAGGCAACGCCTCGAAAAAATGATGCATGAAGACCCCTCTTTGTGCCTCCCCTATTCCTCATCCCGACCAATGTCTGGAATTTGGGTCGATGGATTCGAGTATTCAGCGTTTTTCGAGGGAGCCCGTTCTTGGAATGATGTATCTCGGCTAGCCTTTGATCCTGATCAGGAGCGAACTTGGCTATCAGCTAAGGACGGCGCCAATCTGCCTGTTGATCAAAATAGCTCTGGCCTAGACTATAAAGTTTATCGCCTCGAAATCGTCGGCAAACGCTCGCTATGCGCATTCGGTTATGGACATAGTGGCGGAAGCGAGCGCGAGGTCTGGGCTGAGCAAATTATCTCCATCACGCCATTGGAAACTGTCCAAGAACCACGAACTTCCACAGTGCGCTAACCACCCAGTTCTTGCCGTTCAGCCGTGTTTTCCATTTCGCCGAAAACAGACCGTCGGCTTATCGTGGGTTGTAGATAAAAGCAGACCGGCAGGAAGCGACCCAGTTTGCGACATCACCGTCAGCGAATTAATTTCCAGAAAGCTGCCATTTAATCGGGCAGAGCTTAAAGTCCGAAACTGTGCCGATTGCGGACTGTCCGTTTCAAGGAGCAGACGCTTCAGAAGCAGTCATTCGGC
>JBGSJT010000311.1:0-9276 GCA_041741715.1 Pirellulaceae bacterium | reverse complement strand
TCGCATCGGGAAGCAACGATATCCCAATGCGACTTCGATACTACTGACCTGTGATGGCGGCGGAAGTAATTCGGCAGGCAAGTATATTTTCAAGCATGATCTACAGGAACTCAGTGATTCGATAGGAAAAGAAATTCGCATAGCGCACTATCCGCAGTATTGCTCTAAATACAATCCAATTGAGCGGCGTTTCTTCCCTCACATTGCACGTGCCTGCTGCGGAATGCTGTTCGACAGTATTGATCGAGTAGTCGAACTAATGCGAAAAGCCAGTACCAGAATGGGACTAAGAACTACCGTGAACGTCATTTGGCGTGAATATCAAACAAAACGCAATGCAACTGAAGAAATGAAAGAAAACCTACGTACGCAGTTCGATGATTTTCTTCCAAAATGGAACTATATTACAATCCCAAAGTTCCGACACTAATTTTCCGTACGATGCCTAGGCAACCTCAAAAAGTTTGTATGTTCGGACCGAATAGGTTGTAGATGAGCGATTGGTTTCGAGTCTAGCGTCGAGCTAACAGGAGACCGAACGTTTATACTTTTGGAAGCGCCGAGCTGTTTCAAATTAGATCCATTGTAACCATTTTTGTCTAGTGAATATAACTATGAAGCAATCGCTACTTCGACAATTTCCCTTGATAAGAAAAACGAGGCGCTGGCTTCAAGGATACTTTGCCTCGTTGCTACCGACGAAAGCATCGTATTCTCAGAGTAATGAAGACTTGTTTTTAACGGAATGTATCCAGAAGTTTGAGAAGAAACAGTATCTTTATATTGATGTAGGGGCTAACCATCCTACAGAAATATCTAACACCTACCTGTTATACAGAAAGGGCTACCGTGGGATTCTTGTCGAGCCAAACAGAGAATTATCTGAGCTTTGCAAACGGTTTCGTCCAGGTGATTCAGTGATTAGTGCAGGCTGCGGGAGTTCATCTGAAGTGCTGCAGTTGCGAATTGCGAATGCTCCGGTATTTAGTACTTTTTCGCAGGATCGCGAGTTGGACTTGGCATGCAAGGAATTTGTGCCAGTGCTGAGGCTCGACGACATTGTGGCGGGTTTTTCCATAGATTGCGTCAATCTTTTAAGTATCGATGTGGAAGGGCTCACGCTCCAAGTTTTGGAAGGCGGGGTAGATCTGTTGCAAAAGACCCTTTTCGTTTGTGTCGAGTGCGAGGAGAACGAACGTGAAGAAGTGATTAGCATACACCTTTCTGGTTTTGATCTTCTGAAAGAGATCGAGTCGAATCTAATATTTCAGAATCGAAACCTCGTTTCTGAGAGGTACGATGTATCCAGCAATGTTAGTCAATAGTTGCGGATTCTAACGGTTTGAGAATCGGGCTCCTGCAATTCTATTAGTTTTATTCGGCAGCGCGTTGTCACGACCTGCGCATGTAACTGGTTATGTTTCATTTACGGCGTTAAATACATGTCGAGTGTTTATAACTTATGATTCATTTTTTCAGCGTTAGCTTGCCCAATAATATAAAAAGTCTTCGTCTCACAGTTCCGAGATTAAAGAGAGACTATCCCGATTCTGTCCATTCGATTATCGTGCCTGACGAATCAATCGCGGAATTCTCGGATCTGGGTTCGCAAGTTCGGCTGGTTCCAGAATCCGAGGTTTTAACTTTAGGCGAGTTTCGCAATATCTTCGAAGAGCTCAAAGATCAGTGTCGTTTCCAACACGACTACCTGCCACGTGAGAAATGGTATTATCAGCAGGCTCTTAAGCTAGCTTTCGCAATTGCGAAATCGATGGAGGGTGAGTTTGTGGTTATGTGGGATGCAGACACAATACCGACCAGGAGATTAGAGTTTTTCGAGAACGGAAAATCATTGCTATATGGGTCGTTGGAAGAGTTTCACAAACCTTACTTTCTAACTGTAAAGAAACTTTTTGGTGCTCTGCCCGATCGTTTTTTGGCCTACACAACACAGTTTTTTTCTTTGACCCCCGAGGAGGGTGGTGTACTTCTAGACCGCATGGTTTATGAGAGAAAGGTAAGTCGAGATGAGCTTGCGACACGAGTAGCACGGTCGATGTTGGCGGCGGTGTTTAGCTCGCACAGGGAGATGGGTTATTTGATTAGTGAGCAAGAGGTCGTTGGGCTTTCGAATCAACTACTTCACGGTGGCAAGCAGCGTCCGGTGTATTACTTGCGGTGGGGTGTCGAAGGCTGGCTCGACGAAAAGCAGCGCGACTTCGTAGCTCGTTGCGGTTTTACCCATGTGTCGCTTGAGAACCCAGAAGTCCGTTGGTGTAAAAAGCAGCGTTGGACAAGATTGTTCTATTTAATTATACGATCGAGTCTGAAGCAGGCAGTGTACGGGCGCTTACGTATACTTCATACGCGCCTAACGGTACAGGAATATGCGCGTCGCTAACATGTGCCGTATATTTTGATTGTACATGTGGTCAAGCAAACTTTGTGGAATCCGACTTTCAGTGGTATAAGCCGTGCTTCGAACATTAGTAGCATTCAACAGACGACTGTCAGCAAAAGTGGAAATGTGGTTCCCAACCTATTTCGGCCGACCGCAAGGTGCCGCCCTTTTGTTGGAAAACATTCGACAGGCAATTAAGCAACAGGGGCCTCAGGTTATTCTTGAGGTAGGGGGTGTTGACCGTCCGCTATTAAAACGATTTCAGGGTTACGAAGTTGTTGGAATCGACATCGACGATCGTCAAGAGTGTCAGTGTGTGTACGATCGCTTCCTTGTTCAGTCGGTTGAAGAGCGAATGCCTGTGCAAGCCGACGTTATTGTTTCAATGACACTTCTGGAACATGTGCCAAACAACGAAGCAGCCGTTCGATCTATGTATGCTTCGCTGAACAGCGGGGGAAGCACGCATCACTACATTCCCTCTAAGTGGCACCCTTACTCGATTTGCTTGCGAGCAGTGGGGGCTCCACTTCAGAAAGTTCTGATCAGATACCTGCGGCCTGCAGCGGTGGAAGTTAGTGGATATCCAGCGTTTTTCGACCATTGCACCCCATCAGCTATGACACGATTGTTCGAAAAGGCAGGTTTCCACAAAATCCAGGTGACTGCCTTTTATAGCGCGGCGGATTACTTTGCATTTTTCTTTCCCGCGTACGTTGCTGTGGCAACGTTCGAGAACGTCTGTAAATTGTTGGGCCTGCGCATGTTCGCATCGGGATTCGTCATTAGCGCCGAAAAGTGAAATCGGACTCAGTGGGATCTTGGAAACCAGACCATCAATTAAGAGCTACGAAGAATCTCGCAAGGCCGGCATACAAGATGCCTGAGTCGAGAGAAATGCACATCGTTCATTTAACCATGGATCTTTCGGAAGCGGCTGGAGGAGTTGCACAGGTAGTTGGCTCGCTATGCAGTTCGCTTTCCAAGTTGCCTGGCGTAAGGGTTAGCTTGCTGTCGAGTGGATTTGATGAGATTAAGCAGGAAATTGATCTCGATCACATCTCTCAATTTCAGATGAGGCCAACGAATTTCAGTTCGTGCTATCAACTTCTGAAAGAGCTGCATTTGGAACAGCCGATTGACGTGATCCATGACCATGGACAATGGATGCCGTTCAATCTAAGCTCCGCGTGGTTTTCACATCGGTTTCAGATTCCTCGAGTAGTGAGTCCACACGGCATGGTTACGCCAGCCGCGCGGAACCATCGACGCTTGAAAAAACGAATTGCTTGGTCGTTATACGCAAAACGCTGTCTGCAACAAGCAAGTTTGATTCATGTTACCAGTGAACAAGAATTGGCGCATGTCAAGGCCTTGGTAGCACGACCGACAATTACGATCCCAAACGGTATAAATTCACCCAGCAATGCGAAGGAACTGATTGGCAAACCGCGCGAGAAAATCATAGCGTTTCTCGGACGCATTCATCCGATCAAAGGAGTTCCCGAACTCCTTAAAGCTTGGGAGAGGTCGAAACGCAATGATTGGACATTGTGCATCGCGGGACCGGACGAGGTGGGGCTCTTTTTAGGTCGCACAGTACCTGACGGCGTTCAATTACTGGGATCTCTCGGCTCGTCAAGCAAATTCGATTTTCTTGCTCGTTCATCGGTCTTGATATTGCCGAGCCACTCGGAAAATTTTGGAATCGTCGTGCCAGAAGCCCTATGTGTGGGGACGCCTGTGATTGCTACTCAAGGAACACCATGGAAATGTCTAGCGGAGAAGAGGATTGGTTGGTGGGTAGAACTTACGGTAGAGAGTTTGGCCGGCGCATTGACTACAGCTATGGAAACACCATCAGAACGGTTGCGGGAAATGGGGGTACGCGGAAGCCGGTTTGTTTCCGACCGATACTCGTGGCAAAAAATTGCCGAACAATTCAGCGATCAGTACAGCAAGCTTATACGCTAGTGCGACGACGTCTAACGAAAGCGGTAATGGAACTCAAAGCGACGAGACATAGAACTGTGGCGCTCGGTTCAGGGACAATGGAAATATTGGAACTTACGACCTGCTGTACAATAGAAAGTGCTGCTGGTTGCAAAGGGGTTCCCCAAAGTGGGTCAAGGTATTCCGTCGGATACGAAACACCAATTGGAGAGATTCCTAGTGCTACCGAATTAACGGCCAAAGCGGAAACGTATGAGCCATTGTTCATCGGATGCACAGAGTCGCCATAGAAATCTCGAACTGTGGTGATACCTGGAACCTGTCCAGCTAAAGCCAATTGGTCTAGGTCACTAAAAATCTGTCCAACTGGAATAAACTCCGCGTTGGGGACGCTCTTCAGGAACTCAGATACAAACAATGCGTGCCCAGCGGCCGACGGTACAAATGGGCTGTCGAGCGAACTCACAGGTGCGTTCCAAGCATCTTGGTACGACCCACCTGGAGGGAGCGCTGGCCATGTTTGATAAAGCAAAACTCGAGCGTCAACATTCAATGGACTCGAACGAAGCAAGTCGACCATCTGCACCGCTGATGCAACTTCTTGGCGAACAGTCGATCCATAAAAGGGTTGCAGCATGATCGCGTCTAATTTGCGAGTCGTCGAAGGAAAAGCCTCAGAGTAGCTGCCGTAGCTCGTAACGAAATCATCCGGCAGCAAGGGAGTGGACAGAAATTGAGTGATAGACGTATTTCCACGAATGTGGTACACGAATTCCAGTCCATCAGGCCCGCTGGAGAGTGAAGTCAAACGGTCTGGGTTAAATGTATTAGTGAGACTGTTGCCCAATCCGTACAAAGTAACGAATTCTCCCATGGCAACGGTTTGACACGTGGCCACCCCCAAAAGCATGGCGATAGGGGTGAGGTACAATAGACGTCGCAAGTTAAACATTTGGGTGCTTTAGCAGTAAACAACGAGAAGCGGGCCACCTTGTTCCCGATTATAGCTCAGAAACAGCGATGGTTGCAAGCTTTAGGCAAGTTAACTGGCGCGCGTAAATGCGATCACACAGCCAAAACAACTCATGAGTATTGATCTCTCAAAATTTTCGAACCCAGAGTATTCGCGGGGGCGCAGTTTGCCGGTGGAGCTAGCCTGGCACTGCGTTAGGCTATGGCTGTTCTTACTGCCTGTACCAGTTCCTTCGGTTGTAAGACGCGTGGTGTTGCGGCTGTTTGGTGCGAGGATTGGCGGGGGGGTGGTCATTCGCTCGGGTGTCGATATCTCAATGCCCTGGCGGTTAGTGGTAGAAGATAACGTCTGGATCGGAAGTGGAGTCTGCATGTTGACACTGGCCGAAATCCATATTGAATCTAATGTGTGTGTGTCCCAGCAAGTATTTCTTTGCACGGGGTCCCATCGTTTCGACAAGGAAACGTTCGATTTGATTGTAAAGCCAATCAGAATCGAGAGTGGCTGTTGGCTGGCCGCCAGGGCTTTTGTGGCGCCAGGGGTAACAATTGGCCAAGATAGTTTTGTCACCGCACAGTCAGTCGTATGTCATTCTGTTCCCGCGCGAAGCAAGGTCACTTCTTGGGTTACTGACGTCCGTCCGCTGGCGAATAAGCCGGGCTGAGCAGACATAACACAAGTTTCCATGAGACCGCGCGAGTCAATAAAGCTATCTATAGTCACAGCGGTTTATAATCGTGCGGCTACGGTGCAGTGCGCAATAGAGTCGGTTACGAAACAGACGTACAAAAACGTGGAATATATCGTTATCGATGGTATGTCGGATGACGAAACACCACAGATCATCGAGAAACACCGGAGCGCTATCACGACCGCGATTCGGGAGCCAGACTCGGGGCTGTATGATGCGCTGAATAAGGGAATCCAGCATGCCACGGGGGATGTGGTCGGCTTCTTGCATGCCGATGATTTGTTCTACAGTCCAAACGTATTGACGAGCGTGGCGGCTGCGTTTCAGGATGCGACGGTGGATGCGATCTACGGTGATCTGGTCTATGTGAACTCTCAGGATCCCGATCGAGTGGTTCGCTATTGGAAGGCGGGAGAGTATCAACGATCTAGGTTTCGGAGCGGTTGGATGCCGCCGCATCCTGCCGTCTATGTGCGTTCCGATGTGTATCGGCGGTTGGGTGGCTACCGAACCGATTGGGGCTCCGCCGCCGATTACGAATGTATGTTGCGACTGATGTACAAGGGGCAGATCAAAGTAAAGTACGTTCCCGAAATTTTCACAAAAATGCGGGTCGGTGGGAGTAGCAATGCTACGTTGTCCAATCGCTGGAAAGCGAATCAACAAGATCATCTGGCCTGGCAAGCGAACGGACTGCGCCCGCCAATGGGACTGCGCTTGACAAAGCCCTTGCGGAAGCTTGCACAGTATTGGCGGCGACCCGGCTCGTGAACTCGCCTGCCAGCGAATCCTCTGCGGGCCGGAGACGCAATTATTCCAAACGAGAATATTTCGGATGGGGATTGTGGAAAATCGCGGCAATTGCGTTCAGGTTTAGCCCTCGGCATTGTTACGGCTGGCGCAACCTTCTGTTGCGCGCGTTTGGTGCGAAAATTGGTCGCCATGTCGAGGTTTACCCGAGTTGCCAAATTCAATTTCCATGGAACCTGAGTTTGGGTGACCATGTGACGTTGGCTTGGGGAGTGAAGATCTATAACCTGGGGCGGGTGACCATCGGTAGCCATGTGGTGGTTTCTCAGTACGCTCACCTGTGCGCAGGGACTCATGAGTATCAAGTTAGTGGATTCCCGTTGGTCAAAGGTGAGATCACGATCGCGGACCACGTGTGGATTGCGACGGAGGCGTTTATTGGCCCCAACGTGGAGATTGCAACGCATGTGGTTATTGGCGCGCGGACCGTGGTGACCCAGTCAACACAAGACCACACGGTTTATGTTGGAAACCCGGCGCGTGCGGTGAAAGGTATTGACCAAGTTGCGATCCCAGGATAGCGATGGGATTAGTAGGACGGATGTTTGTGGTTCCGTTTTTTTTGGATTGGTGCGGTTTAGTCCATGATCGTAACGAAACGAAAGGGACGTTTGTTTACGGCCCCGGGGGCAGGGAATCGGCCGGGCCTTCGGCCCTAAAGGCGGGGGGGGGCGGTTGGAGACCCAGGCCTGCAGCCTGGGCTAGAGAATCGGCCGGACCTTCGGCCCTGAAAACAGGGAATCGGCCGGGCCTTCAGCCCTAAAGGCGGGGGGGGCGGTTGGAGACCCAGGCCTGCAGCCTGGGCTAGAGAATCGGCCGGACCTTCGGCCCTAAAGATAGAGAATCGGCCGGACGGTCGGACATAAAGACGGAGAATCGGTCGGACGGTCGGACATAAAGACGGAGAATCGGCCGGACATAAAGACGGAGAATCGGTCGGACATAAAGACGGAGAATCGGTCGGACGGTAGGACATGAAAACAGAGAATCGGCGGGACGGTCGGCTCTAATTACACTTCTTAGTTTCTTAATATAGAAAGTAGTTCACCATGAAAAAAACAGCACTGATTTCCGGAGTGACCGGTCAGGATGGTTCGTACTTGGCAGAGCTCCTGCTGAGTAAAGGCTATATCGTGCACGGTATCAAACGCCGGGCTTCGAGCTTCAATACCGAACGGATCGATCATATTTATCAAGATCCGCATGATGACCCGAAGTTCTTTTTGCACTACGGTGACCTTAGCGATACCAGTAATCTAGTACGAATCATCCAGCAGACCCAGCCCGATGAAATCTACAATCTGGGTGCAATGAGCCACGTCGCGGTGTCGTTTGAATCACCCGAGTATGTGGCGGATGTGGATGGTATCGGGACGCTGCGGATGCTCGAAGCTATTCGGATCTTGGGCTTGGAAAAGAAAACTCGTTTCTACCAAGCTTCTACATCGGAGCTGTACGGACTGGTGCAAGAGGTCCCGCAGAAGGAAACAACTCCCTTCTATCCTCGCTCCCCCTATGCAGTGGCAAAGTTGTATGCGTACTGGATCACGGTCAACTATCGCGAAGCGTATGGCATGTACGCGTGCAATGGAATTTTGTTCAATCACGAATCGGCGCGGCGGGGCGAGACGTTTGTTACGCGTAAGATCACGCGTGGCTTGGCGCAGATCTCACTCGGCTTGCAAGAGTGCCTCTTCATGGGGAACCTGGATAGCCTCCGCGATTGGGGACACGCACGCGATTATGTGGAAATGCAATGGCTGATGCTGCAGCAGGAGCAGGCCGAGGACTACGTTATCGCCACGGGCATTCAAATCAGCGTGCGTGAGTTTGTCGATAGTGCGGCCAAGGAATTGGGCATTACCTTGGATTGGGCCGGAAAGGGAGTGGCTGAAACGGGAACGGTGACGGCCGTCAATCGCGATTTGGCAGCTAATGCGCGCGAGGCTGAGTTGCTGGGTAATCTAGTGGGTAAGACTGTCGTGCGCGTCGACCCGACCTATTTCCGACCGACTGAGGTTGAGACCCTTCTCGGTGACCCGACCAAGGCTAAGGAAAAATTGGGCTGGGTTCCCAAGATCACGCTGGCCGAACTGGTGAGCGAAATGGTGATCAATGATCTCGATCAGGCGCGACGATTGTCGGTTCTGAAAGATTCTGGATTTGATGTAGCTGTAGCTTATGAGTAAAGGTGCGAGTGTTTGAAGTAGAGCTGGTTCGTCGGATCAGTTGAGCTCAACCGTTTGGCGTCTGTAGCTGATGGCCAGATCCCGCCCTTCCAGGAGCATCGTGCCGAGTAACGGGTGAGCTCCGTCATTCGCGACCACCTGCGTTCGATACTCTTTTCCAAACCATTCGAGATAGCAGGTAAAGGTTGGCAGCTCAACGTGTTGACCGTCCGCCAATATTGCTGACGTCGACGAATACTCCTTCAACTCCAGTCTTTCG
>JBGSJT010000310.1:0-6460 GCA_041741715.1 Pirellulaceae bacterium | reverse complement strand
GAAGCTATGGACTATCCCATTTTAGCGTCCAAACTCCGGGAATGTTGTTCGGATCGCCGTAGTACTCATGAGTGAGACAGGGAGTGGGAATCCAGTCAAGATGCCTAAGCCGCAGGAAGCGAAGTTTCTCTCGATATGCCGAATTTGGAATAACGCTTACTTTCTCCCTGCAGCAAACTGCAGCACATTTTCCAAGTGGCGTCCCATTCCACTTTAATGTGGTTTTCATGGTTTGATACTGCACCTGTTTATTTCCAGGGGTTGGAAAGTTGAAACGATTCAAAGGGCCGATTGTCGTGCCGGAGCCGTTTGGTGGGTTCGACTTTACGTTCACACTTGCTTTCTGAGTGCCACCATTATTTGAGACGAGAACCTCAAACTTCCAGGTACCCGCCGTTGTTAGCGAGTCAAAAATTGTAGGATCGCCCGGATAGCCAACTTCGGAATTTGAGCAATCACATTCACCGGCGTTAACTGCTGCCTCGAATCCGTTTGCCGGGCAAGAACGCCACCAACTGAGTGTTCCGCCCTCGTAACCTTGGAGCGTCAGGGTCACTTTTTCGCCGAGCGGCAAATCCGCAGATGGAGAAGCTTGCACAGCTAGATTGTTGTTGGTTGGAGTTCCACCGCCCCCTATTGGTTGGCCGGGATTCGGAGTCTGCGCATGGACAATGCCTTGCAGCAATACCATCGCGATCAAAACGCAATTCTGCTTCATTTTGCATCTTCTTTTGGATCGAGACATGTTGATACGACGAACGTAATGAGAGCTAACCCGACTTGGACGGAGGGTTAGCTCGTGCGTTGGACTGAGCCGCTTGGCTCGGGGGTGGAAGGGACTGGGGCGTTGACTGGTCTGCCAGAGTCGAGTGACTATGGCGAACAGTAACCGTCGGTCGCCTCCGGTGTGACGTTCATCATAGCTGCTGGAGCGTGGCTACGACAAGCTTGGGGGTCGAAGAACCCGGCGATGGCCCTGTGATAGTGGAACGCCAAGTGGGGTTTCTCCAGGTTTCTCTAAGACTGCGCAGCGTTTTGCGGCAGCTCGCAATCGTCGCTTATGATCGCAGTGTTGGTTGAGTGTCATGTGGTGTGATCCCCTGCTAGCTTTGGGGGGAGCCACGCGGCTGCGGCGCGACGACGTCAGGAGCTGGCAAGTGAACTCGCTCAAGCCACTCCGGGTGATCTGGGCCGTAGAACAACTCACGCCAACTCGGGCGTCGCTGGAAGTCGATTAGCTGCATCCCTACGTCCACTCCCTGCTGCCGGCACACAGGGCAGATGAGCTTACGCTCCACCTCGGACTCGCCGGACGCGTTGGTCTCACGAACCTGAGGCGACGGCTGGGGTGACTTAGGCTTCAATTGCTCGCACAACTGCTGATAGGCAGCCCGCTGCGTGTAAGCCCATTGGCCAAAGCTGCGGACTTTCGTGTATCCCCTGGGAAGAACGTGCAGCGACCACTGCTGCACAAAGCCGATCGCGGGCAGGTGCACTTGCTCCCGTCCTCCTGATTTGTCTTTGCTTCTGGCCCAGAACCAGACGTTATCGTGCTGGTCCAGGCGTATCAGCCGTTTGTCCGAGATCGGGCCACCGGTCATGTACCGCGCTAGGTAGCGCACCACGTGCTCGGCGCGACTACTCTGTTTTGGAGGCGGTTGAATATAGACCGCCCAGTCGATCGTGGCCAGTTCGTCGAACAGTTGCTCGGCGGCTGGGCGATCCTGCACTTTGAGTTTGCCGCTTGCCAGCAGACGCCTCAGTCCAGCCAAGTACTCGTCGCGGAAGCGTCGGCCGAGCTTCTCGTAGTCGACCAGCAGCGGCTTGGGCTTCTTGCCGCGTCGCTTCTGGGTGGTTCGACACTCTTTCCATTTTAAGCCGTCACGCGAGGGGCCACTGCCTGGAACGATGGCGTGCACGTGAGGATGATGACCCAGGCGTTGGTTTCAGGTGTGCAGTACCATGGTGGCGGCCGTCTGCAGGTCGCACTCCTGCTTGACCCGAGCATCGATGCTCTTCCAGGAAGCGTGGAACAGCAGATCGTACAACGCCCGGCGATTGCCAAGCACTAGACTCGACAAGCGGTCGGGCAGGGTGAAGACGCACTGGAAGTAGGTGACATCGTCTCGCAGTAGGTCTTCGGTCTTCTCCACCCAGTCCGCACGCCTCGCTCCGCTGCACTGCGGGCAGTGCCTGTCGCCGCACGAGTTGTACACATAGTGCCGCCCCTGACAGCGACCGCACTGGTAGACATGGCCCCGCATGGCAGGTGTGCGGCAGAAGTGGATTTTCAACAGCGTGTTCTCAACCTGCACAGCCACCTTGCCGCGGAAGCGTTCAAAAAAAGCGTCGCTGTAGCGTTTCAAAATGCTGCCGACGCTTAGGGTTGGTCGCCCTGTGGCGTCGCCCGCGGCGACGGTTCGTTTGTCGGCAGGCTCGGGTCTGGATTGTCCGGCACGACCCAGCGTGGGCATTGTCTTACCGGCAGCCAGTCGACAGGGCTGGGGGCTGCCCCCAGGTGCTCCTGCCTGCAGTGCAGGTAGACCATCGTAGTCAAGAACGAGCTGTGTCCCAGCAGACGACTGATGACCATCAAGTCCACTCCGGCTTCCAGTAGACCGGTCGCATATGAATGGCGAAGGGTGTGAGAGGTGACCGGCTTGGTGATCCTGGCCTGTGCGGCTGCCAGCCTGACTGCCTTCTGAATGACGGCGCTGTTGAGCGGTTGGTTGTCGGTCTTGCCCGGGAAGAGGTAGCTGCTGGGCTTGCAGGCTCTCCAGTAAGTTCTCAGCTCGTCCAAGAGTTTCGGCGAGAGCGGCACGTAGCGCTGCTTGCCCCCTTTGCCGTTGGTGATCTTGATCTGCATCCGCTCCGAGTCGATGTCGCGGAGCTTCAGTTGCGTCGCTTCGCCGATCCGCAGTCCGGCAGCGTACATGGTGAGCATCAGGGCTCGGTGTTTGGGGTGCGTTACACATTGGATCAGATCGTGCACTTCGGCTTGACTAAGGACAGCCGGCAGCTTCTTGGTACGCTTGCCGAACGGAATCATCGTTACAACCCAATCACGCGGGATGGTGACTGAGTAGAGAAAGCGTAGTGCGCAAACAGCCTGATTGAATTGACTCCAGGAAGATTCGTTGACATTAAGCATCCACAGTTGGAACTCTTTGATGTCCTCCGGAGTGACATCTTCAGGACGCTTGCCAAGGTGCCTGCACATGCGATCGATGTGATAGGTGTAGGAGTCGATGGTCCGCGTGGCAAAGCCACGCACTTGCATGTCGTGAGCCATCGGTCCGGTGGCTTCGGTTTTACGGTTGCGGTAGGGAGTCATGCTTGTGTCCTCATGTGGATACAGGAAGGAGTACTTGTTTGAGCAACCGGTGACTTGTTGTGAGTCAAGCCGTTGCTTGCCAAGATTTAGCATGAATTGAAAACCCGATCGCGCAATAGCCATTTAATCGTTTTATTCGGAACCCGACTTTGGAGGGTTCTGGCAGCCTCATGGTCGCGCGCCACTTGTCGCAGTTGGGGTGAGTGATTAGGCCGTGGGACAGGAGCGAAGTGGCCTATCCACCACACTGCGGTGTACAGCTTGCGGGGGATGAAGAATGAAAACCTCAAGAATGAGAAACAACCTCTTCCGCTGGGTTGAAAGCCTTGTTGGCAGGAAGCCAACTCAGTTCCGTCATGGAGGGCGTCGTTGGAGTCTGTACCAGAGTAGTCCCGTGCGAGGCCGACAGTTGCTGCGGCAAGTTGGCAGGAGGCCAACCAGGCTTCGCCATGGATGCGCCACGCGAAGTCCCAACCAAACCAACGTCCACCCGACCAAAAGAGCAAGAGCCGAGCGGTTTAGTTCAACGGTGGTGTTCACCAAGCCGCGGCGAACGATTCTCAATTCTCAAACCGCGCGGCTCCGCGGCTTTGGTGCAACACTCGGTTCTGTCGTCCTCCTGGGAAGCATGGCCAGAACCGACGTAACCAAACACGAGACAAGCATTCCAATGACATTGATTGCGACGAAGTGAAACCAGTTAGGGTCTTGAAAGTTCTCGGTGGCCCACCAGGCCACAACGCCAATCACCGGTCCTGCGGTTAGCGACACGACCAGCGAGTAACGCTCTTTCATTGTAACAGCAGTGAGCAGTGTCAGGCTGATGGTCATCATGACAGCGAAGACCGGAATCGAAGAGTTCAGATGATCGAACGCATCGGACATGTGATGCCCAGGCAATGAGTCCATCAAAAATCCCTCGAGATCCGGCTTTCGAACGAGCAGCAATCCAAGTGCAAAGGCGGATAATGTCGCTAGCGATCCAAATAGATAGGTCAACCAACCAAGCATTACTGACCGACCGCGTTCGGAGATCGCAGGTGGCGTATAGGGTGAGTTCTGAGTTTCCATGTCGCTCAATTTCACGGCGAAGCGAAACCTCTAACAATTTTTGCGACAGAACGACGGCGATCACGCAGTCGCCGCCAAAAAACTATGATTCAAATTCGCGGCCGACCGGCGACTTGCGTGCATCGCTTGGTTCGTCGCTGTAGTACTACCGTCGACCGCGACCATCCGCCAACCATAGCCGAGCGATTAATAGTCAGTCTGCGGACCGTGAATTCTCGGTGCGACTAACGAGTAATGGCGAATTCGGATCACAAGATCGATTGTGACAAAGGCGACAAGCCACAAGGTTCCCAGCGTACTCCACTGCAGCGATAGCATCATCCATAGACCAATTCCCACGCAAGCCATTTCAAACGGCGTCCAGCAGAGTTCCCATTTCAATGCTGCAGTAACGTCTTGACGATTTCTAGCGAGAGTCATCGGTTTTTCCTTTCTGCAGTTTGTATTGATTGATTGACGTCAGTTCAGGCAATGTGCCAATGCGACGAACGGGAGCGGTGACCGCAGTTGCGGGGGTTGATTGGTTGTGCAAAGACGATCTGCCCCGCAACTTCGGTCGACCGCATGGTTCTTCGATTTTAGCACGGTTGACTTCGCACGGCCAAAGATGATGTTAGCACATTTTTGGGAAGGAAGTGGTCGTCTCGGCTTGCGTCGCTGAGTGATGTTGACGGCGATTAGCATCGTCACGCTGTCTCACTGGTCGTTGCCTACACAAGCATGCTTTGTTTCGCCACGTTTATTTCCAAACCCGCAGCGGCTTACGCATCATCGGTCTGGGTATGGAGCCTCCTCAGCTTACACAGCGTAACGAAGCAACGCAGTCAGCAGTACCGCTGTCATACGGTATGAAATTTCTGCTGGATGGACCAACACCATCGAAGAACGCTCGAAATCACGCAGTCGCCGCGCATGATTCACCATTGCCTCAGCACGCGTTCGGCGACTTGCGTGCATTTCATTGTTCGTCCGCGGTTTGGGGGATTAGACGCGACCACATCACATACGGGAATTCGTACGGCACCACAGCATTCGCTGGCACAGCTAGTTTCTTTGGACTCCCGCCGTCGATCCCGTAATATACCAAAATCTGATTATCGAATCGAACGTCATTTCCATCGATGTTAATATGCAGGCGTCCTTCTCGTGTCATTGAGAATTTCAGCCAATTGGGATTGTAGTTGCGAGTGCGTTTGCAATCCTCAGAGTCCGTAGTCAGTTTTTCCAGCACAATCACTCGAACTTCGTTTTCCCCGTCGACGAAGGTGTATCCGTTGACACCGGCGTTACCCGAAGCTGCAACAATGTAATTGCAGTTGGTTGGACCAGAGTAGGCGCGAACCCACGGAATCACGATTGCGATTAAGACTGCTACCAGAGCTACGGCAGTGAAAAGATGCCACGTACGAAACTGCATATGACGGTAAGGTACTTACGAGGACGAACGTTAAAAATGACCGATGTTGCGAGGGATTGGGGCACCATTGGCAAATGACCTTACTCGCAACTTCGGTGCATTTTATGGTTCGTCGGTCTTTCTTTGTGCTGCGGGTTTGCGTGACCGAAGCGACCGACGATTGAGTCGTCAGTTTAGCGTCTAACGAAGGTCAGGGCAAATTTTTGCGGCATTGGTCGAGCGTTCGTATTCGTCCGCGCATCGTTTTGCGATCACGCTCTTCGGTGCGAGTTGATCGCGTTGTCAGTTCGGTTTTAGATCGGACATGGTCACTATCGAAGCGTTAAATGTTCGCTCGGTGGATAAACATGCCGACGAAGGTCAGCTTCGTCGAGCATCGAAATTGCAAACGCAAAATCGCAGTATTGGTTGATCGACGAACGTTAAAAATCACCGATGTTGCGAGGGATTGGGGCACCATTGGCAAATGACCTTACTCGCAACTTCGGTGCATTTTATGGTTCAAGTAAGCCGCGGAGCGGCAGGTTGAGCGGACGTTAGTGTAGCGGAGGATTGACTTGTATTTCAACAACGTTCTGGAAGGAGTTGGGAAGATTTGTGGTGATGGCTAATCATTGTAGTGCTCCTGGCTCCAGCGA
>JBGSJT010000309.1:0-8719 GCA_041741715.1 Pirellulaceae bacterium | reverse complement strand
TCATTTGGCGTGAATATCAAACAAAACGCAATGCAACTGAAGAAATGAAAGAAAACCTACGTACGCAGTTCGATGATTTTCTTCCAAAATGGAACTATATTACAATCCCAAAGTTCCGACACTAATTTTCCGTACGATGCTAAGCGTTGCACTTCCCTGCGCCACTATTCGACTAGTCCCTTATCGGCCATTCCGATCAGGTCCGGAATGTGAGCATCGAGGTGGTAGTCAATCCCTCTCTGCTTCCCCGCGATCTTCTCCAAAATCTACTTGAGAGGTATCGCCACAGTTGTCATTCCATGATTCGAGCCCAATCGCCAACTACGCGCCCCAATGTCTCCATTATATCAGCCTATTCGTTCGTGGAGTTATTGCTGCTTAGTGGTCTTTCGTTTCAACTGCTCTTGTCGTTGCCGGACTGGTTCCCTAGAAGACGAAGGTTGATGGATTCGGCGAGAGATTCAAAAAACAGGGTCAAAATAGTAGGGACATGGCAATGACTGAGTGGACCAAACGCATTGGATGGGGTGTTTGCGCTGGAAGCTTGTTCTGGTTTTTGGCACCAGCTTTGACAATCAATCCTGGGCAGACCGCCTACAGCCAGAATGGTGGCGTTACAGCGGGTTCCGATGGGCTGCTCCAAGTTCGTTCGACGCTGTTGGCGAACGGGATCGAGCAGCTCACGGTTGTCGATCCGCGTGCCAAATCGATGGCTGTGTACCACATCGAGCCCGCGACGGCCAAAATCCAGCTCAAAAGCGTCCGCAACCTCGTTTGGGACTTGCAGATGGAGCATTTTAACGGCCAACCGCCACTCCCCAGCGAATTGCGGCAAGTTCAGCCGTAACACGCCCAGACGGTGGCTTGGCTGACAAAACTGGTAAAATCTGACGAACTGGGGACTTCTACGGGAATTTCGTTGGCCAAGGGTTTCGTTTTTGGGGAATCTTTAGTTAGGATAGGTAACTTAAGCCCCTACTTATCTGTCGCCCCCGGCCCTAGGAGTTCTCGCCAGCATGTCCAATTTCGTTTCGCTTGATGAAGCAGCCAAGAAACTCGGGGTGAGCTCGGATGAGCTGGTAGAGATGCTCGGGCGTGGCGACATTTTCGGCTACCGCGACGGTGCGAGCTGGAAATTCAAGCCAACGGAGATCGAACGCGTCGCTTCGGAAATGATGGGGGACGCCCTGGATGAAGATCCTGCCGGTTCTTCGATCTTGATGTCCGAATCGGACCTGGGCCTGGGGAGTTCTCACGGCAGCACCCTGGGGAGTGACATTCTTTCCGAAGATGGCGCCGACGCCGATAGCGATGTGTCGCTAGTCGCCGATCCTGGGAGCAACAGCGATGTGCGATTGGTGGCTAACAAACCAGATAAAAAGCCAGCGGGTTCGTCGCTGGGGAGCGATCTAGATTTACCCCCCGACGACGATTTGAAGCTGGCCGATAGCGACGATGATGATGACGAACTGTCGCTGGAAGCCGGTGATGGGGATGACATACTTTCGGGTGGCTCGGATGCAACACCGGCGGTTGGTAGCGACTTGGAATTGGCGGGATCCGACCTAGTGCTCGGCGGTAGCGCGCTCGGTAGCGATGTTGCCATCTCGGATTCCGATCGACTCGATTTGACCGGCGAGGCTTCCAACGTGTTGGGGGACTCTGACGTCAGCTTGGCGGCAGGGAGCGAAATCATCAAAGGGGATAGCGATCCGGCGATCGACTCCTCTGGGCTGGGGCTCGGCGGCAGTGATTTGGAATTGACGGATGACGGCGACTTGGTCCTCGGCGGCGGGAGCGATTTGGCCCTGGGAACGGACAGCGGTATTAACTTGATGAGTCCCGCCGACAGCGGCATTTCACTCGAAGACGAACCGCTCGATTTGGCGGCCAGTGGAATATCTGGGCTGGATTTGGCCGCCGATGGTTCTGGTTCGGGACTGTCGGGGAGTGGAGCTGGTTCGGCAGTTGATTTCCAGCAAGACGAAGAATTCCAGTTGTCTCCGTCGGGCGCGCTCGATACCGATGATGACAGTGGTTCGCAAGTGATCGAGCTTGAGGATTCGTCGGAGTTTGGTGACGCCGCCGTGGCGCTCCCCTCAGCCGATGGGTTTGATGCTTTTGCTGACGTGGATGCTGGGGCTGATGTTGGTTTCGGTGAAGTCGCCCCTGTGGGGGCGGCTGCGATGCCGATGGGAGTGCCAGAAATTCCGTACAGCATGCCCCAAGTTCTCAGCTTGCTCGGTATTTTGCTGCTAATGTGCCTGTCGGGGATACTGATCACCGATGTCGTCCGTAACATGTGGGCATGGTCAGGGCAGGAGAGTACGTTGACCAGCGGCTTTACCGAATTCATTCTGGGTGCGTTCGGGATGAAGTAATCGCTCTTCCAGCGAGAGTCGCTTTTTGGTAGGTAAGATGCTGGTTTGAGTCCAGGCAACGCCGACGCGGAGCGTCGGCCACTTAAAATACGCAACTTCAAGATCGCAGGAAAGGAATCTGTGCGGTGCGCCAACGACAGCCCTTTCATGCCGCTCTCAGGAGCCAATCTGTTGCGAATGGTTATCGATTCCTTCAACTAGCGTGCGGCTTGGCTCTGCTGGTGCTGGTTAGCGGTTGCAACTCGTTTGGCAACTCGCGATTAGTAAAGGAGTTGCAGACTGAGAACGAACGCTTGCTGACAGAGTTTCGTGGGCAGCGCGATCGCGCATCGGAGTTGGAGAAGGCCAATCGCCTACAAGCGGAGAGGCTAGCGGAGAGCGAAAAGCTCCTGGCTCGGATGTCGCAAGGGGCCGGCACAACTGGTCGCCTATCGAGTCTGCCGCAAGCTGCAAACCCATCTGTGGGAGAGGGGGGCATCCCTAGCGGTAATATGCCTGTTGGTGCGTCTGGGGGTTCACTCGCGTCGCCACCGACATCGGCCGTTCCCGGAGATCTGCGTTGGCAACCTCGATACGACAGCCGCCCCTAATTCGACCGAAAAATTAGGAAGACCGAAAGATTTTGCCGTGCGAGGCGGGGGGAGAGGAGTTCGGCAAATTCTAGATCGACCGAAAGATTTGGAAGACCGAAAGGTATTGCTAAACAGGCTGGATGAAGCGGCTTTGGACAGATTCTGAGTCGACCGAAAAATTTAGGAGACCGAAAGATTGCGAGCTATTGCATCTTTTAGTTTCAAAAATCTTCCTGTAGTCAATCGACTTGGGGTGAGTAGGCTTGTGATTCCTATGATTAGTTCGCCGCGCATCCCTGGTAAATCTCAATACTCTGAGGGGGCTGGTCGAGAAATTCTTGGCTCCTGGCCGTTGTGCGTTAGAATATAGCAATGAGGGCTCCGAGCAGGTGGATTAGCGAGACTTTTTCGCCTGTAGTTCGCTGTTAAAAAGAGTGAGCACTCGCACCCCACCCGCCGCGCTCCCCGCCCATCACAAAACGACTCGCTTGACGTAGAATAGACTACTACGTTTCCCACCCACCGATAAATACTGTCGTCCCTCGCTACAAGTCTGCTCTCCATGACTCGGAGTCCCACGATTATCTCTCGCTCCAATCAACGCCGGTTCTTACTCGGCGCGCTACTGGTCGCATTACCCATGGCCATGTCTTGGGGCTGTACCGAAGATGTTTCTATCCGAATGTATTCCGTTGCCAAGGATGATTCACGTGATCCGTCGTCGTCCGTGGCTCGTACCAGCACGGTCTCGGCCAAAGATCAATTGATGTTGGGTGCCATCGTGCCTAACAAGGACACTGCGTGGTTCTTCAAGTTGACTGGCGAGCCCGATGTGGTTGCCAAGAGCAACGATCCGTTTCGCGGGATGGTCCAGTCGGTGCAGTTCGATGGAAGTGGCCAACCATCATGGAAACTCTCTGAAGGTTGGAAGCAACAGATTACTCCCAACGATATCACGTATGGGAAGCTGATGCATGATGAATCTGGTTTGACAGCGACCGTGACTCGGCTCCCCTTTACGAGTGAACCGACGGAGGAGAGTTGGCGCGGTTATGTCGCCTCCAATATTAACCGGTGGCGCAATCAACTCTCGCTTCAAAAACAAGAATGGAGTGATATGTCTGGTGAATTGGAGGAGCTACCCGAGCTTTCGCAGGGCCCCTCCAAAGCATACTTCGTTAGTATTGCAGGGAAGGGGTCTGCCGGAGGCGGGATGGGGCCTTTTATGAGCAGGGGTGGAAGCACTGCCCCCGCAAGCCCACCGCATAGCGAACCACCCGCGATCCGCGAAGCAACTACTGCCGCTGAAGCGGCTCCCGAAAAGCCAATCAGCTATCAAGTCCCAGAGAGCTGGATCGAAACTGCTGCGAGCGGTATGCGGATGGCCGCGTTCAGTATGACCGAGGGTGAGACCAGTGGTGAAGTGACTGTCATCGCTGCTGGAGGGGACATCGACGCCAACATCGGCATATGGCTCGGACAAGTTAGCATGGAAGCCAGCGATGAGAATCGCAAAAAGATTTTAGAAGCGGCTGAAGAACTAACAGTTAACGGCATCACGGCTAAGCTCTATACCATCGATGGTACTGTTGCGAATGAGAGCAAACAGGCTGCGACGAATTCCATTTTAATTGCCGACATCCAGTGGCGCGAGGGACAGTCGCTGTTCGTGAAATTTAAAGGTCCTTCCGCCATGGCTCAGTCGCAACGCGATAACTTTATCGACTTTGTGGAAACGATCGTGTGGAAAGAGTAGAACAGAGTAGAACAGAGTAGAACACTTGGCCCCAATTGTTCAGGAGTCCCCAAGTGTTCAGGATATTGACGGGGTTACGCAAATCAAAAAGGTGAACCATTGGTGACAATGGTTTTACTTTGAACCAATTCTTACGTTTACCGTGAACGGTCTTAAAAAATGTCTGCTGGAAGTTACACCAAGGAACTCGCTTCGTCGGCCGCTGGTGCACGCAGTACCATATCGACTCCGTATGCGATTCTCAAACTCATGGGCTCGCTCAAGATCACCGTGACGATGTTCACGTTGGCGATTTTTATCATCTTGTTTGGTACGCTGGCCCAAGATGAAATGGATTTGGCTAGCGTCAAGCGTGAGTTCTTTAATTGTTGGATCGCGCGCGTACCGCTGGATGTCTTGTTCCCAGTCACCCTCTTCCCGCACGACGTTCCTTACCTGGGTGGAATCGGTTTTTATTTTCCAGGTGGAGCGACCATTGGCTTGGTCCTGTTGGTTAACTTGGTCGCGGCCAAGGTCACGCGGTTTTCACTTCGAGCCAAGGGGGCGCGGCTGTGGGGTGGACTGATTGTTTCGTTGTTGGGGACTGCGCTCATTTTGACTGTGATTGTGGCGGGGCACACGACCGATGGGTTGCAGGGGGCGCCCCCAATTTCGTATGACACTCTTTGGAGCTTAATGAAAGTCGGCTTCGTCGTGTTGACGTTGACCTTGTTGGGCTACGCTACGCTCGCGAAGCTCCCCGCGCTGGCTCGGTCGCTGGTTGTGTTGGCGGCGATCATCTCGTTTTGGATAAGCGGATTGGTGCTGTTTGGTGGCTCGTCGGTAAGATTGGATGATCCGGGTCTGCGCATCGTTTGGCAGTTGATCCAAGCTTCTATTGCGTCATGTGTCGCCTTGGCGGGACTGTGGATGCTGTTTGGCAAGCGGGGTGGGAATGTATTGATTCACGCGGGTGTTGGGCTGCTCATGGTGGGACAGTTCGTGTTTGGCGATCGACAAGTCGAACAGCGGATGGGGCTAGCTGAGGGGGCGACTACCAATCTGGCGGTCATCGAAGACGAACTGGAAATCGCGTTGATCGATACCAGTGATCCCAAGGAAGACTTTGTCTACGCCATTCCGGAATCGATGCTGCGCCGCGTGGTTGGGACCGATCAGCTCATCGACGCGCCGGATCTGCCTGCCAAGTTGCGGATCGTGCAGTGGCTGCCCAATAGCAGTTTGTCTTCGGTCGAAGCCTCGGACAAAAATCCTGCTACTACCGGCAATGGCCTGCAACTAAAAGCCAAGCTTGCCAAGTCAGTGGGGGGAGCGATGCAAGATCGAAACATCGCCGCCGCCTATGTTGAAGTGATCGACAAACAGACAGATAAGCCGATCGACACGGTACTGCTCAGCCAACAGATTAACGACATTAGTCAACTGATGGTCGGCATGCAGAATGACGAATACGAAGCGGTGACCATTGATGGAAAACCGTTTGAAATGGCGATTCGCTTTCGTCAGGAACGCAAGCCCTTCGATGTCTTCTTGAAGGATGTCGAAAAGATGAACTATAGCGGAACTGATACTGCTCGCGATTATTCATCGCGGATCGTCATCACCGATCGCGAGTCAGGCGATTCCCAAGAAGGGAAGACGTGGATGAATAATCCCATTCGCTATAAAGGGGAGACATTCTATCAAAGTCGCTACAACAAAATCCCGGTGCCGGGTGGTGGCAGCGTAGAGACGACGGGTCTACAAGTGGTCGAGAACATGGGCTGGGTCATCCCCTACGTCTCGTGCATGATGGTCTTCTGGGGTATGTTCGCCCACTTCGGTGGCACATTCATGAGCTTCGCCAATCGTTACGCGCGAGGTGCTATCCCTACAGCGCATGTGCGGTCCGACAAACATACCACCCGTGGCAAGCGACTGGCAATGATGGCCGTTGGACTGGGTCTATGTGGACTGGTGGCCGGTTACTTTGCCAAACCGGAGAAGGGGAGTTTCACCCAAGTTGATTACGCTGCGGTCGCGAAAATTCCCGTGCAACACGAAGGACGCATCAAGCCGTTCGATTCGGTCGCCCGCAACCTGTTGCAGTTCATCAGCAAACCTGTGTTTGGAAGCATGCCCTATGTGAAGGACTCCGCAGGTAAGAAACACTCTCCCAGCGAATGGTTGTTGGGTGTCATGGCGGGGCAAGATTGGGTTCGCGACGCGCAAGTTTTTCGCATCTATGCGCAAGAAGTTCGCGACGTGTTTGACCTCGAACCGCGACAAGGCTTTCGCTATTCGTACAACGAACTCGAAACGAACATGCCCAAGTTCCGGGAGGAAATTGCCAAGTTGCGCGAGGGGAATCGCGATTCCGACTCGTTCGACTTCCGTGAGAAGAAGTTGGCTGGCGTGCATCAACAAATCAATACCTTCGATCTGGTGTCCTACGCGTATCAACTCCCTCCAATTCCTGATCCCGGAGAAAAACCGACCGAAGAGGAGCGGCAGCAATTTGTCGCCAAGGTGATGGAAGTCTTCGAGACGATGCAGCAATTGGAAGCGGGAGGTCCGCCGGCCATCATACCGCCGCAAGGGGAGGCGACTGAAGAAAATTTGTTGACCGCTAAGTGGCAAGCCTACGGTCCATCGGTCTTTGCCACGTTCCTGGGGCAGCGGATGGGGATGGCCAAGGGTGGTCCCAATCCCGCCATCTTGGGCTTCACCGATATTCTCGATGCGGTTCGCACGGGAGACGCGGCCGATACGAACAAAGCCATCGACGACTATAGTGAGCTATTGGCGGAGACCCCTCTGGCCGCAGTTTCGCTCGACAAGGCCGCGACCGAGAGTTGGCTCAATAAATTCAACCCAACTGCCCAAGGTGTGCTCCTATACTTGATCGCGATCCTACTAGGTTTTTCCAGTTTCCTAGTGCGTTCAGAAAATCTGCGCAAGGCCACGTTCTGGATCTTGGTGGGGGTTTTTGTGATTCACACTATCGCGATTATTTCACGCGTCTACATTTCGGGGCGCGCACCGGTTATCAATCTTTACTCGTCGGCTGTGTTCATCGGTTGGGCCTGTGTGTTGTTGGGATTGTTCTTGGAAGTCATCTACCCCATTGGAATCGCCAACTTGGTCTCCGGTTTTATCGGCATCTCGACCCTCAGCGTGGCTCGTTCACTCGACACCAGCGATACGCTGCACGTCTTGGAAGCGGTGCTAGATACTCAATTCTGGCTGTCGACACACGTCATATCGGTCACGGCAGGTTACGCGGTCACATTCTTAGCGGGCTTTATCGGAGTCTGCGCGCTGGTGCATCGCATCTACACTGGATACGATTCGACCCCCGCCGCGCAGCGCTCACCGCAAGCGGAGGAGTTCCAGCAGATTGCCTACCGCATGATGTACGGCGTGATATGCTTTGCGATCTTCTTCAGTTTCATTGGAACGGTGTTGGGAGGATTGTGGGCCGACGACAGTTGGGGCCGCTTCTGGGGTTGGGATCCCAAGGAGAATGGGGCAATGATGATCGTGCTGTGGAATGCCATCCTGCTGCACGCGCGGTGGGATAAACAAGTCGGTCCGCGCGGCTTTGCGATGCTGGCCGTGTTGGGGAATATCGTGACCGCTTGGTCTTGGTTCGGGACCAATCAGTTGGGGATTGGTCTGCACAGTTATGGTTTTACTAGTGGCGCGCTGATTACGTTGATATCTTTTGTGGTCGCCAACCTACTATTTGTGATTGTCAGCCTAGTTGTAACCCGCGCCGCAGCGGCCAGCCGATCGGCCGGTGGTACTACCTAGTGCTTCGTCAATATTAAATTTTAGGGTGCAGTGCACCGTAATTCACCCTCCCACGCAGTTAGGTTTCACCAGTGGGCAGACTATTTCGTGGGAGGGTCGATGCGAGCCCTGGCGAGTCATCGGGGAGGGAAAACACTGAGCATTTCGCCCTCCCCGCCAGCTCGCTGGGGCTCGCCGACGACCCTCCCGCGAATCAAAACTACCTGCTGTAGCTA
>JBGSJT010000308.1:0-5413 GCA_041741715.1 Pirellulaceae bacterium | reverse complement strand
ACACGCACGGTGTTGATCGATCAGAGACCGACCGCGACGGAAATCCAGATCGCCCGGGACCGAGACAATTGGCTGCCCACGATCAGTTTGCAGCGGGCTAGTGCCATCGCTACAATGACCGAAAATGAACCCGCCGCCTGGGCAACAAACCCGACAGGCGGCGGAACGAAACAATGCACGAAAGTCCCGGTGGTTGGTCACTCGTGCACAACCAGTCACTCGCCGGAACTCCGTGATTGTAACCGTTATCCAGCACTTGACCGTAGACGCAATCCACATGAACCGATTCAGAGCTTTGTTTAGCCGCTCACATCTATGGCTCAGCCTCGGATTGGTGCTATTCCTGTTCTCACACGGTAGAGTGACCATTCCGGTTTGCTCGTGGTTTGCCTTCGTATTCCTGATTCGCTATCACAGGACCAGCTCACATCCATGGCTCGCAACCTTGACGCTCTGGATCGGGATGTCGGCCTGCCATACCTTCATGTATGACGGATTGTTGCCCGTCAGAGGGATCTTGTTTTACTTGGCTTGTTTACTCTTTGGCGGAATCTGGGTTTTGCCTTTCCTTGTCGACGGGCTTCTGTACCGCAGGCTTAACGGCCTGGCGTCGACGTTTCTCTGGCCGTTGTTGTTGGTGACGATCAATTTCTTTCTAGCGTCATACCTTCCGAACCTTGCCCATTCGCAGATCGAATATCTGTCACTGATTCAAATCGTCTCCATCACTGGAATGGGCGGGCTTGTCTTCCTCATCTACTGGTTCGCGGGAACACTTAACCGAATCTGGGAATCAGGATTCGAGTGGACTTTGGCCAAAAGAGAAGGCGGCATTTTTCTGGGCGTCCTGATTCTTATCTTGGTCTATGGAGAAACTCGACTGGCGTTTGCGAACAGCCAGCCGGAGACCTTGCAAGTCGCCATGATCAATCTGCAGAGGAATCCCTTTGGTAGTCTAGTTGATTTTCAACCGGACGTCGTCAGAGATCTTTTCAGTGTGAGCCAACAGGCCGTGGAAGCGGATGCCAAAGTGATCGCATGGGCCGAAGCGAATGCATTTATACCACTTGATTATGAAGATGACCTGGTTGAGCTCGGTCAGGAATTCGCGAAGGACAACAAAGTCTTTCTTTTCATGTCATTTTGCTCCGTCTCGACTCCCAGCCTGAATGAAAACAAGACTATCGGAATCTCGCCAAGCGGCGACATCGTCGTCGACTATCTGAAGTCCAATCTGGTTCCGTTTTTGGAGGCACAATCCAAGCAGGGAGATGGGGAGCTTGCAACCGCAGACATCAACGGCATTCGGACTGGCCATGTCATTTGCTTTGACTTGGATTTTCCGTCGTTCATTCAGCAGGCAGGAAGGCGCGATGTCGACATCCTGTTCGGCCCTTCTTCTGATTGGCAGCACGTCAGGTTTCTGCATGCGGCTTCGGCGAGACTCCGCGCCGTTGAAAACGGCTGCTCTCTGGTGCGGCCGACCATGCATGGCCTGTCAATCGCAACCGACCCCTATGGTCGAATGTTGGCTTACCACGATTACTATTCAAACACACCGAAGCTTTCGATTGTCGGAGTTCCGTCGCGCGGCGTGAGAACGGTTTACGCGATGTGTGGTGATTTATTCAGTATCATCTGCATCGTCCTGTTTGTGGGTTTGAATGGGCTTGCTTACTTCAACGGACGTGAGACCCAAGGTAATACGGACGCGGGGCCAAAAAGCAGCATCACTGGATAACAAAACAATGCACGCGAGTTGCGGATCGCGCGTTTCCTGATGGTAAATCACTTGGCCGCAACCGCGTGATTGTGGTCGTTATCCGACTGAAGTTTCTGCCGCCTGAAAAAAGAAGCGCGGTGACAAGGATACCGGCGATCCTAAGCCATTGTTCAAACGTATAAACCTCACTCAATATGCTGTCAATACCATGACAACGGCAACTGACAAAAGACCGCAGCGTTCGTCCACAGACACCAATACACGCCTCACCGCGTTTGCTTTCGTGATTGCTGCAATCTGTGCGGTGAGCCTCGCTATAGTGGCTTGGGCCATTGCTTTACCGCGTCTACTTGTGTTTGTGATGGACAACACCCAAACCAGTCGTTCCGCGACTACTTGGTTTCGTGTTCTGGACTTTGCTCGCATCATCTCAGTGTTGCTTTTTGGATTGACCGCTGGCCTGCTTGCTTCCCGAACTGTTTCCCGACACCCGTCTACCCGAATCGGCGGATAACCAAGCCATGCACGCCGAGCACGCGATCGGCCGTTTTTCAAATGGTTGCCTTGCTCGCGCGTGCCGGGTGATGGCAGTCGTTATCCCGCAAATACAAATTGGACCGGTTTCCCCGATGCCTGAACTTGACCCGCACCGTTCGAAACCTTTAAGCGACTTCGCCAGTAATCAACATTTGATCCAGTACATTGCGGACTGACCAAAAACAACAGAATCAACCGGGAAACCCAAATAGAACCGATACACACCTGCCCAGATTGCCATGAAGAAATGGAAAGCGGCTTCATTCCTGACCATTACGCTCAGACCATACGTAGCCATTGGCATCCTGGGCCTGGAACTGACAAGACTTTCCTTGGCAATCTCAAACTCGACAGCAATCTGATGATTCCAATTGTGGCCTTCCGCTGCCCAAAATGCGGTCTCCTGAGACAGTTTGCACCCAAATAGCAAGATGCTCGACTCGCCGAATCCATTGTGAGGCAACGTCTAGAACGCGGGATAACAAGGCGGTTAACCCGAGCGGCGGATCGGGCGGAAATTGAAATAAAAGGTTCTTGGCCGCCGCCGGGTTACCTTGGTCGTTCTGTCTCAAGAATGAAACTTTCCGTCATAACACCAGCTCATAATGAAGAAAGGCACCTTGCAGCGTGCCTCTCCTCGGTAATTGAGTCTGCAAGACACGCAGCGATCGACTTCGAACACATCGTTGTCCTAAACCGGTGCAACGACCGAAGCGAGGAAATTGCCGTTTCATTGGGTTGTCGCATCGTCCGTGAAGATGCTCGCAACTTGAGCAGAATTCGGAATGCTGGTGTTTCGGCAGCGACTGGGGAGATTATCGTGACGATCGATGCGGATAGCGTGATGTCGCGAAACATGCTCGGAGAAGTTATGCGTACGCTCAGTACTCGCCGGTACATCGGGGGTGGCGTCAGGATCTATCCCGAACGATGGTCTTTGGGAATCGCATGCAGTCTCATGGTCGTTTTGCCCTTTGTTCTATGGCATCGTGTCAGCGCCGGGATGTTTTGGTGTTTGAAGAGCGATTTTGATTCGATTGGCGGGTTCGACGAAAAACTTGTTTGCGTTGAGGATGTGGATTTTGGAACGCGTCTCAAGAAGCACGGTCGCAAACGCGGATTGAGATATGGTACGATTCGGCGTGCCCACATCACGACATCTTGCCGGAAGTTTGACCAGTTTGGTGATTGGTACTTTGTGCTTCATCCGGAAGTCGTCTGGAACATATTTCGCCGATCTCAAGAGACGTCGGACGCGTTCTATTACGACGCGCGATCGACAGAACAAAGCGGTGAGCGGGAGCCGCCGACCACGCGGGATTTGAAATCATAGTTTTTAGGCGGCGGCCCCGTTACCGCCAACGTTATCCGACCGCAAACAGTCGGACAGCATGTTCGATATGCTGACGTGGCGGGCACTCGATGACGGGCATCTGAACTCATCGTGCGTGCTGAACCGACGTGATGGGGTGGATGCTGATGATCGCGGTCTGCGCTACTTGGAATGCGGACGGCAAACAATCTACGCAATTCTCTTGTACGGTCCCCAGTGGGCTTATAAAATCCCTATCGGATAACAAAGCGTTGCACGCGAGCGGGGGGCAACGCGGAATTTTGAAATCAACGTCAAACTTGCCCGCCGTGTGAACTTTGTCGTTCGCCCAACCTTAACACGCCACTGGCCATGAATATGAACATTGATAATCCGTTCGCGATCCTTGCAGTCTGTGTATTCGCTGTGTCCGCTGTCGCCTCAGTTTTCGGCCCTGCTCGCTGGAACGCCGAGAAGCCAAAGGTTAAGTTTGCCCTGATTGGCGGAATGTTCCTTCTCGCAGGTGTTGCGACATTTCTGTTTGCACAATCCTAATTTGGCCTAAAGAATTTGAACTGTGATTCCAGCGGATATCCAAGCGACTACGCTCTCGTCATCAAACACATGAGCAGCCACTGCGACCAACCACGGGCGAACAAGCCGAGGCTGATGCACTCGGCACCGACGGAACAACTGTTGGATCGATGCAACCATCTATCGCGACATCCCACGATAGAATCGCAGGCAGCAAAATGGCTGACTGAGTATTTCGGTCAGTAGAAGGGCGAACCATCGCATGCACGCGAGCGGGAGGCAACGCGGAATTTTGAAATCAACGTCAAACGCGCCCGCCGCGTGAACTTGTCGTTATCCGATTTGAATTAACGCGATTCCACAAGGCCCTCGAACCCGAACATGATGCGTCCATGAGCGAAGAACAAAAAGACGAGACGTACAGCGAAAAATATATCTACACTTTCATGGATGCTGCGGGTCGCGGACTTCCGGTGGACGCCAGTAGTGTTGAATTAACTGAAATGAAGATGCGACACAACGCATTCGAAGTTGAGATGACCGAAGCCGCTCAGGCTATGCTGGGTAAAACACCGCCCATCGTTGACTCTGCCATTGTTGTCGATATAGAAGAAACGCTGAAGCGAATCCGAGCCGGCGAGGTACTTGAGTGTAGGGCGACGTTTCCGGCGGCCGCGATTGGCGTGCTTTGGGCATGGCATATTGTGATGAGATTTCAGTGGCAGTGGCGAGCGGTCAAAAAGGATTGGTGGGAAACTCTTGCAATAGCAGACCCGGACAACAGGTACGTCATTCTGCCAGTGCAATTTATGCGTGGCCTAGTTGATGCGAAAACAGTAGAAAAATGGCCGCATGAAGTTATTGATGACATTGAATCGGGTCGCCTTCCCGATTCTGCTGCCAGCGCGTTACTACGGATCTGCTGACGTCAGCAAACGACACATCTAATTGACTATCGGATCTCCAGGAGATGCAAAGTGACCCAGTTCCGCAGAGGGGCGATTTTTGTGAAGATGCGAGGTCTGGCGAGGCTGCGTTGCGGCTCTCCTTCCAGGCCACCCCGACGCACGGCGTTGTAAGTCCGATAACCAAGCGTTGCACACGGAGCCGCGGAGCCGAGCGGTTTGACAATGGAAAGTCGATCGCCGCGGCCCGGTGAACGGTAACGTTCCGCCTCACCGCAACTGAACTCGTTGCACCAGGAACGGATTGGGGTGGAGAATCGTGTGGGATTGTCCGGAGCCGTCGATGCAAAGATTTCCGGAGCTGTCGATGCAACGGAACCGGTTTCCGACGTTTTGGCCCGA
>JBGSJT010000307.1:0-33929 GCA_041741715.1 Pirellulaceae bacterium | reverse complement strand
CGCGCAGATAAACATCACGGCTAGCACCCCACCACCACCAGGCTTCCCCATTGGTATCGGTTACCCCAGACACCAAATCAATCGCGGTCGTTTGAAAGGCAATACGCAGTCCATCACCGCTGATCGTCGGAGCGTCGGAATAGGCTTCAGGCACGCTATCCCCCGCCGCTGTCAGGCTCACCACCTCCAACAGACCATCGGAACGACTCCAACGATAAATCTGACTGTAGCCGGTATAAGTCACCTCGATCGCGTCATCCAAATTCGAGGCTGTCGTCACGAACGCCACGTAGTTCCCATCGGCGCTAATCACCGCCTGACTGGAGGCTCCATTGCCAACCTCTCCAACTGCACTACGACTGACCAATGTCGTTACACCCGTCTCCAGGTCGCGGAGAAAAACATCGGATTGTCCATTCATATCCCCATCTACCAGATCGCTCGCGCTGCTGGTAAAGACCTCGTAACGACCATCCGCCGATAAACTTTGATCGGTACGTGATGAACCCGCATTGCCGGTCGTCGGCGCACTGGTTTCCATAGAAACGTAACGGTTCGACTGCGATGCCATGTTAAAGGAAATCAGGTCGGAAGCGTGAATGTTGATGTCGGTCACACCCAGCTCAATGTTCGTCGCCCCTGTCCGAAAAACTACCTGGCTTCCATCGCGGCTGATTTTCGGATCGTTGGACCAGTAATTTGCAGTCGTAAGCGCATCGTTGGCTGACCGACTAACCAATAGGGTCTGCGCCCCATCGGTGAGGTCACGAAGAAAAACGTCCGTCCATCCATTCTCGTCAACCAAGTCAGCAACTAAGTTCGTGGCTTCCGACTGATAAGCTATTCGCAATCCATCATGACTAATGGAAGGGTTGTACGACGTGCTGTTTCCGCCGTTGTCGCCCGCTGCGTTCGGTGTCAGCAGCGTTAATGCGGAAGAGGAACGCGACCATAGGAATATTTGAAAAGCAAAATTCGTAGAGCCTAGACCGTCCACATTCAAATTGTCTGCATTGCTGTGAAAAGCAACGTACTCCCCGTCGGCGCTAATTACGGCAAAATCCGATGTACCATTGGCGGGATTTCCATCGGAATTGCGAGACACCAATTGTGTTGTACCTAGCAGAAGATCTCTCAGAAAGACGTCTGTAGTACCGTTGGTATCGTTGGCAACAATGTTCGGTGAAGCACTTGAGAAAACTTGGTACCTGCCATCCCCCGATAAGCTCTGGGGTGAGTAGGTCGACATATAGGCTGCAGCGCCCAGTGCATCCTCTCCCAAGCTAATCAACTCAGGTAGACCAACCGTCAGCAATCTCCTGGGCTCCAATGCTTCTGCAGCTAAAAACAATCGAGCAAACTGCCGCTTTTTTTGTTGTCGTTTTGAATTGCGCGCCGCCATAACTCTCGCTCAGCTCCAAAGTGTTCGCATTATTGCGGCAAGCTCTAACCAGAACGCTGCCGCAAACCCCTCACTGCAGAGGGCATGCTACTCCAAGGACTGTAGGTTACAACAAGACAATCGCTAAATTCGGAAAAAGTCGAAAAACTTGCCTCGACACCACCCAGCAGAACATCCGTACCCCCTGTTGGACTCGCCGTTGTAGCCAGTTCTTAGATAAGGGGGGGGATTGGATAGCCCGGGATTGGATAATTCGGGGATGACTAGCGGCTAACGGCAGGGACACCCCTTGTGGTGATCGCTGGGCAACGCGGCAGAAAAAAATCCTAAGAAGAGGAGGGGAGGGGAGAAGAGGGAGGGGAGGTAGAAAGTAAAAGTCTAGGTTTGAGATTTGCTGACACTAACGGATTCTAGGTACAAAAAATCGGGGTCGCCCTAACTTGCCGAGCTGGTTCCTCCTTCCTTTGCACAAGTCAGGTGAGGAAAGCAGGGATCCAGTGAAGCCTCGCCCGAATTTGCGTTCGAAGGGAATCAACGAGCCAGACTCGAGCTTCCCCCCTCTGTGTTCTCTGTGACTCTGTGACTCTGTGTTTCAAAACGACGACGCTACCGACAACTTACTGTATCGATGACCGCTTGCTGCCGCGCAAGAGGAGTCCCCATGTCACGTTTCATCGCTCTCCGTTGAGCCACATGATCGTGCCAGCAAGGACTCTCACCATTCCAGAACTGATTTGAAATCCCCATCTGGATGGCTTCAATGAGAGGCTACCAAATTACAAAAAAGCCAGTACCTGGAATCCGTTAGAGTCAGGAGATGTGAGATGTGAGATGTGAGGTAAAACCACATCCCACCGCAACTCATCGCGCCGCGCCGTTTCCCTCCAGCCTCCAGCCTGCTCCCCGACCATTACTAAGCAGATTGGCGAGGGGCGCGATAGAAGAGACCGCAGAGCCCTATCGAGCATAAAAGGGCGATAGAGCCTGGCTCTGGCACGACCGAAACGTTAAACGTGCCGGCTGAGATCACGGCATCAGCTGCCCCATCAATGTCGGTGTACAAATCAAACACCTCTAACCTCAACAAACCATCAGCTTGCAACTGGAACGGACCTCCGCTAACTAGCGCGGAACCCGCATTCACCACGCCGGAGCTTGTATGAGTCCCTGATTCATTAATGCTGACAATCGAGAACTCCCAGAAATTGGCTCCCGTTGAGTCGCTGAACGAAAAGACAACCTCACTCAACCAGCTCGGATCAAAGGACTCAACCGTAACATCCTGCCAGCTAATACTATGCACCGTTGCGAACGGAGTCATGTTGATGTAACGCACCGAATTGCCGGAATCGCCAATGTTTCCAACCGCTTCCATGCCAGCCACGTCCATACCAAAGAAGTCCGCTCGGCTCGTTGGACCCAGGGCCACGAGCGGCACAATCAACATAGCTAAACGTGGCAAACTGAACATAGATCACCTATCGCAAAGATATGAACAAGTATCGCAAAGACATGAACAAAAGGAACAAAACTGGGAATGGCCATGGCCAAAATCACGGCAGAAACCCATTTCGAAAAGGGCTCCCACTCGCCTGCTCCCACTCGGATAACACCCTTTTGCAAGTACAGCCCAACGTAGTGCACTGCCACAGCTACGAACTAGGTTTTCGGGTAGGTTCTCGCGTAGTGGATCTTGCTAAAGATCCTAAGCTCTACCTAAAAATCCTAAGCTCCTGCGATCTTTAGCAAGATCCACTACCTAAAACCCGAAGCTTCCGATTTACTGACCCCACCTGCCCATTCTACTCAGGCGGTTCTTTTTGTCACTAGATTTGTGAGCACGTTTTAACATCCCTTTGAACGGGAATGCATCTCCGCAGGTGGTGACGGCGCAGGCTGGGCGGGCTGGCGCGATTCTCCGGGCTGGCAGGCTGCACAGTCCCCCGGAACCGTCGAGACGGGTTTTATAGGCCAGCCGCTCGGCCTGCGCTTAAAGCCGCTGTCGGTGCTCGCTCCTTAGAGCGGACTTGAGCGATTCATTGAATTTCAGTGAAAATCATGAAATTCTGCTCCTTGAATTTATCTGGGCACTCGTTTCAAGCGTCGTTTTGAGCGGACGGGGAAAGTAACTCACCTAAGTTTTCGTTAATTTCTTGGGGCCACTAGGAGCACTCGCCGCGCGTTGAAACGCGGTTGCGGCACTCAAACGCGCCATAACCCGCACGATCGCCTGCAATTAGCCAAAGCCCCTACTTCGGAAACCTTGACCTTTCTCCCCCACCGCTTAGCATGGATGCCTGGGCCAATCTGCACGCGGTCCCGAAATAATGTGGAAAAAACGTTGTTTCGGGAAATGGTTTTCGGGATTGTGAAGCCACTACCGCCTGGCGGTGGATCCCTGAGCTGGGGAGGAAGCAATGACTCCAGCTTTAGGGCAACCCATCAGGCAGTGCACACTTATCGCTTAAACCTTATCAGCCGCTGCGATCCACTGGGCAATTGCTCTTCGTTCCGAAGCGCAGTGGCTGCAGTCGATCGGTGATCAGCTCAAGTGGTCGGTGGAACCGGACCACAAGTACGCATCTCCTCTAATTACTTATGGTTTGCAATAATGAGTACTGCCGTTAGAGTCAACGATGACCCGTCGACCCCCGAGGTGGATTTCCCAGACGGCGTAGCCGCTCGGAAGAGCAATGCCCGCTATGTTCGCTTGGATATTCTGGATCGCTATTCCGCCGAAACGCTCAACGAATTTTGCCGAGCCAACGCCAATCTCGGCAAAACGGCAACGCGTTTGGCCGACTACTCGGTGTGGCAATCGTGGGTGACCGCCTTTCCGTTGGTCTTGGCGGACTTCGCGGCTCTTTATTCGGTGCTCTTTGTGGCCACGAGTGTGGTTGAGCGGTTTTTGGCAATCTCAACGCGGATGGTCGAGAACCAGACGGCTTTTTTCATCTCTCTGATCATTGTGCCGGTCAGTTATCTGGCGGGTCTTTATCCCGGCCTGGGTGTCAGTCCGGTTGTTGAATTCCGGCAAGTGGCTCGTTCGCTATTCGTTTCGCTGATGATCTTTGCTGGAATTGGTTGGTTTTGCTTCCCCAGCTCTTGGTTTTTCTATTCGCTCTCAGCCCTGCTGGCCTTTACCCTTGCGTTACCCACCACGATTTCACTGAGGTTTGCAGCACGCCACCTGGCCAGGCGTTTTTCCGGTTGGGGTGTACCTGTGTTGGTACTCGCCGAGCCGAAACGGGCGGTTGAAATGTACCAGCGACTTATGCGAACTCCCGAGCAGGGCTTTCGTCCGGTAGGTATTTTGCTCGATCCGAACGTCTACTGGAGCGATGATGTAGCCAAAGACTGTGGCGACGTGCCGGTGTACGATCTGCGGCAAACCGATGTGGTGGCACTCCGCGAAAAAGTGACTTGGGTCATTGTTTCCCCATGCTCCAACCGCCGCATTTCGCCAGCCCTCGATCCGACGTTGTCCGCCATTCCCAATCGACTGCTGCTATCGTCGAACGAGTTGGAGATGGGAATTTGGGATCGACTGTATTGCGTTGGTTCGACCAGTGGGGTCCGCATGGGAGGAGCACGGCCATGCACCGCCAAGCTACTTTCCAAACGAGCACTCGATCTGGGGTTAACCCTTGCGGCGGTGATCGCCGGATTTCCTGCCTTGGCCGCGCTGGCCATGGCGATTAAGTTCGATTCGCGTGGTCCCGTGCTATATGGGCAGCGGCGGATCGGTCGCGACGGAGTTGAGTTCACCGCCTGGAAATTCCGCACGATGCAAGTCAACGCCGACAAAGTGCTCGACGATTACTTGGCGAACAACCCTGAGGCCCGCCAAGAATGGGATGAAAAGCACAAGTTAGAAAACGATCCGCGGGTAACCAACATTGGACGGATTCTGCGTTTGACCAGTTTGGATGAACTGCCCCAGCTGTGGAACGTGTTGGTAGGGGAGATGAGTCTGGTTGGGCCACGCCCCATCGTCAACTCGCCTACCTACGATGCCAGCTATGTCGAGGATTATCCCGATGAGTTCCAGGCGTACAAATCGGTACGACCCGGGCTAACCGGTCTGTGGCAGGTTCGCTGCCGCAATTCGGGAGTCTATGAACTGCGGATTTATTGGGATATGTACTACATTCGCAATTGGTGCATCTGGTTGGACCTCTATCTCATCATGCGAACGGTCAAGACCGTCTTGTTCCGCGAGGGTTCGGCGTAACGGATCGAAGCCCCAGGCATCACGTTTGGAATCGGCGTGTTGGAAATTAAATGGCCCCTTTGCCGCTTGCTATGTCCCAATATACGGAATCTACGGGGGGGGCTTGGGCACATCACATGGACGGATATCATAAAGTCGAGTGTGCGGCTGAGCGTTAGAGGCTGCACAGGCCATTCAAACTGCATTTTGACGAAGGGATGATCGTCGCGATGGGCGTTGCAAGGGCTGCCAATTGGGGGCTGAGACCAGTTCTCAGCTATAGTTCGACTGAAGCTTCCCGCCGAACAGATTGGATGGTTTGTGACCAGGGCTACCTCTCTAGACACATCCAGTCACACGCTCAACGGTCTCTTTTCAGATCACAGGCAGCGGCTTGTTCGACATTCGGAATCCCATAGCGAGAGTAGACCGCTCGCATTAAAAACAGAACACGCAGATCCTCCTCCGAGACAACACACTGGTGGGAGCTAACGGGGCGATTGTCACCGACAGGAACGAAGTGCGCTCTGCCGCGCCCCCCCCTCCGGTTTTAAGCCACTAGTGCTTTGTCCAGATTTAAAAGTGGGTTTGGCAACTCTCAGTGTCGAACGATTGTCCCCAATCGTTTTCCAAGCGATTGGGGACAATCGCTCGACACTCAATACGGCTTTAACGGAACCCTCCGGGCTTAAGACATCCAGTACCCGCTTCTGGGCATGCAACAGGTTAAGACCCCAACCGACCGCAGTAGCGTGGTAGTAACCAAGCAAACGACTGGAAACAAAAAACTTTTAGAAACAAAGAAAACTCCTAGAAGCAGAAAATCGCGGATATCCCTGCAGCGGCTCTACGCGACATCCAAGTGATGGCCATTTGCCTCCCCCTGCAACGCTTCCACAGCTTAATGCAAAACTCTAATGACCTCCGCAAGCAAGCATCACCCTTGGGGATGCGAACTTAAACCATGACCCGAACTGAGCTCAATAACCCCCCGATCTGCATCGTTGGTGCAGCCCCCGACACCAGCAATCTCGGTGTCTCCGCCTTATTTGCGTCGATCGTGCATGGCCTCAAGACGCGCATGCCCGATGTTCCGCTCGTGGTTTTTGACAATGGACTAGGGGTTCGAAAGAAACGGCACCGCGTTTCCGTCAACCTGGATGTCGAAGTCGAGCACCGTGGGATGCGGATGGGGCAGCGCGTCGATCGCTCCGAAAACCTTTACAACCTTTCATGGCTCTCAAACTTGGGTGCACTGGGAACGGCCTTGAACGCTAACCTGCGTTGCTTGGCCAATGCCCGAGCAATCTTGGACATTTCAGGTGGAGACAGCTTCAGTGATATCTATGGAGCTCAGCGCTTCTGGAGTGTGGTACTCCCGAAGCAACTTGCCCTCCGCCTGCAAGTCCCACTGATCTTGCTCCCGCAGACCTATGGCCCCTACCGTGCTGATAAGCTGAAAGCCCAAGCCAGTCGGGCGATTGCCGGGGCCCGTGCGGCTTGGGCTCGCGATGCGCGCAGCTATGACATTTTACGCGAGTTGCTGGGTGACAACTACTGCGACCGCAAACATCGGTTGGGAGTGGATATGGCCTTCGCTTTGGAACCAGTCCCCATTCCGCGGGAATTGCCCAACGAATTGCGTCAGATGCTAGCGGACAAGCAACGTCCCTTGGTTGGCCTCAATATCAGCGGATTGATTTTCAATGACCCGGCCGCCAGCGGGCAATACGGGTTTCGGGCCAACTATCAGGCGTTAATAGCAGGCTTCGTCGATCGGCTCCTCACGGAAACCGATGCCAATCTGATGTTGGTACCCCATGTCTTAAGTTCCTATGAAGGTGAATCGGACAACCTGGCCTGCCAACGAATTTATAACTCCGTTTCGAACGAGCTGCAGAGCCGCGTCACCATTGCACCTATCCATGTGGACCAATGCGAAGTTAAATGGTTGATTGGGCATTGCGATTGGTTCTGCGGCACCCGGATGCACGCGACCATCGCCTCCTTGTCGCAGGGTATCCCGACGGCAACCGTAAATTATTCAGACAAGGCCCGCGGCGTTTTTGAATCGTGCCAGCAAGGGAGCGAGGTTTACGATCCGCGGCAATTGGATACAGCGCAGGTAGTCGAGCACCTCATGGATTCCGTTCGTCGACGCGAGTCGATTGGCAGCGGTTTGGCAACTGCCTTGCCGGGCGTGCGCCGTCAAGCCAGCGCCCAAATGGATGAGATTGTGGCGACAATTGCCTCATCCCAGCCTGGATCCCGTGGGTAAAGCAGCCATGGACCATCGACGCTTGCCGGTAGCGACCATTTCCGAAGTGGTGCAGCGCCAATTGTGTACGGGCTGTGGGATGTGTGCAGCGATCGAGCCGCAGAGCTTTGTCATGGCAGACGCTGTCGACTGGGGAAAGCGTCCCTTTGCCATCTCCGGTGGTGTTGCCGAATCAGGCCAGGCCTTGGCAGCCTGTCCGGGCGCATCGCTCGACATTGGCCCGGCATGCAAAGAGCCTGCCAATCTTCCAGAATTGGCCGCTGGCTGGGGTCCGGTACTCGAGGTTTGGGAAGGGCATGCCACCGACGCGGCGATTCGAATCGCAGGCTCAAGTGGCGGCGCGGCCACGGCACTTGCGTTATTCGGAGTCGAACAAGCGAACATCGAAGGGGTCTTGCATACAGCTTGCGATCCCCAAGCACCGCTGGTCAATCGCTCAGTCATCAGCCGCTCGCGCGAAGAATTGCTCGCCCGCAGTGGCTCGCGCTACGCGCCGGCCAGCCCCTGTGACTCACTCCATACGCAATTGGCTGAACTCTCCGGGCAGGCGATTTTCATTGGCAAACCGTGTGACGCCGCAGCCGTTGCCAAGGCTTGCGAACAAAATGCGCAGTGGCACAGCAAGATCGGCTTAACCATCGCTTTCTTCTGTGCGGGCACACCCTCAACAAGCGGGACGATCGCACTGCTCGCAAAAATGGGGCTAAACGACGTTGCACGCTTGCGCTCGCTGCGTTACCGCGGGCGCGGCTGGCCGGGCATGTTCACCGCCGAATGGGAAGATGAAAACGGCCATACGGTTACAAAGCAATTGACCTACGCCGAGTCGTGGGGCTTTTTACAAAAGTATCGCCAATGGCGTTGCTATATCTGCCCGGATCATACGGGCGAATTCGCCGATATCGCCGTGGGCGATCCATGGTACCGTGAGGTACAACCCAATGAGCCAGGGAGTTCTTTGATCGTGGCCCGGACCGAACGCGGTCGCCAGTTTTTGCACGCGGCAGCTCGTAGTGGCTACATCACGTTGACCGAGAACAATCCCAGCTTGCTCCCGCGCTCGCAACCCAATTTGCTCGAAACCCGTGGTGGCCTGTGGGGACGCTTGCAAGTCTTGCATTGGTTAGGTGGGGCTGTCCCCTTGTTTCGCGGATTCGAATTTAGGCGATTTTGGTGGCAGTTGTCCTGGAAGAAAAAGCTGCAGTCTTTTAGTGGCACATGGAAGCGGGTCCGTCGCAAACGCCTCCAAGAACGTATTCCAACAGTTGAATTCACTCGCTTCGACCAGCCCAAACCTGAAGTGGGAGACAGCAATTAGTGTCTGCTCGTCCTAAACGCGTTTTGGCGATCGCCTCGGCCGGTGGCCACTGGGTGCAACTCTTGCGCCTCCGCCCAGCCTTTGAAACGGTTGAAGTCGTTTATGCGACGACGAACGCTGGCTTGCGTCACCATGTGGCCGGGTCTGGCTTCCACGTGGTTCGCGACGCCAACCGCTGGGAGAAGTGGGGCATGTTGGTCATGCTATTCCAAGTTGCCTGGTTGGTTTTTCGCGTCCGCCCCGACGTCGTGGTAACCACCGGGGCGGCTCCAGGCTATTTTGCGATTCGCTGCGGTCGCATGCTGGGGGCTAAAACGCTGTGGTTGGATTCGATCGCAAACTCAGAAGAGCTATCCCATTCAGGCAAGTTAGCTGGAAACGTCGCCGATGCTTGGCTCACCCAGTGGCCCGAGCTGGCTGGCCACGCGAACTCCTTAGAGGAAAACGAAGCCCAACCAACACGTGAACGTCGCAATCCGGCACGCCGCAGCCTCCAGCGCCGCCGGCCTGAACATCATGGGGCTGTATTATGATTTTCTTAACCGTTGGAACGCAGTTGCATTTTGATCGATTGGTCCGCGCGGTAGACGAAGCTCTGGCCACCCGGCCAAACATTGAAGTGATCGCGCAAGTCGCCGACGGCAACTACCGACCGAGCAACATGCAGTCCTCTCCCTTTCTGGAGCCCTCCGAGTTTGAAAAGCGTTTCGAACAGGCGACACATATCATCGGTCACGCCGGGATGGGAACGATCATTCAATCGTTGCTACAGCGCAAGCCGATTCTAATCATGCCCCGCATCGCCGACCTGGGTGAGCAGCGGAACGATCACCAATTGGCCACTGCCCGCCGCTTCCGCGGTCGTGCAGGGGTACTCGTCGCCGACGACGAAAAAAGAGTAGCAGCGCAGTTGGATGCCCTGCTTGAATTGACCGAAAGCCAACCCATCGATGAATTCGCGACCCCTCAGCTCATCGACTGGGTACGGCAATTCATCACCTCGTGAGCCGTTTAAAAAACTCGGCAGAACCCGCCTCCCCTTCCGTCGAGCTTGCCTCGGCGGGGGGAACAACTGACAGCTACACCGACCGCTAACAGAATCATCCTCGCGCTCCGCTCCGGGCTTGCCCCGGCGGACGCAACGACTCGTCCAGCAAATCATGCCTGAATTAAGCATCATCGTCGTCAGCTACAACACCCGCGACATGACCCTGGCCTGTCTGCGCTCGGTCTATGCTGAGACGAATCGCACCTCTTTCGAACTGATCGTGGTCGACAACGCCTCGCACGATGGCTCAGCCGAGGCGATCGCCGAGGAGTTTGGCGGGCGGATCGAACTGGTGCGCTCCAAGGAGAACATCGGTTTTGCCGCCGCCAATAACCTGGCCGCCCAGCGGGCTCAAGGGACATGGTTGCTCCTACTCAATCCCGACACGGTCGTCCTCGACGGAGCCATTGAAAAGTTGCTAACGTTTGCCCAATCCAAACCGCAAGCCGGAATTTGCGGCGGGCGGACGGTGTTTGCCGATGGCCGTTTAAACATTGCTTCCTGTTGGCGAGCCATGACACCGTGGAGTTTATTTTGCAGTGCCGCTGGCCTGACCGCAGCCTTTCCGCGCAGTCATTGGTTCGACCCAGAGGCCTTCGGTAGTTGGCAGCGCGACAGCGAGCGGGAAGTCGACATTGTGGTCGGCTGTTTTTTGATGATCCCCACGGTGCTGTGGCATGAGCTCAATGGGTTTGACCTCAAGTACTGGATGTATGGCGAAGAAGCCGACTTGTGTCTACGAGCGCGGCGACTCGGCTATCGTCCGATGATCACCCCCACGGCCGAGATCATTCATTACGTAGGTGCAGCCACCGGTACTTCCGCTCGCAAAACCCCGTTGGTCGCCAAAGCCAAAGCCACGTTGATTCGCGATCATTGGTCGGCTGGCACGCGCTGGTGGGGGCTGGGCATGTTGTGGTGTTGGGCCGCGATGCGCTTGGTGGGTGCAAGTCTGCTTGTTAAATTAAAGCCAGAAAAATTCCGCGCCGCCAATGAAACGTGGCGCGCGATTTGGCAACAACGTCACGATTGGCTAGGCGGTTACCGCACCGAAGCACCAGGTTCGCAAACCAAAAGTCTATCGCTCCCCTAAGCAGCACGCCCCAGCGCCAGGGCGAACAACGCATGGGCGAAGCACAAGGCATGGGCGAAGCACAATGGGAGGGCGACGCTGGGATGGTGAAAACTCGTCAACATGGGTGAGTTGCGGCGAATTGAGGTTTTAAAACTGTTGCGCCCCAGCGCAGCTCGCATCGCCGCTTACTAAGCTCTAGGCCGGAGGCCGACACAGGAACTGCCGGCGGCGTGAGCCGCCGGACTGGCGCGCGACTGCAGCGGCGGACGAGTGGTGGTGATGGCGAGCAAGTAACGCTTAACCGAGTCCGCAATAGGAGTGATTCTGACCAGCCTGGATGTGGTGAACTCGAACCAGGTCAACGACTAGCCAAAGACATTCGCTCGTCCACAGCGCTCCTGCGCACTGTGTTGGTAGCCATCAGTCATGCTTCCGCCGGGGCAAGCCCGGAGCTGTGAGCGACTGTGAGTGAGTCCAGCCATGCATAAAACGCATGACAGCTATGCGCATTCTGCATAGCTCCCCGCCCAGCTTAACCGCGTCTACTCAATCTCGCCGCACCAAGACCTACGCCGAAGTCCCTGGCAACCCGCCTGCCGAAAAAGCTTTTTCAATGGCTTAATGAGTTTTCACCATCCCAGCCTCCCCCTCCCAGCTGCTTTTTCCAATGCGCAAATACCAATAACTGACAGCGACACCGAACACCAACCCACTCATCCTCGCGCTCCGCTCCGGGCTTCCCCCGGCGGACGCAACGACTCGCTCTGCCGCCCCCTAACATCCCAATGAACCCTTCACCCCACACTCCCCCAGGCAAAGCGCACAAGCTGCGACTAACCAAGCGCCAGCGATTAATCAGGTTCATCAAATCCAATCTCGATCCCCGCGCCTACCTGCATTTATTTCGCTTGGTCAACTACTACAACCACACCCATGTCACCCCGCGTCGCTCGGTTCGCATGGGTCGTAACGTCGCGCTGAGTCCCACCGTCTCGTTTGGTAATCCGCAGCGGATTGTGATAGGCGATCGCGCCCGCATTGGTGCGTTTTGTACGATCTGGGCAGGTCCCTCGACGGGACGAATTGTGATAGGCGATGACTGTTTATTGGCTCCGAACGTCTTGATCACTGCTTCCAACTATCGCTTCAATGATGGCAGTCCGGTGAACAATCAAGCCATGGATGAGGGGGAGGTGATTTTGGGGCGCGATGTGTGGCTGGGCGCAGGGGTAATGGTCATGCCCGGGGTGGAGATAGGAGACGGGGCGATTATCGGAGCCGGCTCCATTGTCACCAAATCGTTACCTGCTGGATGCATTGCGGTCGGGAGTCCAGCCAAGGTCGTGGGGCAGCGCAATGCGTCCGCGATGCCCGAGAGTCCTGGCCCATGAAAATTTCGGTCATCGTACCGGCGCACAACGAGTCCAGTTTGATAGCCAGCGGGCTGACAAGGTTGCTGCCATTGCTCGATGCGGTGGAGAGCGAGATCATTGTCGGCTGCAATGGCTGCAGTGACGACACGGCGGAGCGGGCGCGAAGCGTCTCATCGCGCATTTGCGTATTGGAGACTGAGCAGCGCGGCAAGTACAACGGGTTGAACCTGGCCGATTGCCGGGCGACGGGAGCGTATCGCATTTACTTGGATGCCGACATCTTGGTGGGTACCCAAGACTTACTGCATTTGGTCGAAGTCATGGAGCGTGACGGCTTGCTGGCGGCGTCACCCAGGTTTGAGATCGACTGCGCCAAGTCATCGTGGGCCGTAAAAGCCTTTTATCGCGTTTGGACCCATTTGCCTTATTTCACGAATGGCGAGATGATCGGATCCGGACTATTTGCCTTGTCACCGGCCGGTCGCCAGCGTTTCGCCGAGTTCCCCGCCATCATTGCCGACGATGGTTACGTCCGCCAGTTATTCACCACCGGCGAGCGCCGCACCATCGACGACTGCAAGTTTACCGTGCGGGCCCCAAGGGATCTGCAGAGTCTGATCAAGATCAAGACCCGAGCTCGGTTGGGAAACATGGAACTGAAGGCTAAGTATCCTGGTGCGAAGGTAGGGGGAGAGAATAAGGGCTCGCACATCTGGCGTATAGCGATGTCCGATAGTTCCGCGATATTCGCGATGCCCATTTACTTGCTAGTCCAATTACGTACCCGCCAGCGAGCACTACAACAGTTTAAGAAATCCCAGTTTAAGAAATGGGAACGAGACGAAAGCGCGCGAATAGGAAACAGATCACTAAACTGAATTTGCAGGTCTCTACAGCGTAGTCACGAATCGCAAATCGCAGGTGTGTGGCAAAGCGGGCTTAGCGAATTTCTATCAATTCACAAATACGCTTCGCCGAATTACATGCGACACAGCGAGCGATCCCCGTGACCTCACTTCACAATGATTAACAGACGTTATGGATCGATATATACGGGACCGGCGCAAGAACTACTTTGTTCTCTGTCTCGCTACGTCATTTGCAGAATGAAATACAATCACCTACGTTACAGAGTCGCAAAGAGCCGATGAGACGCAAAGAATGAAAGACATACCCATAGTTTCGATGATAGCCTTTGGTCTGCCTAGCGACCCACGCACCTTTAGCGGATATGCCAAAAGCTTACACGACACTCTAAGAGAGAATGACCTACTCAAACATGAATATTCATCGAAATCGCTCCGAATCACCGATGCACTTAGTGGAGCGTTCAGGGTCGGCTGGCAGCCTCGCGGAAAGCTGTCTAAGACTGTTAAAAGATCGTGGTTTTGGTCGGAACGTGGCTATGCCTCATTGGAGAAGCGATTACTTCGACAAATCCGAACTGCAAATGATAAGGGACCGTTCCTAGAAGTCGGTACATACATTGCACTCCCTGCGTCGGTGGGACCGCAATACGTCTTAACCGATATGACAATACCCCAAGCGGTCAAATCCGGGCACTTTGAAATATCACAACTTACAGCTACTGAATTGCAGATTGCTGAAAGCATTCAACATAGATCGCTGCACAACGCTCAACATATTTTCACCCTCAGCGAATGGGCGAAGCAGAGCTGCATAGAGGACTTCGGCGTAGCAACCGATAAAATCACTGTTGTTTACGCAGGAACCAACCTGCCAGTCCGCCCCAACGCAAAGCCTAGAAAACCGGGAAATATTTTGTTTGTTGGAATAGACTGGGAACGCAAAGGCGGCCCTATGCTCCTAAAAGCTTTTAAGAAGTTGCGAGAAAAACGCCCAGATGCGACACTTACCATTGTTGGTTGCTGCCCAGAAGTAGCGATAGATGGAGTTGAGGTTCTTGGATACCTTGATCGCCGAATCCCTGCGCGACTCGAGCTTTTATACGAAGTTTACGAGCGGGCCGAATTGTTTTGTTTACTGTCGGAGTTCGATCCATTCCCAAATGTGATTATTGAAGCGGCTTCGCAGGGACTTCCGACGATTGCCTTAGATCGCGGAAGTCGTCCAGAGGCGATTGTACACGGCGAAACGGGAATACTTGTAGCAGAGCCATCCCCGGAGTTGCTCGCCAAAGAGATGGAGACCATGCTTAACGGCCACACAGCCCGAGACATGGGCGTGAAGGCTAAAGAGAAGGCACAAAGAGATTTCACATGGACGGCAGTCGTGGAAAAAATTACAAATATCATAAATAGTAAGTAGCAAATCGCTATCAGTACACCGGCAAACCACATGCATACCGTTGCTAATCCATCGATTGCGTAATTAACCTATACCGACACTTCTACTCCGACCAAGTGGAGACAGAAATATGACTACCCTCGACTTCACACCGATCAACGACGCCTTAAAAGCAGTGCATCGTCCACTCTACTATATCCCAAATCGGCCTGGAAATTGGGGCGATTCACTTATTCGCTTTGCGACAATTGCGTTCCTTGAGGACCACAAAATCAGATACAAGGAGATGCTGCCATGGAATAAAAAGCAGTGGCTCCTACCCTTCATCTTCGGCGGAACAGTCATCTATGGCGGCGGCGGCGGATGGTGCAAAAAATGGAACCATTCATGCAAATCCGTGCAAAAAGCAGCTCGGCGATTTCGGGTTATCGTGCTGCCATCGTCCTACGAAATGACATACGAAATACCAAACACTACTTTCTTTCGACGTGACAACTTGGGTAGCCTCGCAACGATGCCCGAATCGCTTTTTTGTCATGACTTGGCATTCTACTATCAGTGTCGCGTCTCACCGTCACAAAAAACGAAGAAACTCGGATTTTTCTTTCGAACGGACAACGAATCAAGCCACGCGATCGCATTGCCGCGGGGAAACACCGATGTTAGTTCGGAGGGAAACCACATGACACCGATTGACCAGTTCCTCGCGAAAACTGGAATTTACGAGGAAATACACACTGACCGTCTACATGTTGCAGTTGCTGCGGCAATTCAGGGAGTCCAAGTAAATCTTTACGAGGGGTCATACTTTAAGAACGAAGCAATATTCGAATCAAGCTTTAAGGAAAACTATAGCAATGTAATTTTCCACAGAGACAACTCTACAGTCGAAAGACTCACGTCAAATTAGTTCAAATCAGACGGCATACTCACAAAATCCATCAAGTCAAATCAGAACATTACACACACAAGCTCACTTATACATATATTGTGTAGACGCTGATCGGAGATCGAACGTCAGTGCGCAACGCCGCCGCGGCACTACGTGAACGGAACGCGCACTGCCGCTCTATGATACCAAGCTGTGCAACCTCACGGGGATCGAACTTAATGCGCAAACTTGTAAATACCAAATATCGCCAGTTTGACCACATGCCCGCAGTCAGCCTCTCATTTTCCAGCTGAATCGGTGAACGAACCTCGGCTGCTGAACTACGCGAGAACCTCAATTAGTGCGGTTCTTGAGTGGCAGTTCCACTGCTTCCCTAACTGACCGACGTAGACTCCGGATAAACGGATACAAATTGTTTGCACCGCGAAAACACCCGAAGCTGAAACCAAGAACCAACTGTTGCTAAAAGGCCTACACCCCATGGCGATTGTAAAATCCGCAGCGATAAGGCTCGCGAAAGCAACCGGTCGGTATCGCGATGTTGCGCGATCACGTCAAGCAAAAAAGGTAGTCGATTCTCTACGAATAAAGACCGCTCCGTCAGGCTTCACGAACATTACCGTGGAAGAATACGCAGTTGCACGTGGACCCAAAAGCGTCCGAAACGTTATCGTAACACCTAACGGACTGGGGATACGCAACGGCTGTATTGACCGATCGCTGAGCGTGCATCCTCCCTCCTTCTTAGAAATGGCCTTTGCAGGTAGGAGATGCACCGCCGAGGTCGCTCAAGCGACATTGCTGCAGGCGCAAACGCCAAACACATATGGGGACTGGGTAGCTCAGTGCCTCATGTCGCTTACACGACACCACCCTATCCGCTATCCGCTTGCGGTACCACGAACGCTGTTTGCGAAAAGCTATGTAAAACGGGACCTTGCCCTACTTGAGATTGCTCACTTCGAAGTTAAATCAAACATACTGGTGCGCGAAGCAATGGTGTTGCCACAAAGTCGGCCTGTCTCGTCTTTTTCCTGCGTTGACATTGAGCACTACAGAAATGCCTTCGGTATTTCACCTCCCGAACCCGAACCCGGTTCGCTAATCTACCTTTCTCGCGTCGGTGAGACTGCGGAGGCTGTTGGGCGAGAATACCCAAACAGGGAAATAGCTGAAATCGTGACAGCACTCGGCGGCACCGTGATTGAAGCTCAAACCGCGAGTTTAGAGAAATACAAGGAATGCGCAACGAAAGCTGAAACGGTCATTGCAGACCATGGTTCGGCGATGTGCAATCTACTTTTGTGGCGCACAAAGTCAGTCATCGAACTGTATACGACCGACTGGTGGAACAAATATTTCGTATGCCTTGCTTACGCGTGTGGCATTCCGAACTACACACTGATTGGTATCGACAAATTTAACGAAACGACGAGAGAACAAGTTATTTGTGCCGTGTCCACAGCTCGAGGACAAATCAGTGGTCTTAGCCGATCGTAGGGGCATACCGTTTCGCAGTCTATGGGGGCCATCACGGCGCAGTTCGCCTTCCGATCCTCCGCACGCAATTGTGTCATTCGCAACTGAAAACCCGCCAGTTTGGTAAGATTGGCTGGCGTGGCCACGCGGCAATTGCTCACGCTTTTGAAACCAGTTACTCCTTATAGGCAAACGACTTATGATTGCGTGGTTGCATTTTCATCCATCAAAAACTGGCTGGTTTTGATTGCCAAATTGGCTGTTTTCAAATTGCTCCTGACAAACATAATATCCCCTCGCGACCAAAATTCACGTGATGTTAGCTCGCGATCCAAAACGAGATGATACAACTCCACACTCCGAGACGGCAAACAGCGTCGTTGTTTCGATACATATTTTCCATTGCTATTTGCCACCAGAAAGAATACTCAGCCGTTTCGTTTCTACGGCAATTATCAGGGCATTACCTCCAATCTCCAATTTATTACAAAACTTCGCTAGCCAGGCACTACAAACTGACTTATCAGAACACAACGCGACGCCTGGGTCAATTTAAGTGGTAGCTTTAACCGTTGCGGTCGCTTGCTTGTTTTCAGGATTGGGACTTTTTTTGCGCCCAGCGTTTGCCATCGGCGTACTCGCATCGTGCATGCTTTTTTATCCCGAGTATCTGCGGGTGCCCGTTGGCGTCTCGCAAATGTCTGCCCCCCGCTTGGTCGCTCTGGTGCTAATGATTCGCCTGTTGTCGACTCAACCCGCACCAAAGATCTGTCATGTAGACTGGCTCGTGCTGTGTAACTGGATTTGGCAGGTTCTGGCACAAGTCGCCGCAGGCTCGCCGCAAGAAACGATTACCACGAGTATCGGTAGAGGCTTTGACACTGTTTTAATGTACGCAGTGGCCCGATACTCAATCACGCATGCACAACATTTCTGGGATTCGAGATGGTTGATTGCGTTGACCACAATAGTCATGGGTTCGATCGGAATAATAGAGTCGTTCTCAAACTACCATCTATATTCCGTATTTGACTCATACCGTGGCTGGGTTTGGGTGGACAAACCGCCCGAACAACGCCTTGGGTTACTAAGAGCGCAGGCCAGCACACTGCACTATATTTACTTCGGAATGGCCATGATGCAACTCATGGGAATCCTGTGGTTAGCGACTTCGGGTGGAAAATCAGATTGGATCGTTAAACTCGGGCTTATAGGATGCGTTGTCGGAGTTTTCAGCTCATTATCGTCGGGACCACAAACAGCACTTATTGTTTTCATAGCTATCGCATCACTCGAGCGAGCTCCGCAACTCGTAAAACCTCTCATCGGATGTTTAATCGGTACCGCACTCCTGCTCGAGCTCGTTTCAAACCGCCACTTTTATAGTCTAATTGATTACATCGCACTCAACAGCCAGACAGCATGGTATCGCACGCGATTGATGGAGGTGGGATTTGCCCATCTTTCAGAATATTGGCTGGTCGGTATAGGTAGTAACAGTATTGGCCATTGGGCGAAGGAGATTGACGGGCGAAAGCACGTTGACGTTGTAAATCATTTCCTGCTGATTGCGATTTACGGCGGACTACTGAACATCATTCTATACGCGGCAACCTTCGTTCTAACAATGGCCATGTCACTGCGACCGAAACCACGAGGTCGACTTGCGTTTGCGAGTGGTGCATTGATCATTACACTTTCATTCGCCAGCATGTCAGTTTCGATTTTTGGCCCAGCCTTACTGCTTTCCTACCTTGCGGTAGGGGCAATGGTCTCACTGTCGCAGCTTGCCGCCTTAGATTCGGAAGATGAGATGGAGGAAGCGATAATGCCACACTTCAGTGACTGACATCGCTCCGAGTACCTTGAGAATGGGCCTCTATCCACGAAACGAGCTTCGTGCGCTGCAACTCGCAGCACCCTATTCTGCGGCGTTCGTATTCCCGCACGGTACAAAAACCACGACAATCAGAACTTCCAGCGCAGCCAGACGCAACAATCTTCCCATAATGACGAATGAGTCAAGCTACAACACCGCCATGACCAACATACGAGCAGCGGGGAGACCACGCAAATGGGAGTACTGAGAGCTGCAAAATGGCTTGCAATTTGCCAGTTTGTATCGCTGTTCCTGACGTTCCTAAAGAACATGGTGTTAGCGCGGCTACTTTCAGTAGAGGACATGGGAGTTGCTACGTTACTTGCCATGTTCGTCTCCACCGTACAACAAATCACCGCGATCGGCATCCCAAAATTTGTCGTGCAGTACACCGCCGCGACGAAAGACACACTTCTAGGCACGGTCCATTGCTATGCCTTAGTGCGTGGCCTGTGTGTGGCAGGTGTCGCGGTCACAATATCTCCGTGGATTACCTCCGCCTTCTCGATACCTCAGGCAAATTTTGCGTTTGCACTGCTGTCGTTGTCAATCCTGCTTGGGAGCCTGACCAATGTAGACATCTATCTTCAGCAACGCGAACTGTACTTCAAATCAATGAATATTTCAGAACTCGTCGGCCAGCTGTCGGGGCTTGTAACTGCAGCGATTGGAGCGATCTACTCCGGAAGTTATCATGCGGCACTCGCCGCGATTTTGGTACAAGGCGTCGCGAGCACGTTCACCAGCCATCTAATGGCCCGGCAGCGATATGCTGTGGATTTTGACTGGCGCGTGCTTAGAGCATTAGGCAGTTTTGGCACCCCATTATTACTTAATGGTACACTTCTGGCCGCGACGATCAATGGCGATCGATTTGTCATCGCCATGAGCGCTAAGCTCAATCCGGCGAGTGCAGTTTCACTGGCTGACTTTGCGGTTTATGGTGTCGCATTTGGATTCGTTTTCGCCGTTACCATGGGCTTCCTTCGGGTTGCTACAAACCTGATGCTGCCAGCTATAACCAAAGTCAAGCATGACCCGACTTTACTTGCGGATCGCGTGTTATTATTCGGGCAGGCCATTGCTGCATTTGCATGTATCACGACGTTGTTCTTTTCCATTCTAGGCAATCACGCCATTTCGGTGATTTATGGTGGCAAGTATCATATCGCCCCCTTTTTAATTGGACTTATCTCAATTGGATTGTCGTTGAGAACACTTCGTTCGGTACCTAATTCTGTGGCAATGGCCTTTGGCGATACCTGGAATATGTTGTACGCAAACATTGTACGCTCAATAGCTATTCCTACGTCGATTTTTGCAATTGTGTATGGCTGGGGAATCGCGGGAGTTGTCGTTGTCACAGTCCTAGCGGAATCAATGGCTGTAGTTTCATCTTGCCTACTTCTTAAATATGACTTAGGGGGGAAACCATCTTTACTTGCTTCATACGCGCGGCTTTATTTACCAGTCGCGTTTACATGCACGATAAAAAGCGCCATTCCAGCAGAATCTAGCATGCTATCATTTTGTATGGCTATTGGCACATGCTTGATTGCTTTAACGCTGTTCATAATTTACGCACCCGACTTAATCCGCACCGTAAGAGAGCAAATCCAATCGCGAGGAATTTTAGGGGCGCGAAAAAAGTTGATGAACGCTAAATAAGAAGCAGGTCGTAGTTCGAGGGAGCGTTGCGATCGCTTCGCTTTTACGGAATCGACCTGTCCATGCTCTTTCAATCCTGGGCTCTCAGCAAACCGCCCCTGTTGTTCCATCAAGCCCAGCTGAGTACGCCTAAACTCTCTGATGAATCTTATTACTCATGCGGTCTTCAACAATCGTATGGCGGGATGGCTCAACCAATCACCAATCAGTGGCAATTCACGTTTAAGTCTAATCTGGCTCGACCTGCGGATGCGTGCCACAGTGTATCCAGCCGCCGCATGCACACGAATTGGCTCAACACCTCGCATAGTCCAAGACACCGAATTGATTGGGAATCCCCGAATTGCCTCCGCGCTCATTCCGATCTCGGTCAAACTATTTGGCACAAAAGTCGGTCTAAAACTTACGCTAACGCGAGATTATCCCATTCAGTCTAATGGCGATATGAAGTGGACCCCAATATTAGGACCACGGCTTAAGATAGAAACTAGCGTTTTTTCCGGTATGCTGTTGCAGGGTTGCTAACACGGTTTACGAAGGAAGAAGCATGACACGGAAGCGACGATCATTCACTCCCTCTTTTAAGGCCAAGATAGCCTTAGGCGTTGCAAAACAATAAACTACCGTTTTGGAATTGCACGGTGCGGTCGAATTGAATAGTTCCACTCGCCGTGGAATTCGTTTCGAATTATGTTGACCTCATTAAGTTCATCTTTGCTGACATCTCTTTTTGTCTCATACTTCTTTGTGTCTAGCCAAGCATGTACTTCAAGACCAGTCTCAGTCTTCGTCCCTGATATCAAATTTACGACAATCTCAAATGTCTCCAGTGGAACACCACGCCAGTTGCGCGTGATATGGCAAAACAGTTTATGTTCTATCGTATTCCATTTACTGGTGCCGGGAGGATAGTGACATACCTCGATTATAAGTCCAGTTTTATTGGCTAGCTTCTGTAACTCCACTCGCCACAGTCGAGTACGTGGGCTGTTGCTCCCCCCGCTGTCAGCAGTTATGAGTAGTCTCTTCGCTCTTGGGTAGCGATCCTTACCCAGTTTAGTCCACCAGCGGTGGATCGCGGCAGCAGCAAACTCGGCCGTATCACTGCTGATTCCCACGGTAACGCCTGCTTCGTTCTGCTCGATGTCATAGACACCATATGGAACTGCTTTACCAAGTTCTTTGTTTGGGAAGTCGTGCGTGTCCACTTCGACGGGCGACTTACTCTTCCGATAGGTCTATCCAGCATTTTTCAGGTTGCCCAGAACTTCCTTCTTCTTGGTATCGACCGAAACTGATGGCTGTTTCGAACGCGAGTTGGCGGCAATGCGCTTGGCAATAAACTCAAACTGAGCATTCCTGTCCGGGTGCTGCTTACCTTCAATCGTCTTGCGATTGGATTGCAGCGAGTATCCTCTTGATTTCAGAATCTGGCCAACCTTGGTACTACTCACTGCGAACCCCTGCCGATTTAGTTCAAGTGCAAGAATTCGAGTACTCTTGCAGGTCCAACGTAGCGGCGACTGGGGATCACCACGTGTCACTGGACTAACAAGTTTTTCCAATGCAGCCACCAGTCTTGGTTGCTCGACTTCGCGTTTTCTTCTACCTGCTCCAATATTTCGTTGGCGATCTGACGACAAAGGTTCTGCAGACTGAAGCTCTCGAATACCGTTTCTAATTGTCCGATCAGAAATGCCGGTCGCCAATGAGACCGTTGTTATTCCGCCGTATCCTAGTGCGATTGCCTCTGCTGCCGCCCAACGACGACTGGCTCGCTCATCCAAATGAGCTAGAATCGCGGTATACTTGCTTCTGACTAATTGTATGGTGTTTGCATCCTGCATTGCCCCAGTATTACAAATCACTCACATCAAAGTAAAGCTCAGTTCGGTAGTTTATTGTTTTGCAACGCCTTAGAGGCAGTTCGTGAGACCAAGACGATTGCTGAAATCGCTCAGAAGCATGAATTGCATCCGACGCAGATAAACCTTTGGAAGAAGCAGTTGCTCGAGGGCGCTGAAGACGTCTTCCAGGACGGTCGATCGAAGGAAGCGAAAGCGGTCTCGGATGAGCCTGAATCGGCCGAACTCTTTGAACAGATTGGTCGGCTGAAAATGCAACTGGAGTGGCTCAAAAAAAAAGTTTCCGAAAACAGTTAGCGAAGCTAGGTCTTGGATCGATTACGACTGCGTGGCCCTCAGTGTCCGAGAGCGGGTCGCTGGAATTGAATTAGTACATACCACGTACACCAATCCGCTCCGCACGATGTTAGGGGGAGCATTATGGACTGCGATAGAAACGATCGTGATCACCCCTATGCAGTGTTTGTCCATTGCGTTTGCTCCCCTGTTTTGGCTGTCAAACTGGCACAGCTATCTCAACGGCTTTATGCAACTTACAACCCGCTTAACCAGTTTCACTGGTAAACAGTCGTTTCAGCAGGTCGATTACGCCGCATGGTTATCGTCCAAGGCATGGCCGGGCTGTATCGCACGCGGCAACCTCGCCATGTTCCGCTATGACTCGCAGTCGGCCCTGCACGATATCGATGTTCCTCTCTTAGCTATCTGCGGAGATCACGACTGGATTACCAAACCCGTGGCGTCGGATCGAATTAACGAACTCGTAGTGGGTAGCGAGAGCCTCCGAAACCCGAGGGGACATTTAGCAATTTTTGAATTTCATCAAGAAGTGATGGCTGGAATTGCCAAGTTCGTCTACGAGCACGAAAACAGCCATCTTCCCGTCCCCGTGTAGTTATCAACCCGGTTATTTTGCGGTCGAATCCGGAGTAGGAAACTTTGACAGCTTGCTAAAAAAGCGAGTCCGCCACTCGTGGAAGATATAAATGGGCTCGAGCTTCCCACAGAAAAGGGGCTGCATTGATTGTGAAAGAGAAGCTAGCCATTCTCGCTGACGCAGCCAAATATGACGCGTCTTGCGCAAGCAGCGGCTCGAACACCACTCGGGCGGGCAGTCTTATTGGTAGCACCGAGGGGATGGGTATCTGCCACAGCTACACACCGGACGGTCGATGTATCTCGCTATTAAAGATTCTGCTCACGAACTATTGCATCTACGATTGCCAGTACTGCGTGAATCGTATTTCTAGTGACACACCTCGTGCTCGATTCACGGTCGATGAAGTCGTTTCGCTGACCATGGACTTTTACAAGCGTAACTACATCGAAGGACTGTTTTTAAGTTCAGGTATCATACAGACTTCCGACTATACGATGGAGCAGTTGATTGCGGTTGCGAAGAAGCTGCGAACCGAGAAGCACTATGGCGGCTATATTCACTTGAAGACGATTCCGAACGCTTCACAAACACTAATCGATGAAGCTGGCTTGTGGGCCGATCGGCTGAGTGTCAATATTGAACTGCCAACAGCCAGCGATCTTCAACTTCTTGCTCCGGAAAAGAAGAAACCTCAGATACTTGTAGCCATGCAAGGAATTCGTCAGAAGATCGATGAAACCAAAGCGGAGCAAAAGTCTGGGTTCAAACCGCCACGATTCGCGCCGGCTGGGCAAAGTACTCAGATGATTGTGGGTGCAACGGACACGTCCGATGGTGAGATACTGAAGACCGCTTCGGAACTGTACATTGGTCAGAAACTGCGACGGGTCTATTATTCAGCTTATAGCCCGATCCCACACGCTGATTCAAGATTGCCCGGCCAGTCGCCGCCGCTCGTTCGCGAGCATCGCTTGTATCAGGCCGATTGGCTAATACGGTTCTATGGCTTCAATGTGAAGGAAATAGTTGTAGAAGCGGATCAAAATCTCTCACTCGATATCGATCCAAAGCTCGCGTGGGCCCTAGCCCACCGACACTTCTACCCTGTCGATGTTAATAAAGCCAGTCGTGAAGAGTTGCTCAGGATTCCAGGTGTTGGCACAAAAAATGTCGAACGTATCTTGAAGGTTCGCAAGTACAAAGCCCTTCGCATTGAAGATCTCAAAAAGCTGCGAATCGCCTGGAACCGCGCCAAGTACTTTGTGCTTACCGCCGACCACAATTCGGAACTTGCTAATTTGGAGCGATTAGACTTGCGAGGGAAAACGCAACCCAAATCAACCCAGTTGATGTTGTTTGACACGGCAAACTCTGCGTTGACTGGTGAAGTGTAGAGCTGACTCATGCACTTCGCAAATGTAGACTCCTTTGACGATTGGCGGTTGGCCGCGCGCCACTTGCTAGAGCAAAACGTACCTCCCAGTGAAATCCAGTGGACAACAGAGAAGGCTCAGCCGTCATTGTTCGAAACACCAAAGTCGATGGAGGCTCCTCGGGAAACATCAACTTTTAACGTCCCCAAAGCGTTCGTGGAAATCGCTAAAAATGTGGCCTGCCATCGCGACAGTCAGCGTTGGCCATTGCTATATCGCACTCTGTGGAGACTACGGCACGAAGACCGGCATCTCCTAGCAATTACGACCGACGACGATATTTACGCGCTGACCCAGATGCAGAAGGCTGTAACGCGCGACGTTCACAAGATGAAAGCATTCGTGCGTTTTCGTAAAGTTATCGATGCGAATGGTGAAGACAACTATGTCGCTTGGCACCGCGCGGACCATCGTATCGTGCAGGTGGCAGCACCCTTCTTTGCACGGCGATTTAAAGGGATGAACTGGTCGATACTCACACCAGATGAATCGGTAGTTTGGGATCAGCACAATTTGCGGTATGGGCCTGGCGTGCCCGCTAGTGAGGCACCCGACGGTGACGAGCTCGAAGGGCTGTGGAGGACTTACTTCGCGTCCATTTTTAATCCGGCTCGCGTAAAGGTTGCGATGATGAAGCGGGAGATGCCGATCCGTCATTGGCCAACACTTCCTGAAGCGTCCTTGATTCATGAGCTTTTGGAAAATGCTCCCAGACGCGTCGAGTCGATGCTTCAGAAGCATGAAGGATTTGCTGAGACGGCAATGAACTACATGCCTGCGCAATCGGACTTAGCGTCACTGCGCGCAGCAGCCAGCGGTTGTAGGGCTTGCAATCTATATCAATGTGCAACTCAAACGGTGTTCGGAGAAGGGCCCTTCAATGCGCGAATTGTCCTCGTGGGCGAACAGCCAGGTGATCGTGAAGATGTGGACGGATATCCCTTCGTAGGTCCAGCCGGGATGTTGCTAAACGATGCGTTGGAGCGGGCCAGTATCCAGCGTAGCGAAGTTTACGTCACCAACGTCGTCAAGCACTTCAAGTTTGTCCAGAATCCCAATGCGAGAGGCAAACAGCGACTGCACAAAAAGCCTGATTCACGCGAAATTTTCGCCTGTCGGCCCTGGCTCGAAGCGGAACTGGCTGTGATTAGACCGCAGGTGGTAGTGTGTCTCGGCGCGACTCCAGCACAAGCACTATTCGGTCGCGATTTTCGTATCACTCAGGATCGAGGAAAGGTGTTACCCACGGATTGGTGCTCACGCACGATGGCGACTTGGCATCCGGCAGCGATCCTGCGCATGCCTGAGCAACTAAGGCGACAACAAATGCTCGATCAACTTATCAACGATCTAAAATCGGTAATTTAGATCCATTACCTCTCAAGCCGTCTTCGGAAGGTCGTCCTACACTTTGGTCATATTCTCTGGCTGCGATCCCGTTTGCTTAGGGCTCATACCAAACCCGCTGACTGCGACTCCAACGCTTGAAGTTGCTCGGATTTTCGTCTCATCAGGTCATGACTACTGGACCAAGGACAGGGCGGTTAGGGACATGCGGTTAGGGACACAGCTTTTTCATAGTGCGGTTAGGGAAGTGCGGTTAGGGAGGTTAGTGCGGTTAGGGATGCGGTTAGGGACACAGCTTTTTCATGCGGTTAGGGACACAGCTTTTTCATAAAGCGTGCGCCAGTGAAAAATATGGGCGGAAGTTGTGTAAGGAAAGGTGGATAGCGTCGTCTTCCTTTAGTTACGCGCCAATATTTCATTCCGACTCTCAGGAGATCCCCGACCATGGCTCGAACGACTCGCGCGTTAGTTTTTGCGCCTAATGAAATTGCGATTTTGCACCTCATGGGGCGAGTCGAGCGGCGTTGCTTCTTACTGAGTGATGACCCCATCACGGGCAAGAACTACGACCTTCTCCATCTCTTTCGAGTCGCCGCTTTCACATGCTCCTCCAAGCTCGATAACTGTTGAGAGTCCATTAGCGGGATTTCTATCGGATCGCTATGAGCTCGATCTCTCACCAGTCTGCATTGTCTCTCACCGGCCACATCTTTTGAGCTGGCTCGTCGACGCTACTCTCCGTCAATAGCGTTGAGGCAAATCGTTCGGTAGTCTGAACTCAGCTTATCCGTGTACGTCGTACCGAACTCAACCAACATTGCCATATTGATATCGCATTCTGCCTGGGGCCGAGGCTACTTGCTCCACATACCGTCAGATGTGCTGTGACCCCGGGCTGTTGTATGACCCCGGGCTGTTGTAGTCGGATGAGTTGTCGTTTACAAATTGGATGGCTGCTAGCCACGCCGTTGTCTTTGTACCACCTGCGTCGACTCCTACAATTAGTCGTTTGTTCGTCATGTCGGTTCGATGTGCAGTTGCGGTTATAGAGAAAGGTAGAATGTGTCGGGTGCTATTCTAATGCCTCATAGTCTAACATCGGCCAAATTCTTTTGAGAGTGAGATAGCGAAAACATGATACTAAAACTTCTTCCGACTGGCCGGTTTTTCTGCTTGGCTGTTGTTGGTTTAATTCTATTGTTGTGTGGGGAAAGCAGCCGCGTAGTCGCGCAGCAACCATTTACATTAGCCGATGTGGAAGAGGGCCTGCCAGAGATCTCCGCAGACGAACCACTTGCCGAGCATTTCTCGGCCATGCAAGCAGCAGAGTATCTCGATCGTTCTGCGCTGAATTGGCAGAAAACAAAAAACTGCGCGACTTGCCACAGCAACTTGTTTTATATGGTAGCGCGGCCCGCGCTCGGTACTCTGCTAGCTGACTCGGGAGAAGTTCGCCGCTTCTACGAAGACTATCCGAAAGTGCGATGGGTGAACAAGAAACCCACTGAGGCACAGGGCTTCTGGCCCATCGTGGTCGGAACTGGTTTGTCTTTCAACGACTTGCAAACCAGTGGTCAGCTCAGCCCAGTGGCGAGGGAAGTGCTAGATATAATGTGGACCGTACAACGCGAGGATGGCGGATGGAATTGGCCTCATTGCGACTACGCCCCGATGGAAATCGATGATCATTACGGAGTCACCTTGGCCACACTGGCCGTAGGCTGCGCGGCAGACGATTATGCCGAGACCCCGCCCGCCCAGGCTGGATTGAAAAAGATTCGCGAATACTTCAAAAACAACCCACCCCAGTCGCTACACCATCGCGCGATGTTGGCTTGGTGCTCACTACGCGTCGCGGGCCTCGTTAACGAAATCGAACGCCAATCCACATTGGACGAGCTGCTTGCGATGCAACTTGACGACGGTGGTTGGTCGACCTCGGGCTTCCTCACCGATTGGAAAGGGCTTGAGCGAAACGACGGGCAGCCGTTGGACATCAAAACCAGCGACGGATACGGAACAGGTTTGGTAATTGTCATCGCGCGTGAATCGGGAGTCGCGGCCGATGACCTGCGGTTGAAACGAGGAGTGGAGTGGCTGCGCACGCATCAGCGGAGCAGCGGCAAATGGTTTAGTCGTTCACCAGTTAATGACGCGGGCAATCTGATTTCCAATGCCGGGACCGCCCTTGCTATACTAGCGCTGCAGGCGTGTGGCGAATTGCCCGGTTGGCCAATGGGAAATGCTCCGGTTGGTGGCAAGACGGTGAGTGCTATAAGTGTCCCTTAGTATCGCAAAAGTCGTATCAAGCATGAATATACTCAGACCCACTCATCGCCGTCAGTTTTTGGGTACGGCTGCTAGTGTGGCCGCCCTCGGGAGTATACTGAATCCGAATCTTTCTAAACTCCATGCCTCGGCAACGCGTGAGACCGATCACTTCTGGTGCCGCTTGGCACCCGAAGGACCCTATATTGATTCGCAACGAAATAACCAAGCCTTCGCGTTTGGCGATGGTCAAGTTTTCTTGTCGGACGATTGCGGTATCTCGTGGGTGCACAGTACTCCCTTTCCCGAAGCGGAGCAGATCACATTCAGTTGCATACTGAAAAACGGGAACGTCCTGTGGGCCACGCGCGAGAAATTGTTTCTGAGCACCGACAACCTTGCGACACATCGCGAAGTAATCGTCAAGGATCATCAGGGACGCGATTATCTCCCTCATACTCCACAGAATCCAGACGAGCCGGGTTGGTATTTTCATTCGCTCGACGGCATTCATACCTGGGACATCGACGGTGCAGAGATACTTGTCTGGGGAAACTACTGCAACGTGTTGGGTGGTGCTGTACCGGTCAACATTTATTACTCGACCGATGGCGGAGAGACTGTCAAGCTCGCTTACTCGTTTGGAAGAAATCCTAAGTTCCAGGAGCAAGGGACACAGCCGGATGCGTATCTTGGCAATCCTGAAAACCCTGTCATCTGTCGGCACGTCCATGCGGTCGTTTACAATCCTTTTGAACGTGCCTTCTATGCTTGCACCGGCGATATTGATCGCGGGTTGGGTAACGAATGTCACTGGTTGCGAGGCACTTACGATACGCGAAACGATCGTTGGGACTGGCGAGTGATCGTGTCGGTCAACGCCAATTCTCGCTACAAGTCGGGAGGGATTAACTTTGTCGACGGTCAACTCTATTGGGCGGCGGACGCCAATGGCCCTAAGCGATCTGAAGAAAAGTACGACCGGGGCATCTTTCATTGCGCCCCGCATGACTTGGCAGACCCGACCAAACACAAGTTGCTGTTCAATCCTGAGTTCGAATTGGCCAACATGATCATTGAAGATGGTGTGATTCTGGCCGGACATTGCGCGCCAGCCTCGACGTATGCTACGGGGATTGTCATTTCACCCGACATGGGTAAGACCTGGAAGCAATATGACCTGGCCGAATATGGTCCGCGCTCGCCTGTTCGCTTCCACCCCAAGAATAGCGACGGTTGGTTTCGTGTTGACTTGCGGAAGGGTTGGATCGAGCGCGCCGAAGTGCTATTCATCAAGCCAAAAACTTGATTGCACTAGGGAACACTTTGGCCTACGAAGCTTGAAACGCATGGTTCGACGAAAGTAGGTGATTTTCGCGTGGACTGTCGCTATAATCGAACTGACGACTTGTCCAGGGAGCCATTGCCAATGTCTGTTGCTTCGTTTACCACCGCGATTAATTATCCGGAATCCGATGGGAAACCAATGGGTGAAACCGATTTACATCGCGACGCCATGTTTCGGCAAATTGAGTTGCTGAAACGTTTTTTTGCTGGCCAGAAGGTATACGTCAGCGGAGATTTGCTGGTCTATTACGAACCTGGCAACAACAAGAAATTTATCGTTCCCGATGTGTTTTTCACGAAAGGACTGAAGCAAGTTCAGCGGCGGATTTATCGCACTTGGATCGAGCGACTCGCGCCGAACTTTGTTATCGAAACCACTTCCAAGAAGACTAAGAAGAGGGACTTGGAGGTCAAGCCTGAAATCTACGCCATAATTGGCGTCCAGGAATACTTCTTGTTTGATCCCACCAAAGATTATTTGGAACCGCCACTGCAAGGCAATCGGCTTGTTGATGGCGCCTACCAAAGTATACCGCGTCAGCCCGATGGATCACTGACGAGTGAACAGCTAGGGCTCAAACTGCGGTTCAACGACGGCGAATTGGAGTTTATTCAACCAGACACGAACCAACGCTTGTGCACTGCCGAAGAAGAACTCGAGAATGAAGCTACAGCGCGGCTGAAAGCTGAACAAGAAGCTGACCGTTTACGTGAAGAATTACGATTGTTGCGTGAAAGTACCAAGACCCAGGGTAATCACGATTCGTAAGAATTTGATGATTACAGTTGAAACCTACTCGCGGTAAGCAATTGAATAAGCCAGCCGACGACAGAATGCCCTGGCTGCCGATCACCCATGACTACAGATTGGACGTCCCGCATCAGAAAAGCTGCTGGCCGCTGACAAAAACGGGCTATTAGGGCTATTAGGGACACAGCTTCTTCATAGGAAGAGCGGTTAGGGACAAGCGGTTAAGGACACAGCTTCTTCAGGGTATTAGGGACACAGGCTATTAGGGCCTGCGGACTTACTAGCAAAAGGGATAGGCCGGAGGCCGGAACAAGAACTGCCGGTGGCGTGAGCCACCGGACCAATGGCAACAACATCGCCATAAGGCCGGAGGCCGACACAAAATCGCAATGTGTCGCCCTCCGGGCTAGAGCGGTTAGGGACACAGCTTCTTCATAGAGCGTGCGCCAGTGAAAAAAATAGGCGGAATTTCTGTAAGGAGTGGTAGATAGGGTCGTCTTCCTTTAGTTGCGCGCCAATGTTCCCACTCACAGAAGATTCCCGACCATGGCTCGAATGACTCGCGCGGAAGTATTCGCACCAGATGAAATTGCGATATTGCACGTCATGGGGCGAGTCGTCCGGCGTTGCTTCCTGCTGGGTAACGATCCAGTGACGGGACGCAACTACGACCATCGTAAGCGGTGGATCGAACAACGACTCGAGCATCTCGCGTCGGCCATGGGGATCGACCTGTGTGGCTTTTCGATACTTTCCAATCACTTCCATTTAGTACTTAGATCGCGGCCCGACGTGGTGCAGATTTGGAGTGATCGCGAAGTGGCTCGGCGCTGGCTGTCGCTCTGCCCGCCCAAAAAGAGAGCAGGGGGAATGCCACTTAAGCCCAACGAAACTGAGCTGAATCTGATTTGCAATAATCCACAGCGACTTTTGCAAATCCGCTCGCGTCTGAGCGATGTTTCCTGGTGGATGCGGCTGCTGTGTCAGCATATCGCCATGCGCGCCAATCGCGAAGATGAAGAAAACGGTAAGTTTTTTCAGAGCCGCTACAAGGCGGTGCGCTTGCTCGATGAAGCGGCCGTGCTGGCTTGTGCAGCTTACGTAGATCTCAATCCAATTCGGGCCGCTATGGCTCAGACGCTCGAAGCCAGCGACTACACGTCTGCGCAGCGTCGTCTGCAAGCACAGCAGGCAGATACGGTGGACAGAAAGTCTGGCACTGACCCAGATCGCATGCTGTCACCGGTCCAGATCGACGAACTGCGCGATGTGTTGGGTGCTCAGCCGTGTAAAACAGGCCATCGCTGTAGCGATAAAGGCTTCTTGGCGATGTCTCGGATCGATTACTTGGAACTGTTGGACTGGACGGCGCGGCAAGCAGTCTTGGGCAAGTCGGGTTCAACGCCCAAGCACATCCCACCTCTGCTGGCGCGCCTCTCGCTTGATACGGACGCGTGGGGCGAGCTGGTGCAAAGATTCGGTAAACTCTTTCACAACGTGGCTGGTCGGTCTCAGACCATAGACCACAGCCGATCTCTGGTCCGTCGTCGCCGCTTTCACATGCGCCGCGAAGCTCGAGAGTTGTTGAGCGTCCATTAGCGGAATTTCTTTTGGACCGCTGTTCGCTCGAGCTCTGGCAAGCCTGCATTATCCCTCACCAGCTCTCACCAGCCACATCTTTTGAGCTGGCACGTCGACGCTACTGTCTGTAAGTTGCGTTCAGGCACATCTTTCGCTTGGTTGAACTCGGCTCATCCGTGCGCGTCGAACCGAACTCAACCAATATTGCCATGCCGGACTCGCATTCTGGCCAGGGCTGAGGTTACTTGCTCCACAACGCGCCCAAACAAGCTGTGACCCCGGACTTCCCTTGCTCAATGCGGAAATGGACGTTCACCTTGTTCGCCGCAGTGCCGCCGCAGATGTGGTTTCTCCCCAGCCCCTTCCTTCGCCAAAATCCACGTCCAATCGACGTAACGGCCACAACCAAAAAACCGTCCAAGGCGACTTGGGTGACGTCACTCTCGAAACGCCGAGGGATCGTAATGGTACGTTCGAGCCACAAATTATTGGCAAACATCAGCGGCGCGTTTCTGGGTTCGACGAGAAGATTCTCGCGCTCTACGCCAAGGGCATGACCACCCGCGATATCCAAGAGATTGTGCAGGATCTCTATGGCGTGGATGTTTCTCCGACACTGATTTCAAGCATCACCGAAGACCTTGATACTGAAGTCACTGCTTGGCGAACTCGTGCGCTCTTCAGCGAGTGCTGCTAGGGACACAGCTTCTTCATAGAGCGTGTGCGGATGAAAAAATGGACGGAATATCTGTGAGGAATTGTAGTTAGCGCCATCTTTCCTTAATTGCGCGCAAATATTCCGTTGCGACTCCCAGGAGATCCCCGATCATGGCTGGCAATTACTTGCGCGGAAGTATTCGCGCCTGACGAAATTGCAACTTTGCAAACCATGGGGCAATTGGTGCAGCGTTGCGTCTTATTTGGTGATGACCCAACTCAGACACCATAGCCATGCGGGATTCTCATTCGGTCTGGGGCCGAGCCAACTCGCTGCACGTATCGCCTAGACAAGCTGTAATGCCAGGCTTTCCCACACTTACACCGTTACATCTGGAAATGCTGTGTCCCCGAGCCCTTCATCCCCGAGCCCTTCAAGCGATGCTCGAAGGCCGTCAACAAGCGATCTTTGATGAGCGCGATCGGAAACTTGTCGAAGCTCGCCAGCGGCGCGCGGCGGCTCGAGCGGCAGCCAGAGAGAAGCCTACCTCGGATTCGCCACCGCCATCAGACACGAGCTATGCTGACAATGATGTTGCGGAGGATAGAGCTCTGCTGGGAAGCACCTCGAGCGCCGCACCATTGCCGTTGACCAAAGTCGGTAGTGGGCTGAGTGAGATTACATCAAACTCAGCCGCTACCGCAGCCACAGCCTAGCCAATTTGTTAATGGCTCCAAGCGCAAAATCCCGGGGGTTTGGGGGCTGGCCCAACGCCGTGAAGGATTTTTCATGCTGCGGTTTTGCATTTGAGAGTCTCGATCTTTTTTCGTTCACGTGCACTTAAGACAATCACTCTGGGCGGCTGGAGCGCCTTCTTGTTTGGCCGAGGAAGATGCCGCGATTTTT